>JBPCNK010000187.1:0-12563 GCA_051001345.1 Acidobacteriota bacterium | reverse complement strand
GCAATTCCCTGACCCCTGACCCCTGAATCCTGACCCCTGCCCTTTTTTTTGAACCATTCACCTCATTTTGATAGACTATAACGGCAGGTATCAAGACACTTGGGTGAGGGGTCATGATCGGCGTTCGCAGGGCTGTTCTTCTGATGGCTGTTTTCTCGTTGGTGGCCGGTTCCGCCATGGCGGCTGGCTCGGATCTGCGCGGTGTCGCCCGCGACGAGAAGGGCATCGCCGTTGCCAACCTCCTTTTTTCGATTTTGCGCAGTGACGTTCCTGAAGCTCCCGAGATTTTCACGGCTCGCACCGACAAGCGCGGCGGATTCCGGGTTTTGAACCTCACGCCGGGCGACTATTTGATCCGGATCAAAAACTCGCAGTTCAAGCCGCTGTCGGCCACTCGATTCCAACTGCGATCGGGTCAGTCTTTGAACTTCACACTGGTGCTCCAGCAGTTGGTTGATCTGCTTCCGGAACAGAAGGGCAAGAACCTCGACATCAAGACGATCCTCCGCACGTCCTCCGACAACCGCATGATCCTGCGCAACACTCCTGGAGCGACTGGCAGCGAGCCGGCTGCATCTGCATTTACAGGCCAGAATGCCGCGCTGCAGTGGTACTCGGCGGCGCCCCTCAGTGGGAGCTTTTTCGCGCTGCCAGGCGAGGCCCAGGGAATGGCGACCAACTTTGCCGTTTCCCAGTCGCTGCCCGGCTTGGCGACCTATACATTCGCCGGACAACTGAATTCTGGAAATGATTCCATCTGGAAGGTACGGAACTTTGTCAGCCAACCGATAGGGGATCGCTCCGAGTTGCAGGTGGCGCTAGGCTTCAGCCGGGTCAGTTACGATCAGCCCAGCCTGTCGATGCTGGCCAATCCGGGCCGGTTGTCGGAAGCCACTTCATTTCTGGACGCCGTCGGCATCGTCAAGAATCTTTCGCTCAGCGTGCACAATGCAGTTCGAGTCGCCGATCCGCTCCGGCTGGTCGTCGGGCTGGACATCGACCAATTGAAGTCGCGAACGACTCGCAGCTTTATCAATCCGCACCTGGAAGTGGAGTACACACCGACTGACAGCACTTTGATCTATTCGCTCGTGACATCGCGACGATCGAGCCAGTCCAACTCCGTCCCGCTTCCTTCGGGCGAGACAGTCAGCCTGGCCGATTCATTTCACATGTCCAAGATCCGCGACCGCCTTCACTTCGGCGGCATGCGTTACTACGAAGCGGGCGCTAGCCAGCGCATCGGCGACAGCGACTGGTTGGAAGTGGCGGGCTTCTATACGGACGCCTATGGTGAAACCTCCCCGTTTTTGGCGCTACTGGGTACGGCGGCCAACCGGACAAGCAGCGTCCTGTTTCTTGACCAGCGGCTGGCCCGGAGTCGAGGAACCCGTTTTTCCTACCGCCACAAGTTTCTGCCCGAGCTTTCGACCAAACTTTCCTACGCTATGACGCGCGCCGCCGGCTTGGACACCGCTGGTTCGGTCGAGACATTCGACCCGGCCCGCATCGCTGACTTGACCCGTCGCGGCCGTTTTCACTCGCTGACGGCCCAGATGGACGCGCACTTGTCGCCGACCCATACACACTTGACCGCCATCGTTCGCGTCGTTCCCGGCAAACCCATCGGTACGGTCGACCCCTTCACCGATACCTACGATGTGGGAAATCAGGGTGTGAATCTGTTTATCCGCCAGATGATCCCCTTCCCCGACATGCTGGGTTTCTCGCCACGGTTGGAAGCCCTGTTGGATTTGCGTAATGCTCTCAACGACGATCTGGGCCCCTTGCAGACAAGGCAGGGACAGGTTGTTTTTGTGAAGAACCCTCGCTCTATCCGCGGCGGCCTGTCCGTCAATTTCTAGGGGTTAGGGTCTAGGGGGTTAGGGTTCGGCAATTTCGGATGGATTTCAACCGCCTTGAAATTCGTAACTCGTAATTCCCTGGCCCCAACCCTAACCCCACCCCCCCTATCCTAACCCCTAGCCCCTAACCCCTGCCTTTTGGATGGCGTCCATTTTCTTGGATAAAACCCCGACATTGGCGCCAGTTTTCTACCGGTAAGTATTTATAAATAAACGCAAATCCTTTCAAGTTCAAACTTTCGTACAGCTGGTATACAATTTGCTTTGGCAGCCTTATCCGTGAGTGTCTCCATGAAGGTACCGGTCCAGTTTAAGTTTGCGGCAGCGATCCTCCTGACTGCGGTCGCCGTGTATTTCGGCGTCCTCAACCTGGGCGAACGCGCCCATTGGCAGGAAAAGACCGACGGCGTCATCTGGCGGCAGACCAGCGCCGGCGTCGAGGCGCGCCTAGTCAGCCCCGATGGTCCGGCGGCCGACGCGGGCATTTCCCAGGGAGACCTGTTGCTCAGTTTGGACGGCCGGGTAGTCGCCGACCTGGACGACTACACGCGCATCCTCGAATCGCTCGACCAGTCGCGCGAGGCCATCTACGTCGTCCGCAAGTCGGCCAGCCAGATCGAAGTCAGCCATCCGCTGCACCTGAACCTGCGCGCCGTGATGAGTTCGGCCGATTACTTCAAGGTGGCTGTGGCGTTTATCTACCTGGTGATCGGCGTCATCGTGTTTTTCCGGAACTGGAACGCGCACGGCGCCTTTCACTTTTATCTGGTCTGCTTTCTTTCATTTTTGCTCTATCTGTTCCGGTACACAGGTGAAGCGGACCGCTTCGATGTCGCCGTTTACGGGATCTCTTCGGTGGCGCTGCTGCTGCTCCCGTCGCTGTTTTTGCACTTCTGTCTCTGCTTCCCCTCCAAGAAGCTCGTACTGAGGCAGCGGCCCGGGACGGCCTGGCTGCTCTATCTTCCTTTCACGCTGTTGCTCGGTATTCACATCCTGTGGTTTACCGGAGCGCTCTACCACGTCGGCGTCCCACGCGACCTGACGTTTCAGTTCTTTTTCGATCGCCTGCACCTGTTCTACTTTGTCCTGACCTTCCTGCTGGCCACCGCGGCGTTATTCCACGGCAAGAGCGAAGCAACTCCGGAACTTCGCCAGCAGATGAAGTGGATCACGCGCGGATCGGTCGTCGGGGTCCTTCCGTTCGCGCTTCTCTACGCGTTGCCATATTTGTTCGGTCAATCCGCGACGTACTGGATGGAGGCTTCGATTCTTTCGCTGGCCTGCATTCCCCTGGCCTTCGGCTACGCCATCCTGCGCTACCGCCTCATGGACGTCGATATTCTGTTCAAGACGGGCGCGGCGTACTTTGCGGCCTCCGGCGCCGTTGTGGGCATTTATTTCGTGCTGATTCTGCTGGCAGGCCGGGCCGTCCAGCTGGTTGCTCCGCAGACGGGTTTTGTCATCTCGGCGCTGGCGGCGCTGGCCGTCGCGTTTCTTTTTGCGCCGTTGCGCGGACATGCGCAGAGCCTGCTGGACCGCCGCTTCTACAAAGACCATTACGACTACCGGAATTCCTTTGCCGATTTCGCGAAAACCCTGACGTCCGACATCAGCCTGCCGAAACTATCCAGCCGATTGCTCAACCGCATCCGCACGACGCTGGACATCGACACGGCGGCCCTGCTGATTCGCGACGAGCTGGCTCCCTTCCACTATCGCCTGGTCAACTCGGTCGGGATGCCTGAAATCGAGCACGATTCCTTTTCCATCCCAGAGATCGTGTTTGCCGACTACGACCGTGAGCTCAATCCACTGTTCATGGCGGCGGAGAATCCCGAGATCGTCGATCTGCGAAGCCGGCTGCACCGCCTGGGCATCCACTATCTGCAGCCGCTGCGTTTGCAGAACCGCGCCATTGCGCTGCTGGCCGTGGGCAAGAAGCGTCGCGGCGACTTTCTGACCAGCGAGGATCTCGATCTGGTGTCGGCCCTTTCCAGCTATGCGGCCATCGCCATCGAAAATGCCGGCCTGTATGGGTCGCTCCAATCCAAAGCCTTCGAGTTCGAGCAGTTGAAGGTGTACAGCGAGAACCTGATCGAATCGACACCCATCGGCATTGTTGCCGTCGGGCTGGACGGACGGATTTCGACCTGGAACAGCGCCTTTGAAAAAATGTACGGGCTGCCGCGAGCGCAAGCCATCGGCGCCCGTATCGAGGATCTCTTCTCCGACGACGCGCTGGCGACCCTGCGCCGCTTTTTCGCGCAAGATCGCTGGCTCATCCAGGAAACAGTTCGCGTCTACAAACTATTTCTGGACACGCCGGCCGGGCGGCGCATCGTCAACGTCACTCTGACGCCGCTTGTGCTGCGTGACGACGTCGTGCACGGCGTCGTATTGATGTTCGACGACATCTCCGAGAAAACGCGACTCGAAGACCAGTTGCAGCAGGCTGAAAAACTCACCTCGATCGGCCTGCTGGCTGCCGGCGTCGCCCACGAAGTCAATACGCCGCTGACCGGTATCAGCAGCTACGCGCAGATTCTTCTGAAGAATACGGCCGCGGATGATCCCCGGCGCGAGGCCCTCGAAAAAATCGAGCAACAGACTTTCCGGGCTTCCACCATCGTCAACAATCTGCTCAATTTCGCCCGCGTCAGCTCGACCCAGTTCGAGGAAGTCAACGTCAACTCGATTGTCACTGAAACGCTGTCGTTGCTGGACCATCAATTGAAGAAGAGCGGAGTCGAGGTTGAAATCGAATTCGACCCGGCGCTGCCGGCGACCTACGGCAACGGCGGGAAACTGCAACAGGTTTTTCTCAACCTCTTTATGAACGCACGCGATGCGATGCCGCGCGGCGGTCATCTTCGTGTGCGAACGCGCCGGGATCATTCCGGAATCACCGTCGATGTCGAGGACAGCGGAGTCGGGATCTCGCCCGAACACATCAAGAAGATCTACGATCCCTTCTTCACAACCAAGGACGTTGGAAACGGCACCGGCCTGGGCCTTTCGATCAGCTATGGGATCATTCAGGAACACGCCGGACGAATTTCGGTGGAGAGCGCTCCAGGAAAGGGAACATGTTTCACGCTGAAGCTTCCAGCCAGCACAGTCCACTGACCGAGGTTCTGGACCGCAAGACGATCGACAAGCCCGCTATCCTCGTCATCGACGACGAGGAGATCATGCGTGACGTCATCTCAAAGCTGCTCGAGATGGAAGGCTACCATGCGGCCACGGCCGTGTCTGGCGCCGAGGGGCTGGAACGGCTGCGCGAGGGTTTCTTCGATGCCGTTCTGGTCGACCTGATGATGCCGGGAATGAACGGCATCCAGACACTCGAAGAGATCCGGAAGATCGATCCGGATAGCGTCGTCGTCATGGTGACTGCGTTTGCATCGATCGAAAGCGCCGTGAAGGCAACACGTCTCGGCGCATTTGATTTTGTCACCAAGCCTTTTAAGAACGAAGAGCTGCTGCTGGTCATCCACAATGGCCTGCAACAACGGCGCCTGCAGATGGAAAACCACCAGCTGCGGCGCACACTCAGAGACCGATCCAGCTTCCAGAGCATCATCGGCAAAAGTGAGCCCATGCAAAAGGTCTTTGACCTGATTTCCCAGGTCGGCCCACGCCGAAGCACCATCCTGATTGGAGGCGAAAGCGGCACCGGCAAGGAGCTTGTTGCCAAGGCCATCCATCAGTGCAGCCCGCGCTCCGAGGCTCCCTTCATTCCGGTCAACAGCGGTTCGATCCCCAATGAGTTGCTCGAAAGCGAGCTTTTCGGACACGTCAAGGGAGCCTTTACCGGAGCTTCGGCTTCCAAGAAGGGATTGTTCGAGGTCGCCAACAACGGCACGATCTTCCTGGACGAGGTCGGCACCATCCCCTTCGAAACCCAGTCCAAGTTGTTGCGCGTAATCCAGGAGCGCGAATTCCGGCGTGTCGGAGGAATCGAAAACATCAAGGTCGATGTTCGAATCATCGCGGCAACCAACATTGATCTGAAGAAGGCCGTAGAGGCAAAGGCCTTCCGCGACGACCTGTACTATCGCCTCAACGTGATCAGCATCGTTCTGCCACCCTTGCGCGAGCGCAAGATCGATATCCCGCTGCTGGCCGACCATTTCATTCGCTTCTACTGCGAGCAGGACCAGCGGCCTGTCTGCACGCTCAGCCCCGAAGCGCTTCGGGTCCTGATGGAATATGACTGGCCGGGCGACGTTCTCGAACTGGAGAACGTCATCGAGCGTGCTGTTGTCCTTGCCTCCGATAGCGGAATCGGCCCCGATCTCTTCCCCCGCGACCTGACCGGTGCCGACCCCGCAAGTCAGTTCGATGGATTCCAGCAGATCGAAGAAGGGATTTCCTTGAAGGATCTGGTAACCAGCTACGAGCGCAAATTGATTACGACGGCGCTCGAGAAAACATCGTGGAATCAGAAACGCGCCGCCGGTCTTCTCCAACTCAATCCCACCACGCTCAACGAGAAGTTGAAGCGCCTGCAAATAAAAAGCAGGGGTTAGGGGTCAGGGATCAGTGGCCAGTGGCCAGTGGTCAGTGGTCTCAATTGCAACTAATACGCTGTGTGTAGGATACTCTCTCCATGTCATCTTCCAATCGGCGCCTCATTGGCACAGTTTTCCTGACCCCTGACCCCTGACCCCTGACATGAGTCGTTTTGCCCTTGTTGATTATTTCGTCCGGGGCGGCCCGGTCATGTGGCCGCTGCTGATCTGCTCAATCCTCGGAGCTGTTTTTATCGTCGAACGTTCGCTCGCTTTCTACCGCGTCCGCGCCAATTCCGCCGAGATCTTCAAACGCATCCGGGACGAGCTGAAACGCCGCAACCTGGGGGGCGCCATTGAGGTCTGCAACCAATACCTCAACCCGGTCGCTGAAACCCTCAAAGCCGGACTTCTGCGTTTCGGCAAGTCGGATCAGGAAATTGAAAAAGCCATGGAAAGCGTCGCGCTCCACGAAATCTCCAAGCTGGAACGCGGATTATGGATTCTGGCCAGTGTCGCCAACATCGCTCCCCTCTTCGGATTTCTCGGGACTGTCACCGGTATGATCAACTCCTTTGAATCCCTGGCCGAGGTCGGTCTGGGCAATCCCAAGGTCGTGGCGGCCGGCATCTCCGAAGCCCTGATTACGACGGCCGCCGGACTGATGATTGCGTTGCCGGTTCAGTTCGCCTACAACTACTACACTAGCCGCATCGCGAATTTCGCGCTGGATATGGAGACCAGTTCGGCGATGCTCGTCGAGACCTTCAAGGAGCTGGAACATCAACCTGCTCCGGCTAGTCCGAAGGCTCCGGCATGATTCACAAAGTCCGCAAGATTGAAGCGGTAATCCCGACAGCGTCGATGGCCGACATCGCGTTTCTGCTGATCATCTTTTTCATGCTGACAACGTCATTCAGCCCGGTCAAGACAAGCGTCGAGCTACCCGAGTCCGAAGTCCGGGTGGAAGTGGCCAAGGACGCCGCCATCGTGGCCATCGATGCCGCCGGCAGTGTCCTGGTTTCAGACGGAGTTCAGGAGGGTCGCGTCATTGCGTCGTACGATGAGATCGCCCCGTTTGTTCTGGGCATTGTTACCGTGGCTCCAGATAAACAATTTGTGATTCGAGCGGATCGCGCCGTGCAGTATCAGGTAATCGACCAAGTCCTTGAGCGCTTGCGGACCAGCGGCGCCCGCAGCATCGGACTGATGACCGAACAGCGAAGTCGGGCGCGAAACTAGGAGTTAGGAGTCAGTTGCCAGGGTCAAATGACAGGGCCGCGACCATGTCCGGGCCGCGACCGTAAGGGAGCGGGCAATCAGGATCACAAATTACGAGTTACGAATTACGAAGTACGAATGACGAAGTACGATTTTAGGATTTGCGGATCGAGCACCGAATGAGTCGCAGCATGATTCACACAACAGCATTCACCACAGCATTCATGAGTGCAGCAGATGAAAATTCGACATAGAGTCCCGGCTGAGATTCCGACCGCGTCGATGGCCGATGTAGCTTTCCTGCTGATCATTTTTTTCATGCTTACGGCCGTCTATGCATCCACGCGAGGGCTGGTGTTTGGATACCCCAAAGAAGATCCCTCCGACATCCGGCCCGAAGACGCGATCCATATCCACATCCGGGGCGTGGGCGATATCCAGGTGGACCGGCGACCCGCGTCGCTTCCCGAACTCCACGCCTACATCCGGAACAAGATGGCGCAGGCCCCCAATAAACCGGTCATCATCGAGACGGAACCGAGTGTTCCGTATTACGGGATGATCGATGTCCTGGACATCCTCAAGAAACTCGAAGTCAGACACGTGTCGATTCCCACGCGTTCCGAGATCCAGCGCTGGCGGGGCACCCTTTCACGCCGTTAACAACTAGGGGTCAGGCTT
This sequence comes from Acidobacteriota bacterium, assembly GCA_051001345.1. GTDB lineage: Bacteria > Acidobacteriota > UBA6911 > JACQSX01 > JBPCNK01 > JBPCNK01. The sequence continues at coordinate 4,282 of JBPCNK010000187.1, read as the reverse complement.
CAGGGGTCGGGGGTCAGAAGGGGATCGTGTTCGTTGACGTGCTCGTGTACGTGCTCGTGACCGTGGTCGAATTGCCATCGGGCGGTCTTGTTGTAAAAAAAGTAGGCCCGCGTACCCTTCCGGGTACGGCACCGCCATCACTGGCGCCGCCTAGGCGGCGTCCTTTTCGCGTCGAAACCACCGGATTCATGAACCTCTGTTATGATGAACCGCTGTGTCGATCCTCGAGCGCATCAAGGAGCGGGCCGTGCGTGCCGACAAACGCATCGTCTTTCCGGAAGCCGCCGAGCCGAGGACGCTTCGGGCTGTCCGCCATCTGGCCGATACCCGATTAGTCCGGCCGATTCTGGTAGGGAGTCCTCAACAGATCCAGCAGGCTGCCGCCAGTCAGGAGATTTCTCTTCGAGACGTCGAAATCATTGACAGCACCGACGCGCGTTCGATCGAAAAGTATGCCGCCTGGTATTTCGAGCGAATGCGCGCCCGCGGCGTTACGCAACGCGAGGCCGTCGACCACACGCGCGACCCCTTGTACTTTGCAGCACTGATGGTTCGCGCCGGTGACGCCGACGGCAGCGTTGCCGGGGCGGCTCATACGACGGCCGACACGGTGCGGGCCGCCCTGCGCTGCATTGGTCTGCAGGACGGAGTCACTTCGGTATCGAGTTTTTTCCTGATGGTGACTTCCCACAAATCGCTGGGTTGCAAAGGCGTCTTCGTCTTTGCCGACTGTGGAGTCATCCCCAACCCGACGGCGCCGCAGTTGGCCGAAATCGCCATTTTGGCGGCCGCCAACCTGACTCGCTTTCTCGAAGAGGAACCTCGCGTAGCCATGCTGTCGTATTCAACCCAGGGAAGCGCCGTGGGGCCTTCCGTGCAGAAAGTTGCCGAAGCGACTCGCAGCGTCAACTCTCGGAAAATCGATTTGAAGATCGATGGCGACCTACAACTGGACGCCGCCATCATTCCCGAAGTTGGACAAGCCAAAGCGCCTGGAAGTGCCGTAGCCGGCCGGGCCAATGTCCTTATTTTTCCCGATTTAGATGCGGGCAACATCGGCTATAAGCTGGTGGAGCGACTGGGCGGCGCAAGCGCCATCGGGCCGATCCTACAGGGGCTGGCCCGGCCAGCCAATGACTTATCCCGGGGCTGCTCCTGGGAAGACATCGTAAACGTTGCGGCCGTTACCGCGCTCCAGTCGTTGCCATGAGGTGCCCTCTTGCCTGAACACATCGCTCAAATCAAAGCACGGCAGATCCTGGATTCCCGCGGCAATCCCACCGTGGAAGCCGAGGTCATTCTCAATTCGGGAATTATAGGCCGCGCCGCTGTTCCATCGGGCGCGTCAACGGGTGAACACGAAGCCCTCGAGCTTCGCGATGGGGATAAGAAGCGATACGCAGGAAAAGGCGTTCAGAAGGCTGTCAGCAATATCCATTCGTCGATCGCCGGCAGCCTGATCGGTCGCGCAGTATTCGAACAGCGTGCTCTGGACCTCGCGATGCTTGATCTGGACGGCACGCCCAACAAATCTAAGCTCGGCGCCAACGCAATGCTGGCCGTGTCGATGGCGTGCGCGCGCGCTGCGGCGACGCTGCTGAATATGCCGCTGTACCGGTATCTGGGAGGCGCAAACGCATCGCTGCTGCCCATTCCGCTGATGAATATTCTCAACGGAGGCTCGCATGCAGACAACACGCTCGACTTCCAGGAATTCATGATAGTGCCCGTCGGGGCTGGCAGCTTCTCCGAGGCGCTTCGCATGGGGGTCGAAACATTTCACCATCTCAAAAAAGTTCTCTCCTCGCGCAAGCTGACCACCGCTGTCGGTGACGAGGGAGGATTTGCTCCCAATCTCAAAAGCGACGAACAGGCCGTCGAAGTTGTCCTGGAAGCCATCTCTGCAGCCGGCTACAAACCCGGCAAACAGATCGCGCTGGCGCTCGACGTTGCTTCCAGCGAGCTCTACAGGGGCAAGAAATATGAGTTCAGGAAATCCGGGCTGCCGGCTCGGACCTCCGACGAAATGATCCGGTTCTATCAGGACTGGGTGCGGCAGTTTCCCATCGTCTCCATCGAGGATGGACTGGCCGAGGACGACTGGCCGGGCTGGGCGGCGCTGACCGCCGAGCTGGGCGACAAGATTCAGTTGGTTGGGGACGACTTGTTTGTGACCAACGTCGCCCGGCTGTCGCGTGGAATCAAAGACGGAATTGCCAATTCCATTCTGATCAAACTCAACCAGATCGGAACGCTGACCGAGACGCTCGATGCAATCCAAATGGCCAAGGCGGCAGGCTTCACCACTGTGATATCGCATCGCTCGGGAGAAACCGAAGACACGTTTATCGCAGACCTTGCCGTGGCCACCAACTCAGGCCAGATCAAGACCGGTTCGGCCTCGCGAACCGACCGCGTGGCCAAGTACAACCAGTTGCTGCGCATCGAAGAAGAACTGGGATCGGCGGGCCGATTGTACAAATGGAAAACCCGAACTCGGAAAAAGTGAATGAATTGGCTTCACCGCAGAGGGAGCAGTGGCCAGTGGCCAGTGGTCAGTGGTCAGTTGGAGTTACCTATCGACCACAGACCACGGACCACTGGCCACTGACCACTGCTCTCTGCGTCTCTGCGGTGAATGACCAGTTTCTTATGGCGGTGCAGACTTGACAGCCCGTCGCCCCCTTGTCCTGGCAATTCTGGACGGATTCGGGATCCGCTCATCTAGGGAAGGTAACGCCATCGAGCTGGCCAGAAAACCTACGATCGACCATTTTCTGGAACGCTACGCGCACACGCAACTGGAGGCCAGCGGACTTCGGGTCGGATTGCCCGAAGGACAGATGGGAAATTCTGAAGTCGGTCATCTCAACATGGGAGCAGGCCGGATCGTCTTTCAGGATCTGACCCAGATCGACCAGTCGATCCGAGACGGCTCTTTTTTCACAAACGACACGCTGCGCCAGGCAATGAACCATGGTCGCGACACTCAGGTTCATCTGCTCGGCCTGGTCTCCGACGGCGGCGTTCACAGTCACTTGAGCCACCTCAAGGCCTTGCTGGAGCTGGCCCGAAGAGAAAATATTCGCAACGTCTATGTTCACGCCTTTACCGACGGGCGAGACTCATCACCGCGCGGCGGAGCCGGCTATGTCCGCGACCTGACCGATCATATGCGGCGGCTGAATGTCGGCCGCATCGCCACGGTCTGCGGCCGCTATTACGCGATGGATCGGGACAAACGCTGGGACCGGACTGGGCAGGCCTATGAGGCCATCGTCGAAGGAAATGCGCCCCACCGGAACACAGATCCGGTGTCATTCATCGAAGAGTCTTATCGCAATGGCGTCACCGACGAATTCCTCTCGGCCTGTGTCGTCGTCGATTCGAGCGGCCGTCCCCTGGCCCGGATGCAGTCGAACGATTCCGTGATCTTTTTCAATTTCCGCGCCGATCGCGCGCGTCAGCTGACCGAAGCCTTGACCCGGCCGGAGTTCGATGGATTTTCCCGTCCTGCAGGACTTGTCCGGCATTACGCTACGATGACCCGTTATGACCAGCGTTATGATTTTCCGACGGCCTTCGCTCCCACCCGACTCGACAACATTCTCGCCAATGTTTTTGCTGCGCAAGGTCTGCGTAATCTGCGCATCGCTGAGACCGAAAAATACGCCCACGTCAGCTACTTCTTTAACGGCGGCGAAGAGCCTCCCTTTGCCGGCGAGCGCCGCATTCTGATTCCTTCTCCGAAGGTGGCCACCTACGACCTCAAACCCGAGATGAGCGCCGTCGAGATGACCGACCGATTGCTGGCTGAACTGGACGCACGCACGGATGACTGCATTATCCTGAACTTTGCCAATGCCGACATGGTGGGGCACAGCGGCGTCATTGACGCGGCCGTGCGCGCCGTGGAAACGATCGATCAATGCCTGGGCCGGTTGTTTCCGAAGATCGCTTCACTCGGCGGTTCGCTGCTGGTAACGGCTGATCATGGCAACGCCGAGCAAATGCTCGACCCGGCGACGGGCGGACCGCACACGGCTCACACGAGCAATCCCGTGCCTTTTATCATTGTCGATCTCGAGTATCGCGGCACGCTGCGGGCAGGCGGTGCGCTCGAGGATGTCGCTCCGACGATGCTCGGAATCCTCGGTGTCGAGCCACCGCGGGAGATGACGGGCCGGAGTCTGATTCAGGCTGATTAGCCGTGAGCGACATCGTGGTTGCGACTTGAAAGCCTGATCAGTTAGCGCGGATTAATCGGATTAACACGGATTAA
>JBPCNK010000186.1:0-36479 GCA_051001345.1 Acidobacteriota bacterium | reverse complement strand
CTTCGTACCTCGTACCTCGTACCTCGTACCTCGTACCTCGTACTTCGTACTTCGTAGTTGGAGCTTTCGATGAAACGTGGAACTCGAGCCATCGCAAAAGCCAAATTGGAAACCTTCAAAAATCCATATCCCAATCGCGACTACATCGTTTCGTTTGACTGTCCCGAGTACACCTCGGTGTGTCCGATGACCGGCTTTCCGGACTTTGGCACGCTGCATATCCGCTACATCCCCGACCGATTCTGCATCGAACTGAAGTCGCTGAAGCTGTACATCAACTCCTACCGCGACCAGGGGATCTTTCACGAGAGCGCCGTCAACAAAGTACTGGATGATTTCGTCGCCGCCTGCGATCCGCGCTGGGTCGAAGTCATCGGGGACTTCAATGTGAGAGGCAACATCAAAACCGTCGTCAGCGCTTCCCACACCAAAAGCGGTCCGAAGTCAGAGCCGCGCACCAAGTCCAGGCCGCGCGCGTAAGCGAGCGGGCAATCTTTTGCAACCAAGTGCCCACAAAGCGATTTGGATCTAAGGTGATCACTCTTGGCCACTTCCGAACCGACACTGCCGCCGACCTTCGCCCGCTCCCTTATGGTCGCGGCCCGGTGTGGCTTGCCGACTTTTTTGGATTAGCCCCCAATTCATCCAATTCTTTGGACGCTCTTCCGGTTCGCCCCCTCGCCAACCCAAACTAACTACTTGAAATCTCTACCCCAAAGTAGTTATATACTTAAGAGCTTTCGACTGGCACTCCCGTTGCTAGAGTGCAACTGAAGCCGGGACCGTTAGAAGCGGGCTGGCTGGTGCAACGCGTGATCGCAATCTTTGTTGAAAAGGCAAGATTCGCGAACTTGTAACAAGCGGGGATGATCCTATTCCCGTGGTTCCCTTAAAAGGAGGGGTTTGGCCCATGAGAACAGCAATCCGCTTTCTCGCACTTGGAATCCTCGTGCTGGCGTTGGGGGTGTTTGCCGCCGCACAGGTTTCCAGCACATCGAGCATCAATGGAACGGTAAAGGACAACACCGGCGCAGTCGTACCGGGAGCTGAAATCACCGTCACCAACACACAAACCACAGTCGCCTACAAGGGACTCACCGATGACAATGGGAATTTCAACATTCCCGCGCTGCCCATCGGCATCTACAAACTCGAAGCTGCCGTTCCCGGCTTTAAGACAGCCGTCGTCGAGAAAATCACTCTGGAATCGGCGATTCCAGCGACCGCCAATATGACGCTGCAAGTCGGCGAGATCACCGAGCAGGTGACCGTCTCGGCCGGTTCCGAAGTCGTGCAGACGACATCGACCAACGTCGCCACGACGATCAGCGGCCGGCAGATCATCGAGCTGCCCTTCGCCTCGCGCGATGCGCTCGACCTGGTTCTGTTCCTTCCCGGCACGGTCACGACGGGCCGCCCGCGGACAAGCTCTTTCCAGGGGCTGCCCAAAGGCGCCCTGAACATCACCACCGATGGCGTTAACGTCCAGGACAACGTCCTGAAAAGCAGCGACGGGTTTTTCACCTACATTCGCCCGCGCATCGATGCCATCGATCAGGTCAGCGTTTCGACCGCGACGCCCGGCGCCGAGTCAGCCGGTGAAGGCGCCGTCCAGATTCGCTTTGTCACCCGTGCCGGCAACAACGACCTGGATGGCAGCATCTATTGGTACCGCCGCACCACGGGAATGAATTCGAACTTCTTCTTCAACAACCAGCCTGGACGTCAGCAGCCCCGCGCGACCAACAACCTGCTGCAGGTTGGCTTCCGTGTCGGCGGCCCGGTTATTAAGAACAAGTTCTTTTTCTTCGCCAACTACGAAGAATTCCGTCTTCCCGAAGCGGCCACACGAACCCGAACGATCTATTCCCCGAGTTCCGAGCAGGGCATCTTTTTATATCCCACCGGGCCTCAAGGCGGCGTCAATGTCCTGACGCTGGCTGCGTCCAAGGGCTTTACGTCGACAATCGATCCAATCCTCGGAAAGGTACTCTCCGATTTTCGCGCCTCAACCAGCAAAGGCGTCGTTTCGGCCGTGAGCGATCCGTCGGTTCAGAGCTTTACATTTACCAACCAGGGCGGTCAGACCCGGCGCTTCCCGACCATTCGTCTGGATTGGGAGGTCTCCGAAAAACATCACATCGAGAACATCTGGAACTATAACGATTTCGCCGGCGTGACCGACTTTCTCAACAACGTCGACCCGGCTTATCCCGGCAGCCCGATCTTTGGCAGCCAGGCTTCGGATCGTTTCTCGAACGTCACGGCTTGGCGCTGGGCGCTCTCGCCGCGGGTGGTCAATGAAGCGCGCTTCGGACTGACAGGTGGAACGGTTGTGTTCTTTCCTGAAGTCGGTCCGGCATCCTTTACGCAGTTCAAGGGGCACGCGTTGAATTTTCCGAGTGTCCAGGATCCGCAGACAGTATCGCTCGGCCAGCGCCGCAACGCGCCCGTGTTTCAGTTCATCGAGTCGCTCCACTGGAGCCGCAAGTCGCACAGCATGTCGTTTGGAACGACCATTTCGCAGGTCGACAACTGGAACGAATTCTCGACCCGCGGCCAGGTTCCGCAGAGCAACTTTGGCGTCGCAGCGACCGACCCGGCTTTGGAGATGTTTGTCGTGGGCAACTTTCCCGGGGCCACGCCGGCACAGTTAGGGGCGGCCGCCAACCTGTACTCGACGTTGACCGGATTGCTCACCTCGATCAACTACGCGGCCGCCGTCGCGGGCGACAAGTTCGATCTGAAAGCGCTACAGCGCTCCACAAACCGACAGCGCGAGTTCGGAGTGTTCGGACAGGACACCTGGAAGGTTTCTCCCAGCTTTACGTTGAATTACGGCCTGCGCTGGGAAGTCCAGTTTCCGCCTATCAACCTGGATAACTCATTCACCAAGGTACCGTTTGAAGACCTGTACGGCGTCAGTGGACCCGGCAATCTTTTCAAGCCGGGAACACTTACAGGCCGGGTGCCGGTCGTGACGGCCACCAGCAGGCATGATCGGGCCTACAAGCGCGACTACAACAACTTCGCTCCCTCGTTAGGATTCGCGTGGTCGCCCAACTTCGGCGGCGGCGCGTCCAAGCTGCTGTTTGGTGAAGCCGGCCAGACCGTCTTGCGCGCGGCCTATTCGATCGCGTTCAACCGCGAGGGGGGCAATGTCTTTAACAGTATCTGGGGCTCCAACCCTGGCGCTGGGTCGCGCGATCTGACCCTTTCGGTTGCAAACGGCACGATGCCGGCGCAGACCTACTTCCGCAACGCCCTGCCGGCGCCGGCGTCAACCGTCCCGCGCACGTTTCCGCTCAGCCCAACGCTGACCGAGAGCGTCAACGCGTTCGATCCGGATTTGACGTTGGGGTATGTCGAATCGTGGACGGTTGGTATCCAGCGCGAGTTGAACCGGGATACGGCGCTGGAATTCCGTTACGTCGGCAACCGCGGCGTAAAGCTGTGGCGGCAGTATAGCCTGAACGAAGCCAATATCTTCGAAAACGGCTTTCTGACTGAGTTCCTGAAGGCTCAGCAGAATCTGGCGATTAACCTGGCCAATGGCCGGGGCGCTACGTTTCAGAACCTTGCGCTGCCAGGCCAGTCACCGCTGCCGATTTTTGAGGCTTCATTCGGAACGGCCGTCGGTAACTTCACTTCCCAGGCCGCCAACGTTTCGCAGGGCCGGGCCGGCAGCGTGGCTAACACGCTAGCCTTGAATTCGGCTTTCCAGAACAACCGCGTAACCAGGGGCTTGGCGTCCAACCTGTTCATCGTTAACCCATCGGTCTTCGGCGATTCATTTCTCGTCGACAATGGCGGACGCACGCAGTACGACGGTCTGCAAATCGAAGTGCGGCGCCGTATGTCCAGGGGGCTGCTGGTACAGGGAAGCTACACTTGGGCGAAGGCTCTGTCGAATCTGTGGGCCAGCAGTTCGGTGGTGTTTGCCGGCTATGACACGCTGCGCGATACGGGCCGTAACAAGGGGATCTCGCCGTTTGACCTGCGCCATGCTCTGAAGGCCAACTGGATCTATGAGCTTCCTTTTGGTCCCGGTACGCGCTTCCAGGCTGGCAACGGTTTCCTGGACCGCATCATCGGCGGCTGGGCGATGCACGGGACGATGCGGCTGCAAAGCGGCCGCCCGCACCTGCTCTCGAGCGGCCGCGCCACCGTCAACCAAAATGACTCCGGGGTCGTGCTGGTTGGTCTCGATCGCGGCGCGCTCCAGAGTCTGATGAAACCTTCCAAAAACAATGCTCCCGGCGGCGCGTTGTATTTCCTGCCCCAGGGGTTGATCAACTCGTCGCTGCAGGCCCAGGGACTGCTGCCCGGAACTCCGGGCGGCGCCTACATCGGACCGCCCACGACACCGGGTCGGTTCGGCGGACGCACCTTCCTGTATGGACCGCGCTTCCACCGCTGGGATATCAGCGCGGTCAAGAAGACGCAGATCACCGAAGGCACCAACCTGGAACTACGCGTTGAATTCATGAATGCCTTTAACAGCAGCAACATCATGCTGGGAAACCCGGCACTCGATCTATCCGGCATTCCGATCAACACCTTGCTTTTCGGTCAGACGACCAGCGCCTACCAGGATCTGTCGACCACCAACGATCCGGGCGGACGGATGATCCAGTTAGTGGCGCGCATCAATTTCTAGCCGAGTGGCGCCGGTCGCGAGGCCGGTGTGTCATTTGGGGTGCGCGTTTTACGGAACACGGGCTCCCGCCGGTTGTCAACCGGCGGGAGCCTTTGTTTTTGGGGTACAATAGGGTATGACACGCCTAAAAATTGGACTGGTTCTGCTGCTTGTTGCATCGTGCTTTGCGCTGGGCGGCAAGATCTGGGAAGACAAACCCTACACCGAGTGGAGTGAGAAGGATGCGACAAAAATCCTCAACGACTCCCCCTGGGCTGAAACCTACACGCTGACCGATACGACCCAGATGGTTTTCACGCCGGGAAAAGCCGGAGATCAGAACGTCAACCGGGAAGTCTATCGGCACTTCAGGGTCCGCTGGGTCTCAGCTCAACCGATCCGCATGGCCATCAGCCGGCTGACCGGCTTGCGCAGTAAGGGAGAAGATCCATCTCTGCAGCAATTCGTCGATACACGGTTTCAGAATCATATTTTCATCGCCATCGATTTCGAGACCAACGAGCCGCGTTACAAAGGCGAGATGTTTTCGCTGTTTGCCGCCATGACGATCGGCGATCTTGTCAACACCATGTACCTGGTGCGGGCCTCCGACGGAAAGAAGAATTTTGTCGCCGAATACCGGCCCCCCGGGGACCAGGGGCTGGGCGCACAGTTTCTTTTTCCGCGGAATATCGACGGCCAGCCTTTTCTTACTGAAAAGGAATCCCGGGTGCGCCTGGTTGTCGATCTGCGTGACAAGCACCACTTGGTTGTCCCCTTCAAGCCGCAGGACATGGTGTTTAAGGGGAAGCTGGAATACTAGTTGCCAGTGGCCAGTGGTCAGTGGCCGGATTTCCGGGCTCACCGGGCTCACCGAGCCACGACCGTAAGGGAGTGGGCAATCAGTGGCGAGATTGTCAGTGCCACCAGTGTGGATCTCGCCACTGATTGCCCACTCCCTTACGGTCGTGGCCCGGTGATGGTCAGAGCCCGGTGATGGTGAGGGCCCCGGTGATGGTCAGGGCTCCAATAAGAACTTATGAAATCAACCTTCTGCTTCCTTGTTTTCGTCCTGGCCTTCACCCCGATTTCCGCCCAGAAAAAGCCCGACGACATCGAAAAGTACTTCAAGAAATGGCTCAATGAGGACGTCGTCTACATCCTCGCCCCGGAAGAACGCGACGTCTTTCAGAAACTCCAGACAGTCGAAGAAAAAGAAGGCTTCATCGAACAGTTCTGGCTGCGGCGCGATCCCGATCCGTCCACGGCCGTCAACGAATTCAAGGAAGAACACTACCGCCGCCTGGCCTATGTCAGCGACAACTTCCACTCGGGCGCTCCCGGATGGAAGACCGACCGCGGCCGCGTCTACATTCGATTCGGCCCGCCCGATTCCATTCAGAAATTCGGCCCCGGCGAAACCTATGTCCGTCCGGATTCCGAAGGCGCCGGCATCACGAAAACGTTCGCGTTTCAAATCTGGCACTATCGCGACATCGAAGGCGTCGGCCAGGATATCGATCTGGAATTTGTCGACACGAGCATGACCAACGAGTACAAGCTCACCACGGATTCCAACGACAAGGACATGCTGTTTTACTCGGGTGGCGGAAAAACAGCCTACGAGGAAGCCGGTTTGGAAAGCCGCTGGATGCGCAATACACGCCGCGGTCTGGCCACCACCTACCGGGGCCATGTCAAAGATCTGCCCTTTGAAAAACTGGCGCTGCTCGGCCGGGTCGACCGCCCTCCTCCGGTCCGCTTTGAAAAGCTGCGCACGGTCGTCACCACGCGCATCAGTTACGCGCAATTTCCCGTTCGTGTTCGCGCCGACCATGTACGCGCCGGCCCCGATTCGGTCATCACGCTGTTGAACCTGCAGGTTGATCAGAAGGACCTGGTGGCGCCTGGGCACAAGGCCGCCGGCGAACTGCAGATCTATGGCCGGCTGATGGACATTAAGGGAAGAGTCATTCACGAATTCGATGCATCCGTCCAGCCCGACGCAGGAACGGGCCAGGGCGCTCTTTTCTACCAGAAGCCCCTGACGCTGCCCCCCGGAGTCTACAAGCTCGATCTGGTTGTCAACGATGAAGCCAACCGCAGAATGGCCACCCGCGAAGAACGCATCGAGGTCCCCGCGACGGTCGAGGCGCTGTCGGCAAGCTCGCTGATCCTGGCCGAAGACATTCAACCTGTCGAGGAACTCTCCGATCCGCCCCGTCCGTTCGAACTCGGTGAGTTGCGCGTCATCCCGCGGCTGGACAGTCGATTCGGGCGCGACGAGCGCATGAAGCTCTACTTCCAGATCTACGGATTTCAGGCTGATCCGGAAAGCCAGCAGCCCGGATTCTCGTTGAAGTACTTCGTCATGAAAGACGGAAAGCAAGTCCGCAGCTTTGCCGATCCAACCGGGGCTTCGCTGCAGACATCCTCGGCCCAGCGCGCCGTGTTTGTTTCCGCCATCAACCTCCGCTTGCTCGAACCGGGAAAGTATCGCCTGCTGGTTCGCATCAGCGACAAAGTCTCCAACACCGATACGAGCACGAGTGCGGAGTTTGAAGTAATTGGTTAGGTGCTTGCACTGACTTAAATTGTATTCACCGCAGAGACACAACCGTATGCCGTATGCCGCAAGCCGTCGCCCGCCTACGCCCGGCATACGGCATACGGCATACGGCATACGGCTAGACCATGCTAGCCCGCCGCGATTTTCTCAAGACCCTCGCCCTTCCAGTCGTCGGTTCGCTGGCGCCCCTGGCCGCCCAGCCGCGACCCGACTGCTGGCTGGAAGTCATCGTCCCGTTTCTGGCTCACGACCCGGCGCAAAACTGGTCGTCCTCTCTGTTGATGCCGTCGGCTACGTTTGCCGGGCGCGGCGGATTCCTGGATCGATCGAGCGGCAGCGACTACGAGATTCTCGGTTACCGCGCCGATGGCTCCGCGCTGAAGGCGGCCGAGCAGCGACTGGCGCTGGCGCCGATGCAAACGACACTGCTGGACTGCTCCCAATTGTTTCCCACTGAGAAGGCCTTTTGGGGCGCCGCGCGGATCCGCATTCTGCCGCGCGTAGACGGCATCCCACACCATCCCGATCTGTTCAGCGCAGCCTATGTTCGCTGGGACCTGGAGGGCCGCTTCAGTAACCTGCATGCCAATCCCCATCCGCCCCAGTTGCAGCGCGGACAATACTACGCGGCCATGCCGTTTCCCCCGGTGGTCGGCGAGCGGCCGCTGCTGTCGTTGTTCAACCCGCAGCCGGGGACCAGTCGCGGCGAAATCCGGCTGTACGACCCGGACGGGACGGTCATTGAGCGCAGTCCCTATGAGATCGAGGCCTATCACTCGAGACTGTGGGACCTTTCAACCGGCAAATTCTCAGACGATGCAGCGCTGCTCTGGAAGCATCCACGCCAAGGCGCCGGAACAAAGCGGCTGGCCCGGGGTGGATCGGTCCTGATTTCCAATCAGCCCGACACCCCAAAGCTGTTCGCATTTCTGCTGCTGCATGATCGCGGCCGAGCGCTGGTCACCGAGCACCCGATCTACCAAGGCGGATACGAAATTATCCCGGCGCCGGAGCAGCCGTTTGATGCGGCCGGACGATTTCGTCCCGTGGGCTTTTATTTCTGCCCGCTGTTCTTCTCCGGATGGAAGTCGCGCGGCTTGACGTTTTCAAGCCGTGTACATTTCGGAGTCGGACGTCCCCCCGAAGACCCGCAGTGGATGCAACCGTTTGCCTGTGGAAGCGAGGGCCAGGTCGTTTGGACGACGGCGCAGGACGCCGATTTTCAAGAGCGCGAATCGGCTCGCGTGGAAAAGGGGTTGCTGCGACTGCGGCCCTATCAAAGCGTCACGCTAGACGCACGTCAACTGCCGCTGCCCAGCGAATTTCCAGGAGGTCTGGCCGTTGCGACGGCGCCGGCTACCAACCATACGCTGATGAAAATCGAAGTCGATGTGGCCGAATGGGGCTTGCGGACGCTCTCGCATTTTCGTCCCGGCAGCGCTTCGTCTCGCAAGCTCAAGGCCTTGGCCGGACGCGACAGCCTCATTTCTGATTACATCGTTTCGGGCGTGCGCCTGGAGCGTAAAGACGGCGAGCAGCGCTGGGATTCGCTATTGGCGATTATGAACATCGAGTTCGAGGAACACGAAGGCCGGCCGGTGCTCCAGTTGTTCGACCGGGGACGATTGCTGGCCAGCAAGACGCTGCCGTCGATGCCTCCGCTGGCCTGCCGGCATTACTGGGCCTCGGATCTTTTTCCGGGAACCGAAAGCGCCGGCGACCGCGTCTTCTCGATCCGCCTGATGGACGACACCGCCGTGGTGGTCGTCTCGGCGCTGCATGTCGATTTCAAACGCCGTCAATTGGCCATCGACCACGGCTCGGATCGTTTCTCGACGTTTCTGGATTACTCGTGTTCGGCGGCTACGAAGTACTGACTGAAATTGTTTTCACCGCAAAAGCGTATGCCGTATGCCGTAAGCCGTATGCCGCCGTAGGAACGGGAAGAGCCGCGACCGCAAAGGAGCGGGCTCGCGGCATACGGCTCGCGGCTCGCGGCATACGGCATACGGTTACCGGGGGCCCCAAGACAATATCAGCCCGCCGCTGACTTCCAACCCTGTCGGATTTTTGTCGGCCACATTGAAAATTGTCCGGCCGCGGATATCAAAGCGCCCACCCAGTGGACCCCACAATCTCTCTGCCTTGACGCCCCCTCCGAAATTCATCGTCAGCCGGCTGGCGAGTACCTTCGTGTTCAATGGCGGCTGCGCTACTTCATTGACTGAAGAAATCCCTCCCAGGCCAATCGTCGCAAATGGTTTGAACTTGTAAGGAGTCGGGAGCTGTACCAGGTAGTTGCCCTCGTAGAGGAGCCCGCGAATCTTGGGATCGCGGCCCACGAACTCGTAATGAGGCAGGTAGGCAAATGTCCCCTCGACGGCGTACTTGCCGTCCTGCACGACACCGGCGCGCACGCCCCAGATGTGGATATCTTTGAACTCGAGCGTATTTGCCCCGGCCTGAAATGTGCGATGGGACTGATACCCGACAAAGGGGCTGACCTCACCGGTGTATTTTTGAGCCAGGGCTGAGCCTGAAGCCGCCAATAAAGCCAAGATCAAAACCGTGATTCGCTGCATGGTTACTCCTTAACAGGTTGATTTACAGAATCTTACCGAACCTCTTGACAAAAAGCAAGCGACGGGCGTACCATGTTGACCGACTAGTTGGTCAAGTACGTATGCCGTATGCCGTATGCCGCGAGCCGCGAGCCGTATGCCGTATGCCGGGCGGTACGCGTGAAGGGCCTCGACCTCAAAGGGAGCGGTCCAGCGTCATACGGCCAGCGGCATACGGCCAGCGGCATACGGCATACGGCATACGGCATCAATTACTTCAAATTCCGTAGAAGAACAACATGAGCAGCCGCGAACAGATCCTGCAGGCAGCCTGTGAGTTGATTTCAGTTCAAGGTTACAGCAACACGAGTCTGGACGAAATTCTCTGCCGTAGCGGCATTAAGAAGGGCAGCTTCTATTTTCATTTCCACAGCAAGGAAGAACTAGGGTTTGCCATCGTCGAGCGGATCGAAGAAATGTTCGACCAGTACTTGCGCCCCATCTTTGACGAAGACCATGGAGATCCGATTTTGCGCGTGTTCCGTTTTCTCGAGGAGACTGTGGAATCCCAGAAAGCGAAGTCTTGTTGCGGGGGATGTCCTTTCGGCAATCTGGCCATTGAACTGGGTGATTCGCACGAAGGTTTTCGTCAGAGAGTTCACAAGATTTTTTTGATGGTAACCGAGCGCATCCAGAAGGCGCTTGAAGCCTCCGCCGAAAACCTCAAACCCGGCACGGATTGCCGTGCTCTGGCCCAGTTCATTTTCAGCAGTCTCGAAGGCGCCATCATGATGGTGAAGGTAACCAAGGACGCGGGAGACCTGGAGCGGTGTATCGAACAGTTGCGCCAGCACATTCTGGGTCGCTTGAAGAACGAAGTAGCCGCGGGCTACGAGACAGTCGCAGGTTGAAACCTATGGAAACGAATACAGTCACTCCGGCAGCAGAATTGGTTGTTGGTGAGGGCGCCGACCGCGAGCTGGTTCGGCGGCTGAAGCTGCACGACGAGCAGGCCCTCGATCAGCTCATCGCCACCTACGGTGCGCGCATTTATCATCTGGCCCTGCGCTATACGCGCAACCCTGAGGACGCCGAAGAAGTCCTTCAGGATGTCTATCTGAAGATTTACACGAAGATCGATACGTTCCGCGAGCAAGAGCGGTTCGCGCCTTGGATCTACAAGATCGCAGTCAATACGGCGCTGATGAAGCTGCGCCAGCGCAAGCGGCAACGCCGTGATTCGGAAATTCCGATTGAGGAATGGGTTCCTCAGTCTTCCGCCGGCACGCTGGCCGTTGAAGGCCTGGCCAATGCGTCCACGTTGCCCGACTATGCGCTGCTGCGGACCGAGCTGAAGAGTCTCATCGCCCGCTGCCTCGAAGAGCTGCCCGAGACGCACCGCACCGTCATCGTGTTGCGAGACATCGAGGGGCTGTCGCTTGAAGAGACGGCGCGTGTTTTGAACATCTCCGTCCCGGCCGTCAAATCCAGGTTGCACCGTGCGCGCCTGTTCATTCAGGACGTACTGGTTCGCGCTCTGGGAAAGCAAAGCGGGCTGGCCGTCGTCCACTGACGTGTCCATTGTCATTTTCGCCAGGAATCCCATCCCAGGCCAGGTCAAGACACGACTCCTGGCCTTGCTTTCCCCTGAGCAAGCCGCCCGGTTATACGAAGCCTTTTTGCGGGACACGTGCCGTGGGATCTCTGAAGTCTCCTTGAGCGCCAGTGTTCCCGTCTATCTGGCCTGCAGTCCGACCTGCCGTGCGGTCTTCTTTGAAGACCTGGCGAGGACATTCGGTTTTGAGCGCTTCGACCAGGCCGCCGGAGACTTGGGCTTTCGGATGGCCGAAGCCTCGCGCTTTGCGCTTGGCATTCATGGAAGAGTTGTCCTGGTTGGATCGGACACTCCCGACCTTCCGTTTGTACGACTGATCGACGCGTTTGAGTCCTTGACCCAAACGGAAGTCGTTTTTGGCCCCAGCCGGGACGGCGGATACTACTGCCTCGGAATGAACCGGCTCATCGAACCGCTATTCCAGGACATCCAGTGGAGCACTCCGGGCGTTCTTTCGCAGAGCCGCCTGCGGCTGGACGCAACCGGCGTTGGCTACACTCTGTTGGAGCCGTGGGAGGACGTCGATGATCCGGCATCGTTGGAGCGCCTGAGAGAACGGCTCCGGCAGGATCCTGAGGCGGCGTTGCACACGCGCGAGCAACTCGCGAGGCTCAGTCCTTCTCGTGATAGCGAAACGAGTAAACCCAGGTAGGCTTGCCGCCAACCTCAACGGCCCCGCGCTGGCGCGCGTCGATCAATTTTCTTTCCAGCACGCGCGGGGCAAAGCAATCGCGATACATGCCCGCTGGCGTTTTGAGATCAAACTGCAGGGGCAATCCCGTGGCCGGATCGCGCGGGTTGATCCAGCGCCGGTACATCGAAATGTCTTTGAAAAACACCGCTCCGCGCAAAGTCCCGTCCGGCATCGTCGCCAGTTCATACACAGCACCCACGGGGCGGCCATTACAAAGTAGGATCGCCTCTGGCATCGGAGCCGATTGTAGCACGAAGCCCCATCAACAATTGGGGATTGGGGATTGGGGATTGGGGATTAAATTTCGGATTGTGGATTGCGGATTGGGGAGTTGATTGACGATTGCGGATTGGGAGATTTTGGATTGTATTGCGGATTTCATTTGAATGATGGACACTCGACAGAACAGTGTGACCCTGGCCCCAACCTCAATCGGCAATCATCCAATCGGCAATACAATCCTCACTTCTCCAATCCCAAATCGTCAATCAACACCGCAATCCAAAATCGACAATCCGAAATTTCAATCCCCAATCCCCAATCCCCAATCCCCAATTCTAATCAGATCCTCCATCTCCAATTCTCGATTGGAGCTGCCGTGCATTTACGACAGCACTCCCTTCAAAATGATTGTTGGTTACTACATAAACCTCCGTGGCCAGGTGCGTGACGTTGCAAACCAAGGACGCAATTTCGTCGATCTCTTGTTCTGAATACAAATAGTTGTACCGCGCGTCGCGGCCGGCGTCTTCCTGAAACCAGGTCTTGTAATTGCGCCCGTGCAGCCGCCAGTAACCGAGTGTGGAAGTCATATGCGCAGTCAGAGGCAACGACGCGCCGATAACGGGCTGATCGATGTTGCAGAAAGTGACGTCCTGGTCCTTGAGAAAGTCCAACAGGCTGGGTTGATTCCAGGAACGGTGCCGGACTTCCAGAACGAGGCGAAATTCGCGAAAGTGATCGAGAACCTCGATCAGGCGGCGCCGCGCCTCGTCCTCGTTTTTAAACGACCAGGGAAACTGGACCAGCAACGCGCCCAGCAGTCCGGCTTCCTGTAAGGGTTCGACGCCGCGCTTCCATTCGGCCAGATCGGCGGTCGTGGGCGCACTGCGCTCGTGGGTAAAGCGCTGCCACAATTTGACGGTAAAACGAAAGCGAGGGTTGGCAGCGACGCGTCCAACCCATCGCCGCGCCACATCCGCGCGGCACGGAGCATAGAAGGTACTGTTGATTTCAATCGCGTCAAAGACGCCGGCTAGAAACTCCAGCGGATCAAACCCGCGCGGCCGCGGCGACGGATAGACGTTTCCTTCCCAGTCGCGGTAACTCCACCCGGCGGGGCCCACACGGACGATTGCAGGCATGCAACGTCCGCTACTTCAGCTCGAAGGTCACCTCGTTGCCCCGCTGCACTCCCAGTAGCTTCGCAGCCGAGGCCTTCGAAGTGGAAATCTCGTAATACCCGGCCGATCCAAGAATGCCGAACACTTCTCCCTGCTTCGCGTCGGCGTAGCACTCCGCAACCGAAGTGATTTCCTTGGGACCCAAACGTATTTTGGCGATCGACGATGCACCCTTGGAGGCGATATCGGCCGGCGTGACGTTGGTGATCAGGTTGCCGAATTTATCGATATGCAGGACGAAGCCCACCAACGTCTTGTCGCCGCCGGAGCGCACGCGCGGCGCGGAAAACTTCACAAAATCTGTGATCGGATCACCGAACTTTTCGGGTTCGAGGCCGCGGCTCAGCCATCCGGCCACCGGCGCGAAGATATCGCGGGCGTGAAATGTCCGGCTGATGGGCTGCAGGAAGTAATGCTCGGAGGTAATGTGTAGAACGCGCAGGACCGATTCTCGTTCGTAAACGAAAGAGAAAACGCCGTTATCGGGTCCGACAAAGTAGTGGTGCTCGGTACATACCAAAATGGGCCGGCGCGCCGAGCCGACGCCCGGGTCGACCACGACCAGGTGGACCGTCCGTGTCGGAAAGTAAGGATAGGCTGAGCGCAGCATGAACGCGCATTCCAGAATGTCGTGTGACCCGACATCGTGACTGATGTCGACAATCCTGCATTTTGGGTTGGTCGCGAGCAGAACCCCTTTTACCGAACCGACATAGTACTCGCGCGTTCCGAAGTCGCTCAGAAATGTGATGATCGGATTGTCCAGCACGCATTCACTCTACAGCAATCAGTCGCGGGCAACAAGTCAGAGCCGGGACTCACAGGGCCGCCACCGGCAGTGCCGCGACCGTAAGGGAGCGGGCAATCCCAGGCAACAATTACGAATTACGAGTTACGAGATATGAAGTTTGTGCTCCGTAATTCGTAACTCGTAATTCGTAATTCAAGATGCTGCCACTGATTGCCCACTCGCTTACGCTCGTGGCCCTGACTCGTGGCCTTGAAATGGGAAATGGGGTGCCGCATTTGACAGCCCTTCGAACTAGAGCAGATAATAAACATTCCCATGCGGATCTATCTCGACAACAGCGCCACGACCCGTGTCAGAGAGGAAGTCTTTGAGGCCATGCGGCCCTACTTTTTGTCGCAGTTCGGCAACGCTTCCTCGATTCACACTTTCGGCCAGGAGTGTAAGGCCGCGCTGGAAGATTCGCGGGAACCAGTTGCGCGGCTGATCGGCGCCGAACCCAAGGAAATAGTCTTTACCTCCGGCGGAACCGAATCGGACAATACGGCGCTGCGCGGGATCGCCTCGTACCATCGCTCGCGTGGAAACCACATCATAACGTCAGCCATCGAACACCCGGCCGTGTTGAAGACCTGCCGCCAGTTGGAGTCGGAGGGATTTCGTGTCAGCGTCTTGCCGGTTTCCGAAGAAGGCCTGGTGGATGTCGAGGCCGTGCGCGAAGCCATTACTCCCGAGACGATCCTGATCTCGATCATGCACGCCAACAACGAAATCGGGACCATTCAGCCCATCGGAAAGATCGCCGAGCTGGCGCGGCAACGCAAGATTGTTTTTCACACCGATGCCGTCCAGTCGACGGGCAAGATTCCGGTCGATGTCAAGGCGCTTGGAATCGACCTGCTTTCGATCTCGGCGCACAAGATGCATGGACCCAAAGGCGTCGGCGCGCTGTACGTTCGGCGCGGCGTCAAGTTTCTGCCATTGATGTTCGGCGGCTCGCACGAACGCAGCCGGCGAGCCGGCACCGAGTCGATTCCCCTGATTGTGGGACTTGCCAAGGCCTGCGAGCTGGCCGCCCGAAGCCTGCCTCGCATGGACGGCGAAGTGCGCCGCTTGCGCGACCTCCTGGAGGAAGGACTGCTCGCTTCGATTGCCAACGTCCAGGTCAACGGCAGCCGCCAACACCGCCTTCCCAACATTTCCAATTTGAACTTCGAGTTTGTCGAAGGAGAAGGGCTGTTGATTTCTTTGGATTTTCTCGGCATCGCCGTTTCAACCGGATCGGCCTGTTCCTCGGGATCCCTGGAACCTTCTCCTGTGTTGACGGCCATTGGTCGCAAGTCGGATCGCGCGCATGGGTCGCTGCGGTTCAGCTTGTCGGTGGAAACCACCCAGGAGGAAATCCAAAAGACGCTTGAGGCGTTGCCGCCGATCGTCGAACGCCTGCGCTCCATGTCTCCGGCCGGCCGCGCGCTGCGTGATCCGGTGGATTCATCACCCCGGATGAAAAGGACGCAGCCTTAGGAGGTGCCGCCGATGTCAGTGCCGTACCCGGAAGGGTACGGGTAATCGGTGACGGTCACGAGCACTAGCGGTGCCCCGAGCGTAAAGCGAGGGCGCAAGGCCCCCTGAAGCCTGAAGCCTGGAGCCTGTTCCACCATGCATCTCATCGTCAAAGATCACTTTCAGAACCCCCGCAACCTCGGGGATCTCGATCGGCCCGACGCCACTGCGACCGTCGAGAATCCAGTGTGCGGAGATGTTCTCAAGCTCGACCTGGAAATACGCGACGGGCAGATTGTGCGCGTTAGATTCAAAGCCATGGGTTGCAGCACCGCCATTGCAGCGTCGAGCATGCTGACGCTGATGTTGGAAGGAAAAAACTGGACGGAGGCGCTTGCAATCCGCCGGGAGGACGTCGCCAAAAAACTGGGAGGATTACCGTCTTCCAAGATCCACTGCTCCGTCCTGGCCGAGCACGCCATCCGCGCTGCCGCCAAAGATTATCTAACCCATCACTCCGACCCCGCCCTTGCAAAACTATTAGAATAGAGTCAATCCCCAATCAAATCCGCAATCCGCAATCCGCAATCCGCAATCAATCCCCAATCTCCAATCCCCAATCCCCAATTTGACCTCAGACCATCGGCCTCCAATTCATCACGATCTTCCTTTCCAGGCAAAATACACAGTTCCAACCAGCCCCACTGCCGCCGCCACCAGAAAATTCGCCTGAGGAGACACTTCGCGATAGATCACGGCACCGGCCAATGACCCGAAGCTGACGGTCACGTCGCGAATCAGATAGTAAGCGCCAACGGTACGGGAGCGCGTTCCGTCGGAAGTCTGTTCAAGGATCAGCGCCTTGCGGGCTGTCTCGCCGAATTCCTTCAGACCTCTGATGACGAACGCCACCACCAGCATTTTGAAACTGTGACTGAACAGCAGCACCAACGGAAACAGCGTAAAAAACACAAAGGTCACGATGACGAATCCGTAGCGGCCGTACCGATCCGAGAGATAAGCTGTCGGGACAAAACAGACGATCGCCGCCAGCATTTCGATCGTTGTCAACGTGCCGAACTGAACGGCCGAAGCGCCGACGTCATCAAGAACGTACAGGACAACGAAGCTGTAGGGGATTCGTTCGCAGAATCGAATCAGAATATCGGACACCAGCAGGTTGCGCAGCGTCGGGGGGAACTTGCCCAGGACGTCAAAGAAAGAAATTTTTTGGTAAGTTGCCGAGATGCTCTCCCCGATCCGAAGCTGAAAAGCCAGGGCCACCAGCCCGGTGGCCACCGACACCAACAGTCCAACCCGGATTCCTTCGACGACGCCGTAACGGCCTATCAAAACGCCTCCGAGTACAGGTCCCACCAGAATCGGCAGTCGCTTGACGATTCCCTGGACACCAATTCCCATCGCATACTTGTTCTGGGTGAGGCGACCGGCCACCAGTGAGAAACTTGCGGGAAGGGAAAAGCTGCTCCAGGCCAGAAAGAAAAACATGCCAACCAGAACCGCTGCCCAATGGGTAACGAAATAGACCAGAAGATAGCCGGCCAGCGACAAAAGAGTGAAGATGGCTAGCGAAGCACGATGACCCAGGCGATCTGTCAGCGCGCCGCCAGGATAGGCGTAAACAGCCCCCAGCAATGTCTTGAGCGCGTCGTACAGGCCGATGACCAGGGCACCGCCGCCGAGCACATCGAGGTACTTGGGGACGAAGCGGATCCAGAGCTCCTCGCCCAATCCGATCACCATCATCGCCAGCAGAATCCAGACCAGATCGCGACGCAGACCCAAGAAGCGCACGAGATTGGGAGTGCTCGCCATCCGTTCATCATAAAGATTTCTGAAACCCGTCGCCAAAAATTCACTCTAATTCGTTGATGAAAGCTGTTGCTCTGGAACTGGCCTCCTTCACTTACGCCCACGGCGCGCTTTGTCTGAATTTGCAGACTCCCGAAGGGGTTCCTGCTTTTAATCTTCGAGTCCCGAATCATCTTGTCGAGCAAGCCGTGCGGGGCGGCGTCGCCGAGTTGCAGCGCGCGCAGTTTGAGATCCTGGAGCGGCTGGCTGTAACTGCCGAGCACCGCGATGGCCGCACCGCGGAGCACACGCGTCGCGTTGGGCGGTTGTCGGCGCTGGTGGCCGATGCGATCGGATGGCCGGCCGGGCAGGTCGAGCTGATCGGGTGTGCCGCGCGCCTGCATGACATCGGAAAGATCGGCATTCCCGAATCGATTCTGCTCAAACCTCACGCTTTGACCGCCCAGGAGTTCGAAATGCTGCGGGCGCACACGCGGATTGGCGCTTCGATACTTGCCGGCAGTTCGCTGCCGCTGCTGCAAATGGCCGAGAAGATCGCGCTGACGCACCACGAACGGTGGGACGGAACGGGCTACACACCCGGCTTTCGGGGCCAGGTGATTCCGCAGTGCGGCCGCATCGTAGCGCTGGTCGACGTCTTCGACGCGCTGACCCACGAGCGTCCCTACAAGGAAGCCTGGCCCATTGACCGTGCCATCGACTGGATCCAGCGAGGCCGCGGGCTCCATTTCGACCCCAGCCTGGTTGACGCCTTTGTCTCTCTCAGTCCCACCGACCTGCTCTCCGACGCGGCCTGACCCCTGAAGCCTGATTGATGTAACCCTTCTACCCCAAATCCACGTCTAGAGAGGTATGGCAGGCGTTGTACCGGGAACAATGATGGGCAGCTATCTGACAGGTTGGACGGCAACGAATCTGGCGGCCGGCTCCCAAGCCTCAGTTACGCTGGCTGATTTTGGTCGTTGGATGGCAAGCGAGCAACGCAGGATCTACTGGCTTTGTCTGCGGCTGCTGCGCGACAGTCACGAAGCCGACTCGGCCACACAGGATACCTTTCTGCGCGCCCATCGCGCTCTTGAGCAGGATGGCGCCGCGCCGATTGATGATCCGCCACGCTGGCTGACGCGCGTTGCGGTCAACACGTGCATGGACAGGTTGCGCTCGCGGCGCTGGAAGTTCTGGCAGCAGTTGGCGCCCGCAGGGGAGCAGGAAGGCATCGGTCAACTGACTGTTGCCGGTCCGGGTCCCGAAGACGCCCTCTTTGCGCGCGAGATTGCCGGACGGCTTAGCCAGGCGCTCGACAAGCTCTCGCTGCGGCAGCGTTCCGTCTTTGTGCTGCGGCACGACGAGGACTTGAGCCTTCAGCAGATCGCAGAAATCCTCGATCTGGATCCCGGGACCGTCAAGGCCCACATGCACCGCGCGCTTTGCAAGCTGCGCGACGAGTTAAGGGATTTATATGGATAGGCATTGCAGCGACGATCGACTTCTGGCGTGGCTTTACGGAGTGGAGCGCGACGATCCACATCGGCCAGAGTGCGAACAGTGCCGTAACCGCGGCGAGAATTTGCGCCGCCGCCGCGAGCAGATGCTGGCCGTTGAACCCGACGTATCGGAGGAGTTTCTGGCAGCGCAACGGCGCGCCATTTACGCCCGCATTGATCAGGAGCGTTCCCATCCATCACGCGCTGCGCTGATGCCCTGGGTTGTCGCCGCGCTGGTTTTGCTGCTGGCGCTGGGGTGGTTACGCACTGAAACGCGATCGCCCGCAGGCGCCGAGCTCTCCGATGTGAAGGCGTTTGAAGACGCATTCGCGATGGTCGCCAGTTCCCATCCGGAAGCGGTCGCACCCTTGAGATCTCTCTTCGAGGTATCGCCATGAAAATTAGAATGCACAGGGTCGTATTTCCCTTTCTGATCTGGATGCTTTTTATCTGTACGGCTCTGGCCCAGGCGCCAGGACTGTTCCCTTGGTGGGACGGTCCCATCGTCAGGGATCTCGGGCTCAGCGAGGACCAGAACCGTCAAATCCGTACTACCGTGCGCGACTGGCGCGATCGGATTATTCAGCTACGCGGCGCCGTCGAGTCGGCTGAGGCGGCGCTCAAAGATGAGATGGACGCCGACCAGGTCGACGAGCGGCGCGCCAAGGAGGGTATTGAAAAAGTCATCGCAACGCGGGCCGAACTGACCCGCGCCGTCTCGCAAATGAGCCTGAAACTCCGGCTCGTCCTGACGCCCGCACAGTGGCAGGAGTTGCAGAAGCGTCAGCCCAGGCCGCCCGGCGGCCCAGGGCTAATGCAGGGCGATCCTCGAATGGGCCAGCCCGACCATCGCGATGGGCCGCGGCGACCGCCGCCGCGGCCACCGGAGCTTGACTACAACTAAAAACTAACTCAAGGAGACAATCATGAAACGTTCGATCGTGTATTGGACCGTCATTGTGTGTCTGGCTGTCACCACCGCTTGGGCGCAGCAGCCGCCCCGCCCACCCGCGCCTGGACCGCAATTTGCAGCGCCCGGCCCGGAAGGCCGAGGACCGCAGGGTCCGCAGTTTGAGGAGTTGAAGAGCGCGTTGGGATTGACCGACACGCAGATTGATCAGTTGCGCCAGCTACAGCATGACAAAAGACAAGCCTCCCGGCCGCTATTCGAACAGGTTGGCGACAAACAGCGCGCGCTCGGCGAGGCGCTGCATGCAGGCAGCACCGATGCAGCCGCGCTTGGCCGGTTCCTGATCGACATCGAGAGTTTGCGCCGGCAAACGCAGACCGTCGCAGAGAGCTTCCGCGCGCAGGCGCAGGCTCTGCTCGATTCCGCCCAGAAAGTGAAGTTGGCCGCGCTTGAGGAAGCCGCCAAGTTGCAGCCTGCCATCCATCAGGCCGCCGCGCTGGATCTGCTGGCCGCTGGCCATGGACCCGGGCCCAAGGGCCGCTGACGCAGTGCCAGCTCGCCGCAATGAACAGTGTCGCAAGCGGCACTGTTCACTACGGCGCCGGCACAGAGTGCGGTAGGCTGACCAGCCCTCGACGATTCCTTCACACCTTTTCGATGTTCCCGAGCCCGTGAGACGGGCTGCAACCAACGGTGCCGCGAGCAACAGCGAGCGGGTCCGTGCCGTCGACTGCTACAGTTGCCATGAAAATTCGTTCCTGGGAGCGCGGGCGTCCCGCCCGCAGAATTGGGCACTCGGGTAGATCCGTGCGCTCCCCCAAGCCCATTTTCATCCGCGGGAAGGAGTGGCGCCGGGCACCAGGCCGGTGCGCCTTTCTAACTCTAACGGAGCCGGAGCGCTGACTGTTGTCCACCGCACAAAGGCTGCGCCCAACAGGCCTTGTCATGACAGCGTGCATGAATCCTGGATTCACCAGCACGCGCGCTGGGATTGTGGTAGCGTGCCGCTCTGGCGGTCATCGCGGCGGTCCATACCTTTTGCAAACCTCCGGCCATTTGCTACAATGACAGGCTTCCCACAGCCGTTTCGAGCCAGCGTAGCTCAGTGGTAGAGCAACTGATTCGTAATCAGTAGGTCGTCGGTTCAATCCCGACCGCTGGCTCCATATTATCAATCACTTACAAACCGTCCCATTTCCAGCAACCGTCCCATTGGCCGTTAATAGGCCGTTTGAATCCAGCTGCAAGTCTTCCCGCTGCTGGATCTGCCGGACCGACGTGGCCATTGACTGGCGGTCGAACCTGATTCCGCGCAAGTACCGCTGCGTTGTCTGAACGCTGGCATGCCCGAGCAGGTCGCGTACCGTCTCGATATCGACGCCACCGAGCAGCCACCGGCAGGCTCGAAAGCGGCGCAGATCGTGAAAGCCAACCCACTCCAGGCCGGCCGCTTTACAGCCGGCGCGGAAGACCTTTACAGGATTCTTCCAACGGGTCATTGTCCCCGGTTGCACGAAGACGTACGGGCAGGCCATGTAGCGAGTGAGTCCTGCCAGCGCTTCAACGGCAAACTCAGACAGCGGAATGCAAACCACCTCGCCCGTCTTTCCAATCTCGACGGAAACGGTCCGGCTGCCCGAATCGATCTGATCCCAGCGCAGGCGCAAGCCGTCGCTCTTTCTCATGGCCGTTTCGCCGAGCACCGCAACCAACGCCGAGATGGTCCGATTCGGCATAGACGCAACAAGGCGCCGTTGCTCTGCGACGGTCAGAAGACGCCGCGCCTGTTTCGGTTCGTGCAAGAGCCGATACCGGACAAGCGGATGAAACTCGACGGCTTCGGTTTCGAGCGCATACGAGAACAGTTTCTTGACGGCCGCTATCTCGCGGTTGATCGTGGCCGGTCCAACGCTGTCCTGCTTGCGGCGCTGCACGTAACGATCGAGGTCCGATCGGCGGAACTCCGACAGCACCATGCCAGAGCCAACGACGGATGCCACGCTGCGCAGAGCCCGCGCCGCATCCTTCCACCCTCGATTGCGTGGTTTGGCGTACTCCTCGATGAAGCGCTCCAGAAATTGACCCATCGAGACGGCCGGGGCACTGCCCTCCAGTTCGGCCTTCAGTTGTTTCCATGATCCATCCAGAATCGACTGCTCGATTCGCGTCAATAAAGCTTTGGCCGCAGTCCGGTTCGGAGCGTCCTTTCGAACGCGTCCGACGCCACAGGGCCAGCGCTTTTCAACGACGAACACGGCGTGTCCTTTCTGGTTGATTCTCTTACAGATTCCCATTGGCGACCTCCTTGTGATGAGGAGATAGCCCGGGTTTTTCGCCATCCGCATTGTACTTCGGAAGGTCCTCGATAAAACGATCGAGTTCTTCAAGAGTGTACGTACGCGAATTGCCGAGTTGCCGAGGCGACAAGAGGCCCAGGTCCGAATACTTCTTCAGCGTGTTGACGTGAATCCCAAGATATCTTGCGGCCGCTCGCGGGCTGAAAAGCCGCTGATTGGGAACCTGAATCAATGCCACTGGCTTGCCGATCATGACTTGCCCTCCGTGCTGCTTTTGCCGTACCGGGTCGTCTTCGCTTTCCAACCGCTGAAAGAATGTGGCCCCTCCACAAACGGCTTTTACTGGAAACTCCTCGCTAACCCACCCTTCCCGCGCCTGACTTCATCGCGGCCCATCGGAGCCCTCTTCACTCCGGCTTTTCCCGGCCATCCGTCCCCCAGTCGGGCATCGATTCAAGATAGGCGTCGAGGTCTTCAAGCAGAAACATCCTGAAGTTGCCGTCTCGGCGGCAACGGATCTTGCCCGAGTCAGCCAGGTGACGCAATTTCTGGTGACAGATTCCGAGATACCGGCCTGCTTCTCCGATTGTGAAGCCGCGTTGTTTAGGTATGTGAATCATTGCTACTACGGGCTTTCCGATCATGGCTTTGCTCCTTAGAGTAGTGTCTTGGTAAACCGGTGATACCTCACCCCGTGCACAACCTTTTCCCGCTTCCACTCCCAACCTGCCTTCTCGAGCACTCCCGTTTCGTTGGCCAGCCGGACACCGAGCTGCTTGGTGTTGCTGAACGGCAGCTTGAAGCCTTTATTTTTGGAAAGAATCTGCAGCGTCATCAGCAGATCGCGCGCGCTGGCGACAAAGCTGATCTCGGCGGGCGCCTCGCCGCCGTTTAAGCGCTTGCTGAAGTCCAGGTAGTATTCCTTTCGAAAATCCTCCTCACGCGCGATCATCTCCTTGGCCAAAGCGTCGAGCAGATAGACGGCGGCATTGGTGTCCCGCTCGGTCTCATCGGCCAGCCGTCCCTGGTAACCAATCCAGAAATCGACGATCTCCCAGGTGCGATCTTTTCCCGGATCGATCATCTTCAGCAGCGCGTCCAGGATGACGATCATCAGCGTGAGAAACGAATCGACGCGCTGCTTGGCATGCTGCGGGTACCGCCCCTGCAGCCGAGCCAGAATGTCGTGACGCTTGCCCTGCAGTCCGGGCAGCACCTCCCAGGCAAACAGATTGAACAACCCGGACAGGATACGGCTGCGCGCCCCCGTGAGCTCGGCCAGGTGCTCGCGCTGCAGAAAGCCCGCTTTTTTGAAAACCGACTGGAACTCGACGTCGTAGGTGCGGTTGATCAGCTCGGATTTGGTGAGCGGTTCGATGGCTGTGATTGCCACCAGCGCATTGGAGGATTCGCGTACTGTGTCCGAATCGGTGCCCCCCTTGCGCTTGCCCTTGCTGATGCCAGTGGCCACGTGCAGAAGGAACTGCGTAATGTCGCGGTTCAGGTATTCAGTCTCGAGGTTGTCGCAAATCAGGTACGGGTTGCGCGCCGCATCGGCATAGTAGTAGGCAACCGTGGCCGACTCGACGTGATCGGCGCCGTAGAGCAGGCAGGACAGGATCCGCGCGGCTGTCGTCTTGCCCGATCCGGTATGGCCCGACAGCTTCAACAGCGCCTTGTCGGTTGTGTAGTCCAGCAGAAACGCCGTCAGGATCCAACTGACCAAAAAGTACCGGTTCTCGGGCTCGCACGCCAACGGCTCCATGGCTAGCGTCCGGAGCGCGTCGACGGCCTCGCGCGGGTTGACCGCCGCATCAAACTGCACGGGCTGCATCTTGTCGGCCGAGCGCAGCAGGACGGAAGCGTCGTTGCTGCCGTTTGATAGCAGATCGACGTGGCCGCTGCCGAGGCGGACAATCTGGTTGGCCGCATTGTGCAGGTTGACGTAGATCTCTCCCCGGGACTCATCGGTGTGAATCAGTACCGTGCTCGCGCGCCACGGCGCCACGGCTCTGCAGGGAACAACGGCGCGTTTGGGTGGTCAGATTACCTATGCGGGAACTCAGCCGGCGCCGTTTACGCTGATCTTGCAAAACAGCTCGTCCCGATTTGAAGTCGACAAAGCGGAAGGAAAGCTCGTGGTTGTTCGCCAGGACCAGCGTGTGCAGGCGACGCGTGGCGGGCGGCGCGAAGCACCCGAGCGATCTCAGCTGTATGGCGCCGGCATTAACCTCAGCCCGGTCTTTGCTCTTTTGGCCTTGCAGGCAAACGCCCGTTTTGCGGGATCCGTCGTGCGCACGGCTGAAGGGGGATTGGGCTTGCGCTACGACGAAGTTGGAAGAGCCGACCAGCCGCCACGGGTCTTTAAACAGCCGCGGCAGACGGTGGTGTTTTGGCTGGACGAAAACCGGCAGATCCAGGCGACAAGCTATGTGCCGAATGACGAAACCAATGTCACATTTTCTTATAGCTACCGCTACCCGGCGAGCGTCAGCGCAGGATTTCGGCAGCCAAACGGTGTGGTTTTCTCCACCGGCGATCATCTGCTCTGGAGTGCCCAAGTCAACGAGGCGGTCACCAATGTGACGGTCCCTGCCAATGTCCTTAACATCATCCGGCCTGGCCAGGAGGACTGACCATGCGCAAGATAATCCTGTTGGTTATTGTCTTGTCCTGTTCGGCAACTGGACTCAAAGCGGAAGTCAATGCCAAGAACTCAACGGGAGTCGAACCCATTTACAGCTACAAGGGAGGTCTGAACGAAGCCATTAATCTTTACAACGGTAATTTGAACGTTTCGCTGCCCATTTTGAGCCTGAAAGGTCGGGCGGGGATGGACCTGAGTCTGTATTTCTCCTATGACTCACGGCAGTTTCGTGTGTGGAATGACGTGTGCGGCACCAACGCCGAATGGAATTATGAAGGCCAGACGACGGGCCGATGGATTCCCAGTTTCGCTCCCCAGATCGTTGCCGAAGGGACCTACGGCAGCGGTTTGCGGTGGGCCGAGGTCCAATTGGAGGGGGGCGCCCGGCATCGCTTCGACGAACAGGGCTACCCGCGCGGCCAATCGACCAACGCCACCGACATGACCTACAATTTCTATTACAAGAATGTCTCGACCAAAGGTGGACTTTGGTATCAGTTCTCCGATCCCCTGCGGATCCTCAAGGTGGACGCCAACGGAAACTATCAGGCTTTCATTCGCGATTATCAAGGCCGAACGACCCAGATCCAGGACAATCTGGGACGTGCTGTGAATATCTCCTACGAGGATTTCTATCAGCCCCAGCTTCCGACGCATAACCGTTCTGGGCCAGGCGGGACAAACGCTGACCTACACGTTCCTGTACCAGACCAAACGAGTTGATCCACGCGACTGGGGTTACTGGTGCACGACTATCCCGTCGGGAGCGACGGCGCCGTTTCTGACCCGAATCAATCTTCCCGACGGCACGTTCTGGTCGATCAGCTATCACGAAGGTTCTCCGGGAGGGGCCACCACAGCCCTGCTTTCTCGCATCGACTATCCGATGGGCGGCTACAGCCGGTACAACTATGAAAACAGCAACTGGGGCCTGGGATTGTTGAAGCTCACCCAGAAACTGGTCAACGCCTACAGCGGCCAGGGCGAGATCGCTACTAGTTATGCGTACACGCAGCCGACCGGACCGGGCCAATGGTCAACGCGTCTGACCGAGCCGGATGGGTCCTATGCGATCAGCAAATTCTCCACTGGCGATTATGACGATGCAAGCGGCCGGCAGCTGAGCAAGGAGCATTACAACGCCAGTGGAACAATGCTCGACCAGGAAACCCAGGCGTGGATCACCGATGCCAGTGGCGTCAATCGACGGACCCGTGTTACAAATGGCCTCGGTACCGGCTGGACGTATGTGGACTACAATTACGATGCTGTTGGCAATGTGACTTCTGAGATTCACCAGGCGGGATTGAGTCACCCGTCCTACCAAATGCCTTTCCGGCAGCGGCAAATCAATCGAACCTATCAGGCTCTTACTACCTACAGACCCGGCTACTTCGAACACACCATCTATCGGCTGCAGGAGGAAAGCGTCACAGACAGCGCCTGGGCGGCAGGAACTACGCTGGTGTCTAAGACCCACTACGACTATGACCAGTTTGCGGTGACTCAGCGAGGCAGTGTCGTTGGCTACGACGCCAACCTCACGAGCTTCGGAACGGTGCGAGGCAACCCGACGACAATCTCCCGGTGGCTGGCCTCGGAGAGCCGCTGGGTGGCATCCAAGAACTACTATGACAGCTTGGGCAACGTGGTGCAGACAACCGACCCGCGCAACTATTCAACGACGATCAACTACTCCTCGACGTTTCACTATGCCTATCCGACCCAGGTGGTAAACGCCAAGGGACAGAGTGCTTCCGCCAACTATAACTTCTATACGGGTCAGCCCGCCAGCGCCACCAACGAGAACAACTTTACGACAACAACCAGCTACGACGGTCTAAACCGGCCGAGCCGGATCGACGGCGCCGACGGAAGCTACACGCGCCTCACTTACGATTTGACCCTTAACAACTTCGCCACAACCATCTACAAGTCGGTGGCCTCGGGGCAGGAAGCCTCGACGACGTCCTTCCTGGACGGCATTGGACGGGAAAGGAAACGGAAAACGACCGATCCCGCCGGGGACATTTATGTCGACACGATTTATGCCCTATGCGACTGCACCGGCAAGACCTCCAAGGTCAGCAGCCCCTATCACACCGGGGAAACGGTTTACTGGACCGAAACGCAGTATGACGCTCTGGGTCGGCCGAGCAAGATCATCCCTCCCGATGGCACCTCCAGTTCCAATCACGCTCGCTACAGCTACGATCTGACTACCCCCACGACGATTGTCACCGATCCGGCAGGGAAGACCCGGCGCTACGAATATGACGCCCTTGGACGCATCTGGCGGGTCACAGAGCCGAACAGTTCCGGGCAACTAGCGCAGCAGGCCAGCTACAACTATCTCCCGGTGGCCGGGGAGAACCGGATCGTGATCACCCAGGGAAGCCAGGCACGAACCTTTGCGTACGACACGCTGGGCCGCCTTTTGTGGGAAGCTCATCCGGAAAACGGGACGACCAGCTACGTCTACGACGACAACGGAAACGTGACGCGTAAGACGGACGCTCGCGGTTGGGCGACGGTTACAACTTACGACGAGTTGAATCGGCCGACAGCAAAGACGTATCAAAATGACGGCGGAGTCACGCCGCAGGCCACTCTTACGTATGACAGCGGCCTGCAAGGCATCGGCAAGCCCGCGACCTGGTTGGCCGGTTCATCGAGCGGCAGCTACCGCTACGATGGGATGGGAAGGATTTACGATGAAACGCGAACGATCAACGGCGTGACGGCCACGGTCGGCTATGGTTACAACCTTGCAGGCCAGAACACGTCGGCCAATTTGTCCAACGGCTGGAGCTACACAAGCGGGTACGACTCAGTCGGCAATCTGGAAACGATCTCTTCTAATTTTGCCGGAGGGATCGTGACCAATATCGACCGCAACGCTGCAGGCCAGCTGACCTGGATTCAATACGCCAATGCCATAGTCAACACGCGCTCTTACAACAATACCTTGCAACTGGCAAGCTTGGCGGTCTCCTTGGGCGGGACCAATTATTTCAGTCAGGGCTATTCCTACACGACCTCGGAAGCAGTCTACCCGGTACCGATTCCAAACCAGGGTTTTGAAGAAGGAATGGGGGGTTGGGAGCTTCTGGGCGGCAGGGTTACGGTGCGCAGCGATTACGTCCTTACGGGACAATACTCGGCGAAGGTTGATGGACCTCTGGCCATTGTGCGGACCAGCTCTTTCATTCCGGTTTCAGGAAACAAGAGCTACAAGTTGACGGCCAGCGTCTATATCCCCACTGCCACCAGCGGCAACATCTACCTCGACCTGGATGACGGCAACGGGCAGGGGCAGAGCTTCCAGGATATCAGTGTGATGGCCGATCCGGGGATCGCCGGCCAGTGGCAGACACTGACAGGAACGTTTACAACGGCTGCCGCAACCACGGGCGTCAAGATCCGAATCATCCGTGACTCCGGCCCAATTGCTAGTTTCTATGTTGATGAGGTTTCGATCGGCGCCATCGAGACCGGCAGTTTCAACAACGGCCGGCTCCAGCAGATCACCGACAATCTGGACGCGAGCAAATCGATCTCCTACACCTATGACGAACTGAATCGTCTGAAGACTGCCGCGACAACCGGTGTGCACTGGGGCCTCTCCTGGACGTACGATCGCTGGGGCAACCGGCAAAACCAAACAGTGACGAAGGGCACAGCTCCCTCCAACTCGCTTGCCATCGACAGCTCCAGCAACCGGGTCACCGGCTGGACATACGATGCTGCCGGGAATGTCACCAACGACGGACGCAACACGTACAGCTACGATGCCGAAAACAGAGTCATTTCGGTAAACGGCGGCGCCACGACATACGCGTACGATGCCTCTGGAGGACGGGTTCAGAAGACCAGCGGCGGAACCGTAGTCCGCTATTTCTTCGGCCTGGCCGAAAACACCAATGGCGCCTGGACCAAGTTCCTGGTCGCCACGCCAGCCGGTGTTGCCGAATGGGACGGCGCCACGCTACTCTATAAGAGCAACGATCACCTCGGCACTGCGCGCGTGGTGACCAACACGTCCGGAGTAGTCGTTGGCCGAGTCGATATGTACCCATATGGCGAGGTCTGGTCGGAGACTGGTACCACGACTAAGTACAAGTTCACCGACAAGGAACGCGACACCGAAAGCGGCAACGACTACTTCGGAGCCCGTTACTACTGGAGCGGGGCGGGACGGTGGCTGGGGGTGGATCCGGTTTTGGGAAACGTATTTAACCCGCAGCGGCTCAACAGATATGCGTATTGCATCAACGACCCAATCAATTACACTGATCCCGATGGCGCAGAACCTAATCCTAAACAAGTGTGGGAAGAGTTCCTTGAGTGGGTGGCGGAGCGAGAGGCGGCGCAGAGAAGAAAGTCCGGCAGCCATCCCAAGAAACGTGACGAAGGAAGGCTCTGGCGCAGAAGCTTCGAACAAAAGGTCAATCGCAGCCTAAACCAACTTGAAAACAAACTGGCGCCGGGAAACATAAGCGCCGACTGCCAGAACTTGTTTAACGCACTTGGAATTTCCGTTTCAGATTTTCTGAACACACTTGGTGGGCTGCAATTCTCCGACGGGACGACGACTACCTCCCTGGCGACCCAGCTTTCCAGTGACCCTCAATATCAATCCTGGATTAATGCCTGGCTTGCAAAACACAACTTGCCGGGATCTTCGACTGTGCAGGACATCTTCAAGGCGAAGCCGGGATTGTCCGGATGGGCTCCACCCCCGACTCAGGGGTCTGACGTCTTCTTGAGAGGGGGCCGTGCGGCCAATCCCGCAACTCTCGGTCACGAGACCTTTCACAAGTTCGGATTTGTTGATGAAGACATTCAAACAACTTGGGGAATAAAGGTCGACCCTAATAACACACACAACATCTCCGATCATTTTAAGAAAAACTGCTTGTGATTATGAAAAGGATGATCCTTTTGTTTGTTTGCTTAATCGGGTGCAGTTGGTTTGGCCAACAGCAAGCCACTAGTCAGGAGCCACCGGATGGGCCGGTGGAATATAAACTGCTGTGGATAGACGAATCCGGCTCATGGTCACCTGTCACATTCATCCGTTATCGAATCAGCGTGCAACGAAGACTCCAGAGGAGAGAACTGGAGACACTTGTCTGTAGGGTGATCGCGAAAGAGAATCCTGGAGCATCCGACATGTTGAGCGTTCATGTGTTTTATCGTCTCGACGATTTTCTTACAGCGGAAAGCAAGGAGCTCTCTGATCGGATGATGGGCACCTACTACTGGAGTCGGAAACTGCCTGACAATCGCTATGCTCTCCAAATTTATGAGGATGAATCGGGCAAACAACTCAAAGACGGCCCGCTCTTCTATCGGTTCGATCACGTCAAGGACTGCAAGTGCCAGAAATGACTGAACCGCTTCTGCAGCTTGCCGGCCCTCCAGTAACGTGTCGATAAATCTCAGCACGAAGTCCTGATCTTTGCGGGGGAGTCGTCGGATCTGCTCGATGCGCAGCGCGAGTAAGCGTTCACGCTCCGGCTTTTGGAGTGGCGCGGCTGGCGGCCAGCAGATCTTCGACGACGCTGAGGATGCGGCGCTGCTGGTGGCGGGGCAGCCGGCTGACCTGCTCGAAGACGCGGCGCGCTTTACCCACCGGTCCGCCATTGCGCCGGGGACTGCTTTGGTGACCCAGCAAGTGCTCCACGGAGAGGCCCAGCAGGCGAGCCAGCCTGGAAATGTAATCGGGCCGCAACGCGGTGGTACGGCGCTCCCAGTCGGCAATAGGTGTTTCCGCATTTTGCGAACGGGCAAAATGGCGATGGGACGTCCTGGTCAACCTTGACCTGGTCAACACGAGTTCTCCCCGCAGTGTGTGACCGTCGAGTTTTTCGGCCAAAATGGATCGCGAAAGACTGTGTGGTTTGCAAGCAGCGCGGATATCGGTCCGCATTACCAGAACCCAGCCTTCGACCTTTATCTGGAGCCTGGTTCAATGCAGGTGCTGGAAACGGACGGGTACGGCGGGCTCGCTGTCGGCTGGGTGCGAGTCGATGGCACAGGAGGAATCAAGGCCGGCACTGGTATTTCGAAGAAGGGATGCCGCCGGAAGCGTAAGGCACAGGCTGGCGCGACGGCAATCCATTGGCCGTTAATTGGCCGTTGCACTTGTGTGGACTTGGGTAGAATGTGAGCTGACGGTGGCGACAAACCCGAGCTATCCGCTTCAATTTGTGTGGCTTTGTGTGGATTGTGATTTCCGGCGTCACTGATTCGTAATCAGTAGGTCGTCGGTTCAATCCCGACCGCTGGCTCCAGGATTGTCCATTGAAATTGAAGTGAAGACCGATGAATGCCTACGTTGCGCAATGTCAGCACCAGATCGATGCAAGGGTGCGAACTATCGTCGAGCGCTTCCATCCCGAGAAAATTATCTTATTTGGCTCCTACGCTGACGGTACCGCCGGACCGGACAGCGATGTGGATCTGCTAGTCGTGATGAAAGTTGCAGGGTCGCGGCGAGACAAAGCCGCTGAGATCGATCTGGCTTTGGCGTACCGCCAAGCGCCTCTGGATCTGATAGTGATAACCCCGGAACAATTCGAACGTGACCGTGATTCGATTGGGACCATTGTTCGCCCTGCAGTCCATGAGGGAAGGACACTATATGACCGAGGGGCTTGAGAGGCTCCGGCTTGCTCGGCGGTGGATTGAGATGGCCGAGCACGATCTGATCACCGTCGATCACACTCTTAGTTAGAAGGGCGGACACATGCAGCGTAAGACACCCCACTTGGCTATCGGCGCCATCATCGCGGCCGTCGTGCTCGCCGTTGTCCCAGGAGTGGCGGGCCAGACCACACCTTCTTCCAAACGCCGGGCACAACCGCGGTCCGTCCGAATCTACGTGTTCGACTGCGGCACTCTCCACATCGCAGATACGGGACGCTTCCGCCTGAAGAAGGAAGAGGTCGCCACGAGCGATCTGTCAGTGCCGTGCTTCCTGGTCTCGCATCCGAGGGGGACGCTGATGTGGGACGCAGGCGCCGTCCCCGACGGTGCCTGGAAGCCCACGGGCGCGCCCGTGAAGCACCATGTCGTCCTCCCGGATTCTCAGACACGGGATTTGACGATGCGGAAGACCCTGGTGGGCCAAGTCGCCGAGGTTGGCTATTCACTGGCAGACATCACACACCTTGCCCTCTCGCACTACCACTACGATCACACGGCCAACGCGAACCCGTTTGCAGGCGCCACCTGGCTCGTCAGGAAAGCCGAGCGCGAGGCCATGTTTGCCGACAAGCCTCCGGGAACGACGCTGCCCTCGAGCTATGCCGCCCTTCGGAAGAGCAAGACGGTCATCATCGATCGGGACGAGCACGACGTTTTCGGCGACGGGAGTGTCGTGATCAAGTCGGCTCCGGGCCATACTCCTGGACACCAGCTCTTGTACGTGAAGCTCGCCAACATGGGCGGTGTCGTGCTCTCCGGCGACCTCTATCACTATTCAGAGGCGCGCATGCTGAAGCGCCTCCCGACCTTTGACTTCAACGAAGGGCAGTCTGGCGCAACGAGAGCTGCCATCGAAGCGTTTTTGAAGAAGACGGGCGCTCAACTGTGGATTCAGCACGACTTCACGTCCAACGCCAGGCTCAAGAAGGCGCCCGATTACTACCAGTAGGCTTGATCTCCGTGTGACTCGTCGAGTGGTCCTCTGGGTAGGGCGGCCTGCCGCCGAACAAGCGGCTGCGACGGACCAGCGCTTCAACGGCAAACTCAGACAGCGGAATGCAAACCACCTCGCCCGTCTTTCCAATCTCGACGGAAACGGTCCGGCTGCCGGAGTCGATCTGATCCCAGCGCAGACGCAAGCCGTCGCTCTCTCTCATGGCCGTTTCGCCGAGCACCGCAACCAACGCCGAGATCGTCCGATTCGGCATAGACGCAACAAGGCGCCGCTGCTCTGCGACGGTCAGAAGACGCCGTGCCTGTTTCGTGCAAGAGCCGAAATGTCCGCACGCGGCGGTCCTACGATGCCGGCGCCGGGTGATAGAATCCGTTGGTCATGTCCGCGGTGAAGATCGACCCGATGAAGCTGCCCGGACCCTGGTCGGACGGGTACGTCCTCGAACAGCAGCACACGCTGAGCAGCGAGTTCTTGGGACATGACTCGTTGGGGAATCCGCAGTTCGACACGAGACGCACCGAGCTGGGCGAACTTGTCTTCCGGCTGAAGAACCGCAACGACAAGAATACTCTCGATCCGATTGCCGAAACGGCGGTACAATTCATTGAGGGCTGGAATCCCTCCTTCGACCTGATCGTTCCGGTGCCGCCGTCTCGGAAGCGGGTCTATCAGCCCGTCACCGAGATCGCGAAGGCGATCGGTGGACGGCTGTCGTTGCCCGTGAATGAGGCCGCCGTCGCCAAACGCAGGGACACACCGGAACTGAAAGACGTATTCGACTACCGGGAGCGAATCAGGCTGCTGGAGGGTGCATTCCAGGTCGACACGGATGCCGTGCGCGGCAAGCGCATCCTGCTCGTCGATGATTTGTACCGTTCGGGGGCAACTGCAACGGTCGTCGCTCAGGCTCTCCTCGCGGGCGGCGCAGCGACCGTGTACATGCTCGCCATGACGAAGACGCGGACGCGAACATGACGAAGGTTTTCATCGCCGGCTCTCGGCAACTGTCACGCCTCAACGCCGATGTGAAGTTGCGGATTGACACCATGATCGAGAAGGGCTTCACGATCCTGGTCGGAGACGCGAACGGCGCGGACAAGGCTGTCCAGGGGCACGTTGCGGAGAAGGGCTACCGCAACGTCATCGTTCATTGCATGGCCGCCAACTGCCGCAACAACATTGGGGGCTGGCCAACCCGCGAGATCGCCCCGCCAAAGGGAGCGCACGGCTTCGCCTACTACGCGACCAAAGACCAGGTAATGGTCGACGATGCCGAGTACGGACTCATGCTGTGGGACGGCGAGAGCAAGGGGACGTTGAACAGCGTCATCAACATGGTCCGCCAGGGCAAGCCCGTCGTCGTTTATCTCGCGCCCCGCAAAGCCTTTCAGAGTCTGCGGTCAGCCGATGACGTGATCGAGTTGTTGAGCAAGTGCGATCCCGCGAGTGTGCAGCGGTTCGAGCGCGAACTTGGCATCGAACAGGCGCTGCACCGCGCACCACTTTTTTGACAACTCAGGCGCTTAAGTCTGTCGAACCGCGCGGTGGTACATTCGCGCGAGTTGCGTCACATCGTCGCCGGCTAACGGATTAAGGATACTTGTCGCGCCTGGCCGCGACAAATTCCGGGGTTGAACAGCGCCGCGGCTGAAACCGGGCGTCGTCAGGCCCACTGGGGCATGAACCGATGAGACGATAGAATCGTTAGGGAAATGGCTAGACTGATAACAATTGTGAGCCGAACAGCGAAGGAGGATGCCATGAAGCGGAGGCCGCTGTTCTTCACCACCGTTATTTTCATTTTGACGATTGCGATTGTTCCAGCAGGCGTAAGCGGCCAAGCACACAAGACCAGCCAAGCAGAGACAACCGTAAGCTTCGCGGACGCAGCTGACTCGAAATGAGTCGAGGCGAGTGGCTTGGCCTGCTCTTTCGCTTCTTCGTTAGTGCCGGCGAGCCTAGCGCCCAAGTCAGCGCCCCCGCACAACGGGCCAGCTCGCCGTTGTCAGGATCGTTGACCAACTCCTTCAGGCGGTCGCGCTCGCATCGGATCTCGGTTGACGTTTTCAAGATCGACATAATTTTATGCCAAAGTTCTGACGCAATCCGTTTGCGGTTTGTTTGCGGATTCGGGGTAGAAAAGTGCGGAAATATCGTAAAACTACGACTGCAACTCGTTGAACTTATTGACTGGCCAGGCTGACTTACCTATTCGTAATCAGTAGGTCGTCGGTTCAATCCCGACCGCTGGCTCCATATTATCAATCCCTTACAAGCCGTCCCAATTCCAGCAACCGTCCCAAGTGGCCGTTGTGATTGCAAACCAGCAGCAGTAAGGACCTTGCAAAGCGAATCGATTCTTGCGCACCACCGCGACCGGCTTCCGGGTTACAATCGTTCAGAGGCGGCGAACTTTATGGCGCGACACTACGAATTTACTATCGTCATCGAGAAAGACGAAGACGGTCGATTTCTGGCGATTTGCCCGGCGCTGCAGGGCTGTTA
Source organism: Acidobacteriota bacterium (assembly GCA_051001345.1). GTDB lineage: Bacteria > Acidobacteriota > UBA6911 > JACQSX01 > JBPCNK01 > JBPCNK01. The sequence continues at coordinate 1,402 of JBPCNK010000186.1, read as the reverse complement.
CACCGAAGGCCAGACCGAGGAAGAGGCACGACAACTTATCGAAGATGCGATCCGCCTGCACATCGAAAGCCGCTTGGCGAAAAACGAACCCATCTACCAAGAGGTTGGCTCTCATAAAGTTCATGTCGCGGTGTGACTCCCAAGCTCCCAACTCTCAACTCCCGGCAAGTCATCATCCTTTTGAAGAAACGCGGTTTCATCCTGGACCGGCAGAGCGGTAGCCACGCGATCTGTATCCATCCGGACGGACGGCGCACAACTGTCCCTATTCATGGGAAACGGGACCTCGGCAGGGGCCTGCTCCGTCAGATAATGAGAGATGCTGATCTGGCAGTTGAAGACCTAATAAGCTGAAGGCTGACTTCGGCATGGAATGCTACAATGCGATCCAAGCCAGAAGACAGAAGATGGAAAAAAAACAGATACTGGAATGGGCGATCGCTGGTGCGCGAAGCCAGCTTACCGCGCTGGAAAACGAGCTCGCCGCGATTTCCAAGGGCCTCACCACGGGTACCCGAGTTCTGGTCAAGGGCAAACCCGTCAAACGCCGCAAGAAGCGCAAGATGAGCGTCGCAGCGCGAGAAGCGGCATCCCAATGGATGAAAGCCTATTGGGTAAAACGACGTTCCAAACAAAAGCGCCGAGTAAAAGCCTAACTTCCGCGCAGTTGGCGCTCGCCTTGCCCGAGCCCCGACGTTGACTACGACCACGGTCTTTACGGCTTGATCTGGTTCGTGCCACGGCGGCTGGCAGCCCGGAAGAGGGAATGAGGTCGTATCGCAGCTTCCGTGCTGGAGGTCCTAGTACGCAAACGTTCTCAAAGGAGGGAACAGACCATGAAGAGCTTCAAAGTTGGTCGACATCACCGGTGCTTCGTTATATCAGATCATCCCGTGCACGGTATAAACGCGACCCGTTGTCTAACTGCATCGACGCCCTTGCGTACCCCGCGCCGCCGCGCGCGCCAGATCGGCCGCTTCTTGAAGACCGCCATGCTCGCGCTCGGCCTCGTTGGCACCCTTGTATTCTCAGGAGCCGTATCGGCCGAGGGTTTCTTCCCTGCGGATGTTCAAGGGCGCGTCCCCGTCTGGCTGGTGCTCGGCATGTTCCCGAACTCCGAGGGCTGCGCGCCCTCACTCCTTCCCCTCATCGACGAGGCTAACGCCGCGCCCCAACCCGGCCTGTGCCAGGCTGGGAAAGAGTGGAAGATGTATACAGGCATTAAGACGGCGTGCACCGGGGCCTGTAGCGAGGTCGGCGTCGACTTGAACTGTTTTTGTATTTGTTTACCGGGTTGCCCCCGCGCTGAAATCGGAGCTTTGTAACAACAGGCTGGACAAATCCCACAAGTTCGGTTACGGTGGGATGGATGAGTGCGAGCAAAGAGTCCAACGAAGCCGCA
>JBPCNK010000185.1:0-3842 GCA_051001345.1 Acidobacteriota bacterium | reverse complement strand
AGTGGAGGCGACACTCTTCTTGGCTTCCTCAAGGGCGTCGCCCGCTCCGCCAGGGTTCGCAACCTTTTGACGAAACGGAAGGCGCAATGAAGCGAGAGATTAAGAAAATCGTGCTGGCGTACTCCGGAGGTCTCGACACCTCGGTGATGCTGCACTGGATCAAGGCGACGTACGGCTGCGAGGTAGTCGCCTACTGCGCCGACATCGGACAGGCCGAGGAACTCGATAATCTGGACGAGAAGGCCAGGCGCACGGGCGCCAGCCGCACGTATGTCTCCAACCTGAAGGACGAGTTTGTCCGAGACTTCGTTTTTACGGCCGTCAAGGCCAACGCGCTGTACGAAGGTGTGTACCTGATGGGAACATCTTTGGCCCGGCCGCTGATCGCCAAAGAGCAGATCCGCATCGCCCGCCTGGAAGGCGCCGACGCGGTCGCTCACGGCGCCACAGGCAAGGGCAACGATCAGGTGCGCTTTGAGCTGACCTACTATGCGCTCGAACCCGACATCCGTGTCGTGGCGCCCTGGCGCGACTGGGAGTTCCGCTCGCGCACCGAATTGATCGAGTACGCGCGGCAGCACGGCATCCCGGTGACGGCCACGGCAGCCAAGCCGTACAGCATGGATCGCAATCTGATGCACGTCAGCTACGAAGGCGGCATTCTGGAAGATCCGTGGCGAGCGCCCGACGAGGAAATGTTTTTGCTGACAAGTTCGATCGAGCGGGCGCCGGATCGGGCCGAGGAAATCCAGATTGAATTCGAACAGGGCGTCGCCGTGGCCGTCGATGGGAAGCGATACGGTCCGGCTGCGCTAGTCGAAGCGCTCAATCAGGCGGGAGGACGGCACGGCATTGGCCGGGTCGATCTGGTGGAAAACCGGTTTGTAGGGATGAAGTCGCGCGGCGTCTATGAAACTCCCGGGGTGACCATCCTGCACCAGGCTCATCGAGCCGTCGAGTCGCTTACGCTGGATCGCGAAGTGATGCATTTGCGCGATTCGCTGAACACACGTTTCAGCGAGATCGTTTACTACGGCTTCTGGTACTCGCCCGAGATGGAGTTGATGCGGGAGATGATCGATCACACGCAGACGCGCGTGTCGGGAACCGCGCGCCTGAAACTGCATAAAGGTAATTGTCTGATCACGGGGCGCAAATCGGAGCAGTCCCTGTACTCAGAGAAACATGTGACCTTCGAGAAGGACGATGTCTATCGTCAAAAGGACGCCGAGGGATTCATCCGCCTCCAGTCGCTGCGGCTGCGGCTGGCAGCCTTGCGCAACAGCCGGCAAGCCGTTGCCTCCGACCGGGAGAAATCATAGCCGATGGGCAAGCTCTGGGGAGGACGCTTTGCGAAGGGCGCCTCAAAAGAGGTGGAGAAGTTTACCGAGTCGATTTCGCTGGACTGGAAACTGTTCCGCCAGGACATCGACGGCAGCCGCGCCCACGCCGAGATGCTCGGCCGCCAGGGGATCCTCTCAGCCGAGGAAGCTGTTCGCATCGACGCGGCCCTCGAGGAAATTGGCATGGAGATCGAATCGGGCCGGCGCGCGTTCGACCCGGCGCTGGAGGATATCCACACTCACATCGAACACTGGCTGATAGAAAAAATTGGCGAGGCCGGCCAGAAGCTTCATACCGCCCGCAGCCGCAACGATCAGGTGGCCCTGGATCTGAAGCTATACGTGCGCCAGGCCTGTGTCCGCGTCGTCGAAGGCCTTACGCAAAGCCAGCGGGCTCTGGTCAAGCACGCGCGCGAACACGGCGGTGTCGTCCTGCCGGGGTATACCCACCTGCAGCGGGCCATGCCGATTCTGTGGGCTCATTACCTCCTGTCGTTTCACGAAATGTTGGAGCGCGACGCCGGGCGGTTCGCCGATACGGCCCGTCGGGCCGACGAGATGCCGTTGGGCGCAGCGGCCCTGGCCGGGACGGGGTTGCCGATCGACCGCGACGTGGTGGCCGCCCGGCTGGGGTTTTCGCGCGTCACGCAAAACAGCCTCGACACGGTCGGAGATCGCGATTTTGTTTTGGAATTCTTGTCGTCGGCTTCCATTTTGATGATCCACCTGAGCCGGTTGGCCGAAGACTGGATACTGTTTTCGACGTCCGAATTCGGATTCATCGATATCGACGAGGCTTTTTGTACGGGCAGCAGCCTGATGCCGCACAAGAAAAACCCAGACGTTCTGGAATTGATCCGCGGTCGCAGCGGAGTGATGATCGGGCGTTTGACTGGAATGCTGGCAGTGGTCAAGGGCCTGCCGAGCGGCTACAACCGCGATCTGCAAGAGGACAAGGCGCCTTTGCTGGAAGCTGTCGAAACGCTCGAATCTGTCCTTTCGCTGCTGCCCGATCTGATTGCGGGCGTTCAGTTGCGCGGCGAGGTCATGGCGCTAGCCGCCTCCGACGAAGGCCTGATGGCCACCGATCTGGCCGAGTACCTTGTTTCCAAAGGCCTGCCGTTTCGCCAGGCGCACCGCGTCGTCGGCGAAGTCGTGCGTCACTGCCGCGAGCAGGATTGCAGTTGCCGGGAGTTTTCCGAGGCGCAGTGGAAGCAGTTTTCGGAATTATTTGCGTCCGATGTCGTCGAGTGGATCGACCCCCGGCGTTCGGTTGAGACGAAGCGTTCGTCGGGAAGCACCGGCCGTCACCTGGTAGAGCAGCGGCTGGATGAACTCTGGGCGAAGTACCAGAGACAGGAGTAATGAGCCTCATGCCCCCGACAAAGGATCTGATCTCAGTTCAGGACCTCGATTCTGGATTCATCGAGATGATTTTCGACCAGGCAGAAGCGATCAAGCGCTGGCCAGAGAAATTTGCGACGCACTTGAAGGGCAAATACCTGGCGATGCTGTTTGAAAAATCGTCGTTGCGTACGCGTTTCACCTTCGATATCGGCATGACGAGTCTGGGTGGTCTGGCCGTTTTTATGGATTGCAGCAAAGAAAAGCTGGGAGAACGTGAATCGATCGCCGACATCGGACGCAATCTGGAGCGCTGGTGCCACGGCGTCGTCGCGCGAACTTACAGCCACCGGGCGATTCTGGAGCTGGCTAATTCCTGTTCGATTCCCGTCATCAACGGGCTGAGCGACCTGATGCACCCGTGCCAGGCTTTGACTGACTTTTTCACACTGCGTGAAAAGCTCGGACCGATCAAGGGACTGAAGATGGCGTATGTCGGCGACCCCAACAATACGTGCCGTTCGCTGATGCACGGCGCCGCTAAGCTCGGCATCGATCTGACGGTGGTTTGTCCGGAGGCTTTTGCGCCTGACGCGGAGACGCTGTTCAACTCGCGCCAGCAGGCCGCCACAACCGGCGGGCAGATTCGTGTTTGTCACGATCTGGCGGGAGGCGTGGCGGGCTGCGACGTCATTTACACCGACACCTGGATCAGCATGGGACAGGAAACCGAAGCCGAAAAGCGGCGCGAGATGTTTGCACCCTATCAGGTGACCCAATCGGTACTGCGGTCGACCGGCAGAGATACGACATATTTCATGCATTGTCTGCCGGCGCACCGCGGCCAGGAAGTCAGTGCCGCTGTGATCGACTCGCCGCACTCGCTGGTTTTCGACCAGGCCGAAAACCGCCTGCACGTGCAAAAAGCGATCCTGTCGCTGTTGATGGGCGCCGGCGCACGCAAATGAAGCATTCAGTGCCTGAATTGTCAGTGCCGCGTTGTCAGTGCCGCGTTGTCAGTGCCGCGTTGTCAGTGCCGGTAGAGTAGGAAGGAGAGCGAGGCTAGCAGTAGCCCGACTCACCTTCCCCTCCTCGAACCGGAGATGCAGATTTCCCGCGTCCGGCTCTCCAACAAGCTCTCGCCTAGGGCTTGCG
>JBPCNK010000184.1:0-11415 GCA_051001345.1 Acidobacteriota bacterium | reverse complement strand
CTTCTTGCGCGCGCGCGCCGATGTGGATTCCCGAGGACTGCCCGTCGTTGGGCGTGCCGGGACAGCGATCCCGCTGCTGCATGCCGCTGTATTTGAAAATGCCTTCGCCAGTATCGTACTGGTCGATCCGCTGCTCTCGTACCGGTCCATGGCACTGCATCGTTTCTACAACGTGGACTTTGCCAACGTAGTGAGCGGAGCTCTGACCGCCTACGACCTGCCGGATCTCCAGGCGGCGCTTGCGCCCCGCCGGCTGTTGGTGATCAATCCGCAGGACCATTTGCTGACACGCGCCGATGGTCCGACCGTCACACGGGAGCTGGAGTTTGTTCGATTGGCATACAAGCGGGCGGGCGCTGACGCAAACTTCACAGTGCGCGCCTGGGAACCGCACCAGACTCTCGATGACGTCCTGCAACCCTGGCTGGACGCCATTTCCCTGAAGGAAGGAATTCAAAAATGAATCCAATCAAAATTCGCAAACTTGGGCGGCGGGTGTTTCTGAAATCGGTCGCCGCAACGACAACCGGCTGGACGATCGTGCGGCCGGAATCGGTCCGCGGGGCTCCCGCCAATTCGCGCATCGAGCTGGGGATTATCGGCAGCGGCGGTAGGGGCCGTTTCATCGGACGGCTGTTCGAGCAGCACGCCAACACCAAAGTGGTTGCCCTGCATGACTACTTCTCCGATCGCGTCGATGAACTCGGCACCCAGCTGCGAGTGGAACCGGCACGCCGCTCGACCGGCCTGGAAGGCTATCGCAAATTGCTCGAAGGGAAACTGGATGCTGTCGCAATCGAGAGTCCGCCCTACTTTCATTCGGCGCAGGCCATCGCAACACTGGAAGCCGGTAAACACCTGTTTTTGGCCAAACCGATCGCCGTCGATGTGCCGGGATGTCTGTCCATCGTCGACGCAGCGCGCAAGGTCCGGGGAAAACTGAGCGTGCTGGTCGACTTCCAGACTCGCAACGACCCGCTGTTTCGCGAAGCGGCGCGGCGCGTACTGCAGGGTGACATCGGCAAACCGGTTCTCGGACACGTCTACTATCACGCCGGGAGGCTCAAGCCGAAGGCAGCGGATGGGTCGCAGGAGGCGCGGCTGCGTAACTGGGTTTTCGATCAGGCGCTGTCGGGTGACATTATCGTCGAGCAGAACATCCACGTGCTCGATGTTGCCAACTGGTACCTGAACTCACACCCCGTCAAAGCTCAGGGTACCGGCGGGCGCAAAGCGCGGATTGATGTCGGCGATTGCTGGGATCACTTTGCGGTGACTTATTGGTATCCAAACGGGGTGATCGTTGATTTCAGCTCGGCGCAGTTCGTCAAAGGCTTCAACGATCTGCGCATCCGTATCTACGGAACGGATGGCACGGTCGATTCGGCCTATGAAGGAGATGTTCGGATCAGCGGCGACAAGGAGTTTGCGGGAGGCAGCACCAAAGGAATATTTACCAGCGGCGCGGTCAACAACATCAAAGATTTTTGTGCCAGCCTTACGTCGGGAAACTATTTGTACGACACGGTCGAACCGAGCGCCGAGAGCAATCTGACCGCGATTCTAGGACGCATTGCAGCTTACGAAGGCCGCCCCGTGGGCTGGGACGAAATGATGAAGGCGCGCAGGAGAGTGGATCCGAAGCTGCAGTTGGCGAAATGATGGGTAATGGCATTCACCGCAGAGATGGCGGTGCCGCGACCGTAAGGGAGCGGCCCCTCAGCAAGCATGCGAATTGACACCGGTTGAGCATCGAAATGTTGCTGTGGGGGGCCGCTCGCTTACGCGCGCGGCACCGCTGTTTCTGCAGAGGATAACCCTTTACACGATCTACGACAGCAGCTTCTTGACCACTTCGCCGCTGACGTCCGTCAATCGAAAGTCGCGCCCCTGAGACCGGTACGTCAGGCGGGTGTGGTCCATTCCGAGCAAGTGCAGAATTGTCGCGTGAAGATCGTGCACGTGGACACGATCCTGGACGGCGTTGTAGCCCAGCTCATCGGTCGATCCCAGGGTGATACCCGCGCGAACTCCGGCGCCGGCCATCCACATCGTAAACGCACGTGGATGGTGATCCCGTCCCAGAAACGGCGAGTTGTTGCGCTTCTCATTCATCGGCGTCCGGCCGAATTCTCCACCCCATACGACCAGCGTGCTGTCGAGCAAACCGCGCTGCTTCAGATCGCGAATCAACGCAGCGGCGGCCTGGTCCATTTCAAGACAAAGCCGCGGCAACTTGTGAATGATGTCGTCGCCTTTGGAGGACCCATGGTTGTCCCAGCCACGATGGTACAACTGGACAAACCGCACCCCGCGTTCGACCAGCCGGCGCGCCAGCAGACAGTTGTTTGCAAACGAGACTGCGCCGGGTTGGGTCCCGTACATCTGGTGAACGGCGGCCGACTCGTTGGAGATATCGGTCAACTCGGGCACGCTGGTTTGCATCCGATATGCCATTTCGTAGGACGCGATGCGAGTGCCGATCTCCGGGTCGCCCACGGCATCTAAACGTATCTGGTTGAGATCGCGAAGCGCATCGAGTGAACGGCGGCGCTGCTCGGAAGTCATTCCAGCCGGATTGGACACCGACAAAACCGGATCTCCCTGCGATCGAAATGTCACACCCTGGTAGACACTCTGAAGAAACTCGCTGTTCTAGCAGGATTTCCCGCCATCGGGTTGACCTTCGCCTGAAACCAGGACGACAAATCCGGGCAGGTCGCTGTTTTCGCTGCCCAGGCCATAGGTCATCCACGATCCCATGCTTGGGCGGCCGATAATCTGATGGCCTGTGTTCATGAAGATCTGCGCGGGTGCGTGATTGAACTGGTCGGTGTACATCGACTTGACGATGGCCAACTCGTCGGCGACCTCGGCCGTGTAGGGCAACAACTCGGAAATTTCCGCCCCTGACTGGCCGTGTTTCTTAAACTTGTAGGGTGAGCCCAGCAACTGCGGCACGCCCTTGATAAAAGCGAAGCGCTCCCCTTCGATCATTTCTCGAGGAATGTCCTTATCGTTCAGCTCGATCAGCTTCGGCTTGTAATCGAAGAGATCCAGCTGCGACGGAGCGCCCGCCATGAACAGATAAATAATGTTTCGAGCCTTGGGAGCGAAATGCGGCGGCCGCGCCGCCAGCGGTCCGGGAGCGCCGGCCGGTGAGCCAAGCAAGTTGGCGTCAAACAGCGATGACAGCGCCATGGCCCCTATGCCCACACCGCTTTGAGCGAAGAAATGGCGCCGGGTGATGGCTTTCAAAATGTCGTCTTTGTTCATGATTTCTGGTCCTTGCCGCAACCGTATGCCGTATGCCGTATGCCGTATGCCGCACGCGAGATCGAAAATCTTGCTGAAATAACAAGATCTTGAGCAACACTCATCCCATGCGTGACCGTGCTCGTTGACGTGCTTATGCACATGCGCGTGGACGTCATCGGCTTTTCACCTTCCATAATGCGCCACCATTACCCCTTCGTCAAAGTCTCATCCAGATTGAGCAACACATTGGCGACGACCGTCCAGGCGGCAAAATCAGCCGGATCGACGCCCTCGCCAGGTCGAATGTCTCCTCCGTTTGCAATTTCGGAAGCGGCCTTCAAATTCTGCGCGAAGTGCGCGCGCTCCTGTTCGAACAGTCCGACCAGCCGATCAATCTCCTTCCCTTCAGGCGCGCGCGCCGTGCAAAGGGCGAAGCCATAGAGGATTCGCTCACGCAGACCGGATGATTGCTGTGCAAGCATACGCAGGGCCAGAGCGCGCGCGGCATCAAAAAAGGTTGGATCGTTGAGCGTCGTCAGCGATTGCAGGGGCGTATTGGTCTGGATACGGCGCGTGCAGACCAACTCGCGGCTGGGAGCGTCGAAGGTTGTAAACATCGGGTAAGGCGCCGTCCGGCGCCAAAACGTGTACAGTCCCCGCCGGTAGCGGTCTTCCCCGGCACTGGTGCGCCACTTGTCGTCGTTGTAGACCAGGTTCCAGATCCCTCCGGGCTGCGGCGGAAAAACACTCGGCCCGCCGACCCGCGGACTGAGCAGTCCGGCCACGGCCAGCGCGTTGTCGCGAACCATCTCGGCTTCCAAACGCCGGCGTGGCCCGCGCGCCAGCAACCGGTTGTCCGGATCGCGCTCGAGCAGGTCGGGAGCGACGGCGGAATTCTGCCGGTAGGTTGCCGACGTGACCACAAGGCGATGGAACGCCTTCATGCTCCACTTCTGTTCGATGAATTCGGCTGCCAGCCAGTCCAGCAACTCGGGATGCGTGGGCCTATCGCCCTGCGTGCCGAAGTCCTCGACGGTTTCGACCAGGCCGCGGCCGAAATAGTGCATCCAGAAGCGGTTTACCGCTACGCGAGGTGTTAGTGGGTTGTATGCGTCCACCAGCCAGCGTGCTAAGCCCAGCCGGTCGGCCGGCTGTTCTTTTTTGACGGGAGGCAGCACCGCCGGAACACCCGGCCGCACCTCTTTGCCTTTGGTGAGAAAACTTCCCCTCAAAAGAATCTGCGTCTTGCGAGCTTCGCTCTGTTCTTTCATCACCAGGGTCGAAGGAGAAGTGAGTTCGCCCCAAAACTCTCGCAGTCCAACCAGTCGCTCGCGCACCGGTTCCAGCGCGGGGTCGATGCCACGGAAATACTCGCGCAAAGCTCGCCGCTGCGCTTCGGTTCGTGCGTCCGCCTGCGTCTGCAACACGGACTGCAGCGCCACGGGAACTTTCGCGCCGCGACCCGGATCCTCGGCGGTTGTCACCGCCAATCGGAAGCGGCCGAGAACTTGTTGAGGAAGCGCCGAGTCGTGGCGCAATCGAATCGTCAGGCGCGTGCCGCCGGCAAATCCAAAAGGGGCCGCGGCAAGAAAGATCGCCTGGCGATCACGTCGCGCCGCTTCGCCGGCGGTGCTGATCGTCCAGCCGGTACGCGGATCGTCGTCGATGGCATCCTTGACGTCGGGCGTATAACCGGACTGGTCACTGGCCGCATCGGTGAAACCGACGCGCACCGATCGCGCCGGGTCGGTCAGAGACGCCGCTTCGACTTCAAATCCGGTCATGACAAAACGACCGCGCGGCCCCCGGCTGGAGCCCTCGCGCACCAAGGTCGGATGTGTCAGCGCTTCGATACGAACGCCGGTGATGCCGGCAAGCGCTGTGTCGGCGACGATGATGAATGTATCCCGGTCGGGGTTTGCTCCGCTGGCGAGGACGGAGTGATCCTCGAGCACCGTCAATCCAGCGCCTCCCGCGGAAACGGTTCGAACCGGATCAAGCGCCGTCCAGGGGACGACGGCTGCGGCCATCTCCTGTTCCCAGACGGCCTGGGAGACATCCAGTGCCGGGTCCACGCGGTTGAGGAGGGCTTCGGCGGCAGTCATCGACTCTTCGATTCGGCTGCGATGGGCCACCATGGCGGGTGTAATCGGCAGCTCCATTTTCGGTCCCATGCCTTCCCGTTCGCCGCCGCCCAGCACCTTGATTTCTGGTTCGGCTGAATTGAAGAACGCATAGAAGCGATAGAACTCTTCCTGAGTAAACGGATCGTACTTGTGATTGTGGCACTGCGCACAGGCCAGCGTCGTACCCAGAAAAACGGAGGCGGTCGTACCGACGCGGTCCAGGACCGCGGCGACACGATACTCCTCCGGATCGATGCCGCCCTCTTCATTGATCATCGAATTGCGGTGGAAACCGCTGGCAATTTTCTGCGCGGATGAAGAATTGGGGAGCATGTCGCCGGCGATCTGTTCGATGGTGAACTGGTCAAAGGGCATGTCGTCGTTGAAAGCCGCGATGACCCAGTCGCGATAGAGCCAGATGCTGCGGCGGTTATCTTTCTCATAGCCCTGCGTATCGGCATAGCGCGCCAGGTCAAGCCAGGGACGGGCCCAGCGCTCGCCGTAGTGCGGAGAAGAAAGCAATCGATCGACGACTTTCTGGTACGCGTCCGGACTGGTGTCGGAGACAAACGCGCGCACGTCCTCCAGAGTGGGTGGCAGGCCGACCAGGTCCAGGCTGACACGCCGAATCAACGTTTCACGCGACGCTTCCGGCGATGGCTTCACCCCCTCCTTTTCGAGGCGGGCCAGGACGAAACGGTCAATCGGATTACGGACCCAGGTTTCGTTTTTAACCGGGGGCAGTGCCGGTCTCTGCAACGGCTGATAGGCCCAGTGGCTGGACTTGACCGCAGCGGGCGCTGCCGAGACGTCGAGCCCGGCGGCGCCACCGTCGATCCAGCGTTGGATTAAAGCAATCTGGTTTGCAGTGAGCTTCGGCCCTTCCATGGGCATTTGCGGGCCATCGGTCGTTCCCGACAAGCGCCGCACAAGGAGACTCCCGGCGCCTTTTCCCGGAACAACGACGGGTCCGGAGACTCCCCCCGCCAGTACGGCCTCCGGGCTGTCCAGCCGCAGACTCCCCATCTGTTGGGTGGCGCCGTGGCATCCGAGGCACGATTGGGAAAGAATGGGCTGAATGTCGCGAGTAAAAGCCACCCGACGAACTGGGCGCTGCCGGGCTTCGCGCTGTTGAAATGCGGACGCCGGCACCAAAAGCGCCGCAGCCAACAACAAAATGCAGAATAGCGGGGCAAAACGTTTCATCGGTTACCCTACAAAATACTACAAAATGAGGGCCTCCAGCAAGAAGTAGGAGCGAACGATGTGGAAATTGACTTCACCGCAGAGGCGCAGCGCGGCATTGCCGCAACCGTGTGCCGTATGCCGTATGCCGTATGCCGGCGTGGGTACGGGAAGAGCCGCGACCGAAAGGGAGCGGGCTCGCGGCATACGGCTCGCGGCATACGGCATACGGTTGCGGCCTTACCGCGCTGCGTCTCTGCGGTGAATTCCCGGTTTTTTTACACGCCCCGACTTTAGCCGGGCAATTTTCGGATGGAACCCGGCACATGCGGAAGATGGTCTTCGGCACTGGCCACTGCGGCAAAACAGAGTTCCAGACTCTGGAGATGACTGCGCGCATCGTTGAGCGGCTGGCGGCCTTCTTCGATGGCGCACAGCAGTTCCCCCATCGTTCCGTGAAAGCCATCCGGAAACCAGGTTCCCGCAAGCTGCGGCCGGGCATAGCTGTCTTGGCGAAAGAGCGTCACTCTCTGTTCCATCAGATCCGGCCCTTCGCTGACCAGTGTTCCGCGGTCACCAATTACCACGGTCCGGTCGCTGGGACCAAAACGCGTGTCGCCGTCAAAACTGAGCGTGGCCTGAGCGCCGTCGAATTCAATCAACGCCTGGCCGAGCAATGCCGGCGTCGCCTTCTGGCCTGGCGACCGCGTCAACGACGCATAAACGCGCAACGCCGGGTGCCGGACAAAGCAGGTCAGGATGTCGAACCAGTGAATTCCGAAGTCATAAAGGATGATGTGACGTACCTGGTCGAAAGCCGTTCCCGCTATCCAGTTGTGATCCCACCGCACACCACAATGAACCGACAGGACCGTGCCAATCAATCCATCGGCTACGGCGTGCCGGATGTAACTAAAATGCGGCGCCCAGCGCCCATTGCAATTGACTGCCAGATGGACGCCCTGCCGTTTAGCCAGATCGACCAGGCGCATTCCGAAATCCAGATCGGTGACCAAGGGCTTCTGGCTTAGGACATGCTTGCCCGCCAGAAGCGCCTCTTGCAAAATGGATCCGCGCTGATGCGGATGCGTGGTTACGTCGACCACTTCCACATCACGACGGTCGAGCACACGCTGGTACTCGGTGGTCACAACCGCGTTCGGGAAAAACTGCCGCTGCCGACTTCGCGCCTTGGCTTCGGTGCGATCGCAGAGGGCCACGACGCGAAAGCCAGCGTTACTGTAGGCCTTGAGATGCTGCTCGCTGACCCCGCCGCAGCCTACCAAGCCAATTCCTGGGTTGTAGGAGCGCGGGCTGCGTGGGCGATAGGGCAATTCCGGCGCAACTGTCGCTTGAGCATCGGCGCGCTCGGCCAACCCGTAATCCGGTTTCTTTTCCATAGTCGCGTGTCGATGGTTCAGTCGCTAGTCGCCACACCAGTGGCCAGTTACCAGTGGCCAGTTACCAGTTTCTAGCGAACTCCCAATTTTCCAATCCGAAATAAATCCGCAATCCCCAATCCGCAATCCGCAATTCAATCCCCATTCCCCAATCCCCAATCCCCAATATTCCCAATTTGCTCACCTGACCAAGTCAACGGGCCGCCTCTCCACAGCGCTCAGCATCGCCGAGTCCACGATCTGCTGGCCAACGCGGCTGACAGCCGGAGACAACGGGCCTGTAATGGGGCTTCCAGTTTCCAGACAGTGAACGAAGTACTCAACCGGATTTCGAAACGGACTGCCCAGCGCATCGACAGTCACCTGCCGGCCTTCCGGGCACTCGCGTGTTTGAACCCTGATGGCCGGCTCGTAGTCGTAGCTGCTGATCGTTCCCTCGGCGCCGACCAGGACGAAACCGCAACGGGGCTGCGGTTGATGCGTCCACGGATCGGTAAACGTACCCCAACGTGTTTCAAATTTTGAAAGGCTTCCGTCGCCGTAACGCGCCACCGTGACGCTGTGCTCATCGACCTGCAGATTTGCCGCTCCTCCGGCCACCGTCGTTACTTCTGCGGGAGCGCGGCCGTCCATAAACCACGTTCCCAAGGTGGCGCCATAGCCGAGATAGTCCAGCAGTGAACCCCCGCCTTGCTCGCGCTGGTAAAACCAGCTCTTCGGCTTTTCAGCGGCAACCTGCTCGGCCGTGCGCGTGGTTTTGTCGGCGCTGTGCCATAGCGGCCCGCGGTTGCCATCGTAGTAATGGATTTCGCCGACGCTTCCGATGACGCCTTCATCGACCAGTCGCTTGGATGTCACATGAGGCGGATACCAGGCCAGCGGCCAATTGATGGCCAGCAGTCGTCCAGCCTGTCGCATGACGGCAATCATCGCGTCGGCGTCCGCCAGCGAAGCAGCAAAGGGTTTTTCCATCAGGATGTGGACGCCATAAGCGCCAACCTTCTCGGTCCACTCGCGATGACGCGCTGTGGCCGGACATAGCAAAACAATTTCCGGGCGGGTCTTCTCCAGGCACTGCCGGTAATCGATGAACTGACGGCCCAGCGGTACTTCAAACTTCTCCGCTGCGTCTTTCATGCGCTCGGGGTTTTCATCGCTCAGGCCGACAATCTCCACATCAGGATGCTCGAACGCCATCCGCAGATTGTCGCCCATGTGCATGTGATCGAAGTTGATGCCGGCAATTTTCCAAGTTTTTTTCATAATCAGTCGCGATCCAGTCGCGCGTCGCCAGTCGCCGGTCGCCAGTCCTTTATTCGCATCAATCCCCAATTCCCCAATCCGCAATAAATCCGCAATCCCCAATCCGCAATCCCCCATTCAATCCCCATTCCCCACTCCCCAATCCCCGATTGCAACCCTGACCCCTATTTGATTGACGATTGAGCATTACAAATGCTTATACAGTTCCGCCAGCCGATGAGCGTGTTCGTCGTAGGCGCTTTCAAACAGAGTGCGCGAACGTTCGTCGCCCACACGGCAGGGTGCCGTCAAAACCTTCGGCGCCGCTCCGGCCCGCACCAGGCGCGCCGCTACTTCGGCTTTGATGGCGTTGACAACGAGGCAGCCGCCCACGGTTGAGCCAGGGGCGACGAGAGTATCCAGACCCTCCACCTGGACCATCGCATCGCCGGCCGGAGCTCCGGTATCCAGAACCAGGTCGGCACAATCGGTCAGCTTCAGACCGCCGGGATGCCGGCTTGCACTGGCTTCGCAATGAAGGCGGCTGATCAGAGCCACGACCCGGACCCGGCGCCGCCGGAATTCTTCCGCCATTTCCACCGATACGGCGCCACAGCCGCTTGAGGAAATCACAAGAGCGCTATCGTCTGCCGACAGGTTGAAGTTGCGAAGAATTCGTTCGGCCAGCCCGCTGACGTTCTCCAGAAACATCGCCTGGCGCTGGCCATTGGCGCCGACGACCAGATTGTGAAAGCTGAGCGACAGCTCCACAATCGGGTTGAATCCGGGAAAGGACCCATAGCGCGGCCACATCTCCTCGACCAGAATCCGGCTGTGTCCTGAACCAAACAAATGAACCATGCGGCCGCGTAGAATTGTTTCGGCAAACCAGTCCGCGGCGCGCTCGATCGCTTCATGTTGTCGGGTTACCGCCTCGATCAGTTCCCTGCAGCGTTCCAGATAGACAAGAGCCGGTTTCATCGAAGTTCTCCCTCTGTCATCGCATAGCGCGCCGAGCCGAGCGCTCCGGAGAATTCTCCGAGTTGAGCCGGCAGTATCTCTACGCGAGGTCCCTGTGGTCTCCACTCGACCTCATCGAGGCAGCGCTTCAGTGGCGCGAATAATGCGTCTGCCGATTGCGAAATGCCGCCGCCAACGACAACCGCCTCCGGGTCGAGCGCATGAATCAACGAGGCGATCGCACAGGCCAGTGCGCGCACCGACTTGAGCCAGATCGCCGTCGCCTCGGTGTCGCCGGCTCGATAACCGGCAATGAGGTCTCGCGTCGACCGGTAGCGGCCGCCGGAGCGCCGCTCGAGCGTGCATTCTCCTATCGCATCTTCGAGACTACCCGGAACGCCGACGATATCAGGCAGTCCGCCGACGTCCAGACAGATGTGGCCGAGATGTCCGGCCAGGCCGCGCCGGCCCTGCCACAATTTGCCGTTCAGCAGAATCGCACCGCCGACTCCGGTACCCAGAGTCAGAAGGATCACATCGCGAAAGCCGCAAGCTGCGCCGATCCAATGTTCTCCAACAAGCGCGGCGTGGGCGTCGTTGAGCACCATCACCGCGTGTTCGCATCCAAGAAAATCAGTCCAGTCCAATCCTTCAATTCCCACTAAGCGGCCCGGCATGTTTGCAATCGATCGATTGTCGGTGGCAGCCAATCCGGGCGCCGCGATGCCGATCCGGCCAGCACGCGGGCCGCACTTTTCCTGGAAGGCCTGGACAGACTCGCGTACCTGTTGGGCCCAGCCGGCGTTCTGGCCAGACGTCGTGGCAGTGCTGCTCGACAGAATCTGGCCCGACGGCTCGACGGCCACAAGTTTGGTCTGCGTGCCACCGACATCGACCCCAATGCAATACGGCATAAGAATTACGAATTACGAGTTACGAACTTCGAATTCGGGACTTTCGGGGGAAGACAGTAGCCCGGATTACTCACAAGTGTTTCTCAAATGAATCGACATGGCTTTCATCCCGGATCATTCACAATTGAATTCACCACAGAGACCCAGCGCGGCATAGCCGCAACCGTATGCCGTATGCCGTATGCCGTATGCCGCAGGCCGGCGACGGAGCGCCAACAGAGCCGCGGCCGGAAGACTGCGGGCCTGTAAAAAGGCGGCGAGATCAAGAATCTTGCTCAAAAAACAAGATTTCACCAATTGGTAATACAGAGGCACAGAGGTCCACAGAGT
>JBPCNK010000183.1:0-8348 GCA_051001345.1 Acidobacteriota bacterium | reverse complement strand
GTTCGATCGTCACGGGTTTCTGAGCCTTATGCGGATGATCGCCGTCGGCGTAGACTTTTAACTTCTTGCGCATAGCCCGTCCAAGTTTCGTTTTCGGCAGCATTCCATGAACGGCCCTCTCAATGACGCGCTCCGGACGGCTCGCCATCAAATCCCGCGCTGAGATTTCCCGAAGGCCGCCCGGATGCTGGGTATGGCGACGGTACATCTTCTGATCCAGTTTCTTGCCGGTCAGACGAACCTTGCTGGCGTTCACGATGATGACGAAATCGCCGGTGTCCAAAAATTGAGTATAGCACCCCTTGCTTTTGCCCATCAACAACACTGCGGCCCGCGAAGCCAGCCTTCCCAGCACCTTGTTCTCTGCGTCCAGGACGAGCCATTTTCTGTCGGCATCCTCCTTCGAGGGCAGATACGTCTTCATTCCTCTACTCCGATTCGATTGGATGGTAAAAACAAACCCCTAAAATATAGATGGAACGATCTGCTGTCAAGAATAAATGCGCGAAATCGGACCAAGAATATGGAGACAACAATTGCGAATTACTCCCGTAATTCGGGGCGGTTTGCAACCGCGATCCGCAAATTCGCAATCGAAATGAGGCGCTGTGAGTACCCTCACAAACTCCCGCCAACATTCCAAAGTATAGTGCCTCGCATCGCCCAACGATGCTTTCAATCGGGGGTTTCTCTTGACAACTATGGCAGAAGCCAAGCAGAATGGCTTGAGTAGTAATAACTTACAGCTTAATCGCTCGACGCCTGTGACAGGTCGAAGAGGGATAAGCATTCCAAAGATGCTCTCTCGAAGCAAACAACTGGTCGGACTCGACATTGGTTCGAGCAACGTCAAGGCCGTAGAACTGAAGCTTCTCGGGCCGAACCGCTATCAACTGGTCGGGCTGGGCTTGGAGACGCTTCCGTCGGACACCATCGTCGACGGCGCCATCATTTCCAAGCTGCCGGTGGCCGACGCTATCTCCAAGATCTTCAAAACACAGAAGATCAAGAACCGACGCGTTGCCACGTCGATCTCGGGCCACTCCGTGATCGTCAAGAAGATCCAGATGCCTAGCCAGTCGGCGGCCGAACTTGCCGAAACCATTCACTGGGAGGCCGAACAATACATTCCCTTTGACATCAACGACGTCAACCTCGATTACCAGATCATCCGCGACATCCCGGGCACCGGCAACATGGAAGTCCTTCTGGTGGCGGTCAAACGGGACAAGATTACCGACCAGAACAGCGTTATCTCGATGGCCGGCAAAACGCCCGTGGTTGTCGATATCGATGCCTTCGCCCTTCAGAACTGTTACGAGGTCAATTACCAGCCGTCCCCGACCATCACCGTGGCGCTGCTGGACCTGGGCGCCAGTACGCTGAATGTCAATATCGTCAAAGGAAGCGAATTCCTGTTTGCACGGGACATTTCAGTCGGCGGCAACAACTACACGGATTTTCTTCAAAAGGAACTCAGCCTGGATTACGACGAGGCTGAGGCGACCAAGCGCAGAGCCTCTCAGGGCGACACTTCCGATCGGGTCCAAAAAGTACTGCGCTCCACCACCGAGATGCTGACACTGGAAGTCCAGAAGACCTTCGATTATTTCCGCGCCACGGCGGCCTCCGGCGACATCGATCGCATTCTGCTTGGCGGCGGCGCTTGCCACACTCCCGGACTGGCCGAGTACATGACGGGAAAGCTACAGGTTCAGACGGAGATCCTGGACTCATTTCGGTCCATTGAAATCGGTCCCGGCTTTTCGAAGGACTACGTTCAGTCTATTTCTCCCGACATGGCTGTGGCCGTGGGGCTGGCATTGAGGGACGCAAACGAGAAATGATTCGAATCAATTTACTCCGAGAGACAGCGCTGGCTCCGGCGCTCGACACGACCGAACGCCAGCATAGCGGCTTGTTGCTGGTGCTGATGCTGGTCCTGGTGGCGCTGGGAATGGGCTGGTGGTACTACCAGACCGACCGCGACTATTCGGGCAAAATGGCGCGAAAGCAGGAACTGGAGCAGGAAAAACAGCGACTGGCGACGGCCCGCACGCAGGAAGTTCAATACAAGCAGCAAAAAGCAGCGCTCGACAATCGCATTTCGATCATCGAGAAACTGAAATCCCAGCAGAAGGGCCCGGTTCAGTTGTTGAACTCCATCATCGGCTCGGTGCCGGACCGGCCGACGCTGTGGTTCGATTCCGTAGAGCAGAAGGGTTTGAAGATCACCCTCCAGGGACACTCCTTCGATGTTCCCTCGATCGCTGATCTGATCGCAAGTCTCAACTCCAAGAAGATTTTTCAGAAGGTCGAGTTACAAAACTGGGAAGAGGAGAAGGATGCAGTCCTCAAGTTTGAGGTCGTCTGCACCCTGGCGGAGTAACTATGGCTTCTTTGCGTGAATTCCGATTTTCTGAATTGCCCAAACGCACGCAGTTCCTGCTGTTTGGGGTGCTGGTCGCGGTAGCTGGTTACCTTTTTTACAGCTATTTGCTCAGCCCGCGCCGCGAGGCTCTGAAAGTACTGGACGCTGAGGTGCAGGCCCTGACCGCCGAGGTCCAATCCGGCCAGATGGTCGAGGCCCGGCTGGCGCAATTTCGGCAGGAGATCGCTCTCCAACGGGAACGACTGGAGAACCTCCGCCAGATTCTGCCCGAAGAGAAGGAAACGGCCGAAATCATCCGGCGCGTCCAGCAGTTGGCCGTCGACAGCAATCTTCGCATCAAGAGCTTCACCCCTCAGGCCACCGTCGAACGGGACTTCTATGAGGACTGGCCGATTCTGATTTCTCTCGAGGGAGACTACGATAACCTGGGGCGCTTTTTCGAAAAAATCGGCCGCTTCACCCGAATCATCAACGTCGACAACATCAACATGAAGGCCCTGCCCCAGCCGATCGCCAAGCGGACGCTGGCGGCCACTTGCACCGCTACAACGTTTGTCTATCTTGAAAATAAAGCGAAGGCGCTGTGATGTTCAAACCGCAGAGACTCTTTTGTTTAGCAGTTGCACTTATGACGCTCGGCCTCGGATTGTCCGCTCAGTCCGCTCCGCAGCGTGCGCAGGCCCCAGCCCAGGCGGGTGCGCCGCAAACGCCGCCCGCTCAGGCGCCGCCACCGGCCGACGATGGGGTTCAGGCCTATCGCTCCAACGGAAAGCGCGATCCCTTCCGCAGCCTTGTCGTCGTCAAGCAGGCTGTGACGAGCAATGACGTGCTGGTGCCGCCGGCGGCCAAATTCCGTCCGGCTGGCCTGCCCGGAATGCTCGTTTCGGAGGTCACTGTTATCGGAGGGGCCGGCAGCAAGGATTCCCGGCTGATCGTCATTCAGGGCCGCGACAAGATCAACTATCTGGCGCGTGTCGGCGACAAGCTCTACAACGGTTTCCTCGCGGAGATCGATTCAGACGACAAGGGCTACTTCGTAGTGTTCATGGAAGAATTGCGTTACCCGGACGGCAAGGTGACCCGTAAGAGAACGGTGCGCCGCCTGTATGCCGAACAATCCGGCGGTTAGTTGGGATCAGGACCGCAGATGGCCAGCATGCAGTCAGTTGCCGCGCGAGTCCCGGAGGAATTTTCATGGTAACTCATAACCGCAAGGGCAAGGTAGTTCTGGCTTGGGTGCTCGCTTGTGTGTTGGGAACACTGGCGATTGCCCAACAGAGCTCCGAGGTCAAGATTCTGCCAGCGCCGACCTCGCTGCCTCGCCTGCACTCGCGAACCGAGCAGGCGCTTGAAACCATCCGCCAGGGCCAGGTTCAAGTCGAAGGCAGGACCGCTTATATTGGCGATCCGATTTCCCTCGACCTGGTCAGCGTCGACGTGATCGATTTCTTCCGCATTGTTTCCGAGTTGAGCGGACTGAATGTCATTATCGACCCGGACGTAAAGGGCACGATCACCATTCACGTCGAAAATGTCCCCTGGGATCAGGTCTTTGAAACGGTTCTGAAGAGTCACAGCCTGCAAAAGACCCTCGAAGGCAACGTCGTGCGCATCTCGACCAAGAAGACGATTCAGGCCGAAGAGGAAGCGCGCGCCAGCCTCAAAGCTTCTTCCTTCAAGGCAGCCGAGCTGGTGACGATGACTCGCCGTCTCAATTACGCCAAAGTTCTGGGTCTTGAAAAAACTCTGAAGGAACAACTGACCCTGCGCGGACAACTCAATATCGACATCCGATCCAATACGCTGATCGTCAAGGACGTGGGCGACCAGGTCCGCGTCGTCAGCCAGCTGATCGACACGCTGGACATGCCTGAGCCCCAGGTCGAAATCGAAGCACGCGTAATCGAGGCGACGACCAACTTCTCGCGCGACCTGGGAATTCAATTCGGATTGACGGCCGGCAATCCCTTCCGCGACCGTGTCACCTCCAGTGGTCAGGTCTTCCGAGGGATCGAAGACCCGGCAGGCACCCTCGGCATCCGTGTAGGGAACCTGATCGATACGGTTCAACTCGACCTTACGATCTCGGCAGCCGAGAGCAAGGGTGAAGCCCGCGTGCTGTCCAAGCCGCGTGTCTCAGCACAGAATAACGCTGAAGCGATCATTACACAGGGCACGCGTATTCCAATTCCCGTCACGCAGAACTTCACGACGACGGTGCGTTTCGAAACCGCGGCGCTGCAGATGAGGGTTACTCCGCAGATCACCGATCAGGGGACGGTATTGTTGAAACTGAAGGTCGAGAACAACGTTCCCGACTTTACCGTCACCGTTCTCGGTATTCCGATCATTCTGTCCAGCGAATCGGAGACGGAAGTCCTGGTCGCCAACGGCGGAACGACCGTCATCGGTGGTATTTACATCGAAACTGACCGGGACCGGGAAAACCGCGTGCCCGGACTGGGATCACTGCCCGTCGTTGGTCACCTGTTCAAGAGTTCGCGCAAGCAACGCGACACGCGCGAGATTCTTTTCTTCATCACACCCCGCATCAAGCAGTAGCCAGCCGCCAAGGGCGGGCTACGGAGTGAAATCCGTAGCCCGTACATCTCAAACCCACAGTTCGTGCTTGTCCCTTGTCCTTTGTCCTTTGTCCTTCGTCCTTCGTCCTTCGTTCTTCGTTCTTCGTCCTTTGTCCTTTGTCCTTCTAATTCGTACTTCGTAACTCGTAATTCTCCTATGATTGCCGTGTGAATCCATTCTTCCAACACATCCCGCGCCGTCTCGAATCGCTGCGCCGGATGATGACGCAGGCCGGTCTGGACGCCCTCTGCATTACGCACCTTCCCAACATCCGCTACCTGACACAGTTTACCGGAAGCGCGGGAACTGCGGTCGTCGACGGACGCGCGATTCATCTTTGTCTGGATTCGCGGTACTGGAGCCAGGCCGAAGACGAGACGCGCCAAGTCGAGATTCTCCAAAGTCGAACGCTGATCGACGACGATGTGATCGACTTTATTTCCAAGGCCGGTTATCGCCGCGTTGGCTTTGAATCGCGTCACGCCAGCTATCGACTCTATCACCATCTCCACAGCAAGCTGGCCGGACAGCTATCTCTGCAGCCTTGCGACGGTTTTGTCGAACGGATCCGAAGAACGAAAGATTCGGCTGAGGTGGATGCAATCAGCGGGGCGCTCGGGCAGACCACAGCCGCGTTTCAACAGACGCTACCCCGGCTGCGCGCCGGAATGACCGAACTGGAGGCCGCAGCCGAGCTCGAGTATCAGTTGCGCCGGAACGGCTCGGAAAGACTGGCCTTCGATACCATCGTCGCTTCTGGACCGCGTTCGGCCCTTCCCCACGGAATCGCATCGTCCCGAAACATCCAGCCAGGCGACGTAGTCGTATTCGATTTCGGACTGGTTCAACAGGGCTATTGCAGCGACTTTACACGAATGGTCTGCTTTGGGCAGCCTCCGCCGGACTTCACGTCGACCTATCAGATCGTCCGCAATGCGCTCGAGACAGTCGCCGCTGGGCTTCGTCCTGACATGCCCACCGACGACGCCGACCGTCTGGCCCGGAGCGTTATCGAGACGGCCGGATTCGGTCCACACTTCGGTCACGGTACCGGACATGGGCTAGGCCTTGAGATTCATGAAGAACCCAGCGTAAATCGGCGCCAGCGGTCGCCCCTGGGATGTGGCACCATCTTTACGCTGGAACCAGGCATCTACTTGCCAGGCCGCTTCGGCATCCGTATTGAGGACGTCGCGTGCATGACTTCTGAAGGTTGTCGTGTCCTGACAGACTTTTCTCACGATCCGATTGTTATTTAAGCCGCAGCTGCCCTGCAAGCAGGGGTCAGATTTCAGGGGTCAGGACGTGATCGTGCTCGTTGGCTTGCACGCGCTCGTGGCCGTGCCTCCTTATGTCCTAGGACCGCCCCCTAAAGCTGCCAGGCTGGGAGCCTGTCGCAGAGTCGAAAGTTTGGTCGCCTCGCAGCGGCGGGCACGGCGTCAAATACATAACCAACGCCCCTTGTGGAAATGAATCGTCGTTCTTTCGCCCCTGCGGGGCTGCCGCAGACTCTGCCCCTCTTCCCAGGGCTTAGGTCGTGTGAAAGAATTTGAATATTCTGGTTTTCATACGTGTGAATGCATATTGGTGATCGGTGTTCTTTTCTTGAGTTCTGATAGTTAGCTGGACTGCGACGAGGGGAGAATCTTTTCTGCAGGCCCAACAGCCTCCTATTTTTCTTATTCAGGACCGCACCGATTGGGTTAACTGTCACATCCTTGCGGTTGCCAGCACAGCCGCAGCCATTGTTGGATGTTGTAGGTCAAACAGGCCCAGGTGGCTTCCATCGTTACCTTCTTTATTCCTCGGACGCTGAATTGCCTTAAACCCAACTTCGACTTAATCCACAGGTTGGGGAATTCTGCGATAGGCCCACGCTGTCGATAAATCTCCTGGGCCTGTGGGCTTTGCATCTTTTGTCGCAAGGCTGCCACAGCCGGATCGTCCTGACGGCGCGCCACCCACCGGCCACTGTTCGTCTTCGGACAACATTGTGACTTGAGAGGACAATGGCGACAATCTTCCGGATTGGCCCTGTATCGATATCGTGTCCCGCAAGGACGCCGCTCTTTTGTCCGATACAACAACTTCTTTCCTGCAGGACAGACAAAACTATCCGTCTGGCTGTCATACTGAAAAGCCTCCGACCCAAAGGCCGGATCAATCCCATGCCCCATCTGCTCGGCAGCATCCGGCACCTTCATAATCAGGTCAATGCCCTGTTGCTGCAGGGCCGCAATGCTCGCCGCGCAACTAAACCCTCCATCGGCAACAAGCTGTTCGGGTGCTTGCAGATTCTCTTCGATTCGTGCCACAGCCTCTGGCAAAAGCCTCTGATCAGCCGCCGACTGGCTCACCCCTACCCCTACGATGATCTTGGCTTGTGCATCGGTAGAAATCTGCACGTTGTAGCTGGGCGCAAAACCGCCTTCTGCCAGCTTCATGATTCGAGCCTCGGGATCCGTCCAACTGACTCGACTCTCCTTCCCTTTATCCCCCTCCCGCTGTAGTTTCTTAACCTCCTCAATGGCCTGCTCGAGTCGCTTGGCTCGTTGCCGTTGCCCACGCCTGCGCGCACTGGCTTGACGGCGACTGGCTTGTTGCTGCTCCTGCTCGTCGACTTGCTCAATCTGCTCACGCGCCCTCTGTAAATGTTCCTGCAACCGACCCTGGCGCCGAAAACTGTCCCCGGCCGCATTGGCTCGGATTTTCGTCCCGTCGTGCATGACCCGCTTGAGTTGGATCAGTCCGCCCGCACTCAGCACGGCTAGAATCTGCACAAACAACTCTTGCAACCCTTGCTCATGCTCTACGCGAAAGTCCGACAGCGTGTGATGATTAATCTCTTCCAGTCCCGTCAGCCACTGAAAAGCCGGATCATGCTGGCATCTTCTTGAGATCTCTCGGGCCGAACCGATCCCGCGACTGTACGCGTAAATCCAAACACTGATCAGTAGCTGCGGATCCCAAGGTGTCCGTCCCGCCACTCCCTGGACGGCACGAATCGGTTTGTAAAACTGAGCTAAGTCCAACTGCCCCACCAACTCCCAAATCCCGCGAACCGCATGCGTCGCGGCCACCAGCTTGTCAATATGCACCGCACGCAGAACGTTTTGACTGCGATCGATCCGCCTGACCCGCGCGCTCTCTTGCTCGCTCATGGCCGACTCCTGCGCGGGCTTACCTCCAGCCGCCGAATCAACAGCGTTCGTTTGTCCTGCACGACCCACTCGATCTCTTCGCCCTTGTGCATTTCCAGGGCTTCGGCCAAGGGTGCTGGACAGATCAGATAAAACTGCCGCGTCTTGTTGCCCCGTTCAATCACCTGCACTTTGGATTGATAGCCCATGGCATACTCCTCACTTGAAGAGGA
>JBPCNK010000182.1:0-10959 GCA_051001345.1 Acidobacteriota bacterium | reverse complement strand
GCGGGGGGGGGGCTAGGGGGGAAGGGGGGGGGGAGGGAAGAAGGGAAGCACAAGCAGGGCCGGGGCGGAAAGCCCCCGGGCCGGTAAATAGGAAGCGGGATCTAAGCCTTGCACAAATGACAAGGTTTCACCAATTGCCAATAATAGGAGTTGTAATTTATGCCAAATCCAAAAAGACGACACTCCAAGTCGCGCAGAGGCAAACGCCGTGCCCATGATGCCCTCCAGGCGCCGGGCTATGCGCTGTGCCCCAACTGTCAAGAACCCAGAATGATGCACCGCGCCTGCCGGAACTGCGGCTACTACGACGGCCGCCAAGTCATCGCCATCCCGGAGGCCTAGCTTAGACCTATAGCCTTTCGCCCCTGCGAGGCTCGTCGAAAACGACCAACCCGAAACCCGAGGCTTGCGCCAGGCTTTGGCTTACGCCCTGGGCTATAATCTATGCCACCACGGCTCCTGCTCTAACCGGTTGACCCTTCAGCAATATTGCGAGTACCATACCAGCGTTTCCGAACCGGGTTCTATTCGGTATTTGCTTACTGGTGCAATCTTGTCACTTCAGCAAGGATTACGATCGCGTATGCCCGTCCCCTTACGGTCACTGCTCGGACAAAGCTTGTGATTCGAATCGCGGTCGACGCAATGGGAAGCGACAACGCTCCCTACAGTGAGGTAGAGGGAACGCTGCAAGCCGTTCGCGATTACAACGTGAAGGTTCTGCTGGTTGGAATTCGGGAAAAAATCGAGGGGATGCTTTCCTACCACCGGGCCATTGACAATCTGCCGATCGAGATCGTTCCGGCCACCGAGGTGATCGGCATGGACGAACAGGCTGCCATCGCCGTCCGGAAAAAGAAGGACTCCTCGATTCGGGTGGCCGCCCGGCTGGTTCGCGACGGTCTGGCCGACGGTCTGGTCAGTGCCGGCAACACAGGAGCGGTCATGGCAACGGCCAAACTGGTCATCGGGGCCCTGGAAGCGGTCGATCGACCTGCGCTGGCCACCGTCGTTCCTACCCGCAAATCCCCCTGCGTTTTGATCGACGTCGGAGCCAATGTCGACTGCAAGCCCAACCAGATGGTCCAATTTGCGATCATGGGCCACATTTACTCGCGGGCCATTCTCGGAAAAGACAATCCACGCGTCGGGCTAATGTCGATCGGAGCGGAGCAGTCCAAAGGGACGGAGTTGACCAAGGAAGTCTTCAAAATGCTTTCGGCGTCCTCGCTCAATTTTGTCGGCAACGTCGAGGGCCGTGACGTCTACAACGGCAAAGTGGATGTCATCGTGACGGATGGCTTCACGGGCAATGTGTCGCTGAAAATCAGCGAGGGTTTGATCGATGCAATTCTTAGTTTGTTGAAAGAAGAACTCAACCGAACGTTGACTTCCAAAGTTGGAGCGCTGCTGGCGCAGCAGTCTTTCAAGGCATTGAAAAAACGCCTGGATTATTCAGAATACGGTGGCGCTCCACTGCTGGGTACCCGAGCCGTGACGATCATCTGTCATGGACGGTCCAACTCCAACGCAATCAAGAACGCGATCCGGGTCGCCAAAGAATACTGTGACAATCGGGTCAACAGCCGGATCGAGGACGAGATCAATAGTTTCTACCGCCGGGAAGGGGCAGCCGGGCAGGCGTGACCGGCCGGGGTGGCGCCGGCTTCCAGCCGGTGCGTTTGCCGGAAAAGCGCCCGGGCTGCGATCTCGTGATTAACCCGCCAACTGAGAGTTGATATGGGAAAAATTGCTTTTGTGTTCCCCGGCCAGGGCTCGCAGGTTCCCGGCATGGGAAAAGATATTTTCGAAAAACGGCCGGAAGCAAGGCAAGTTTTTGAAACCGCCGACAGCGCACTTGGATTTGATCTGAGCCGGCTCTGCTTTGAGGGGCCGGAAGACCAGTTGCAGTTGACCGCCAACACACAGCCCTCCATTTTGACCACTAGCGTGGCTCTGTTGCGCGCCGCAGAAAAGAGCGGCCTGCGGGCAGATCTTCTGGCCGGTCACAGTCTGGGCGAGTACACGGCGCTGGTCGCCTCGGGAGCGATCTCGTTTGAAGAGGCGGTCACTACGGTGCGGCGCCGCGGTGAGTTCATGCAGCAGGCCGTCCCGGTGGGTACCGGCGCGATGGCGGCCATCCTAGGGCTAGACGCCCAAGCCGTCGAGGGCGCTTGTAAGGAAGCTGCCCATGGCGAAGTTGTCGCGCCCGCCAACCTGAATTCACCCGAACAAACGGTTATAGCGGGGCACAAAGCAGCCGTCGAACGCGCCGTGGAAATCGCCAAAGAAAAGGGCGCGCGCCGCGCCATGTTGTTGTCCGTCAGCGCTCCGTTTCACTGCGAGTTGATGCTGCCGGCGCAAAAGCAGTTGGAGAAAGTGTTGCGTGGATTGAAATGGGGAAAGTTGAACATACCGATTGTCACCAACGCCGATGCCCAGTTGGTGGTGGAAGCCGCCGACGCCCAAAACGCGCTCATCCGTCAGGTGTCCAGTCCGGTGCGCTGGAGTGAGTCCGTGCTGGCGCTCAACCAGGCCGGCGCCGATGTCTTTGTCGAAATTGGTCCAGGCAAGGTCCTGGCAGGGCTGATCAAGCGCGTTGTGCGGGAAGTCAGGGTCTTCAACATTTCGGACGAGGCCTCGCTGGACGCCACGGTTTCTGAACTACGGGCGGGGTGAATTATTCTGAACTTTGTCACGGAGGACAAAGGCTTCAGGCTTCGGACAAAGGACAAAGGACAAAGGACAAAGTACGAAAATGCGAATTGCGAATTGCGGAGCCAGGTTTTCGGAATCTGTGATTTGTACTTCGTCCTTCGTCCTTTGTCCTTCGTCCTTTCCCTGGAGCCTGGAGCCTAGAGCCTGATGGAAGCAAGCTGGGACCAACAAGTGGCGCTCGTAACGGGTGGGTCGCGCGGAATCGGTAAGGCGATCTGTCGCGCGCTGGCCCAAGCGGGAGTGACCGTATATCTGACGGCGCGAGAGTTGGAGCGGGCCAAGCGAGCCTGCGAAGAGTTGCGGGTCGAAGGACCGCTGCCGGTAGAGCCTGTTGCATTGGAAGTCATCGATACGGGATCTATCAAGTCAGCCGTGACGACGATTCTCGAAAAGCATGGACGGATCGACATCCTGGTCAACAGCGCCGGAGTGACGCGCGACGGCCTGTTGATGCGGATGAAGGACGAGGACTGGAATCACGTGATCGGGACGAACCTTACCGGAACTTTCAATTGCCTGCGCCAGGTCGTTCCGGCCATGGTGCGCAGACGCTACGGCCGCATCATCAACATCTCGTCGGTTGTCGGCCAGATGGGAAATCCCGGCCAGACCAACTACGTAGCCTCCAAGGCGGGATTGATTGGTCTGACCATGGCGCTGGCGCGCGAACTGGCTTCGCGCAGCATCACGGTCAACGCGGTGGCGCCCGGATTTGTCGAGACGGATATGACAACAGGACTCGATGAAAAAACGCGCACGGCGATGCTGGCCGGCATTCCGCTGGGACGCGCCGGAAATGCCGAAGAGGTTGCCTTCGGAGTGAAATTTCTGGCCTCTCGTGAGGCGTCTTACATCACCGGTCACGTGCTGCAGATTAACGGAGGAATGCATATGGGCTAGCCCAGTCGCCGGTCGCCAGTCGCCAGAAATTGTGCTGTGTTTCCTCTGCGTCTCTGCGGTGATGTAAGAATAATCCGGCTGCCGACTGTTCGGCGAATTTGGTTCTTGATTTTGTCACGGCAACAAGAGTACACAGGAAGTTTCAAAAATGGAGGTAGCAATGGCATCTGTTGAAGAGAGAGTCAAAGCGATTATCGTCGATCAGTTGGGAGTCAGTGAATCGGAGGTCACGCCGGCAGCCTCTTTCGTCGATGACCTGGGAGCCGACTCGCTCGATACGGTCGAGTTGGTTATGAAATTCGAAGAAGACTTCGACATCGAGATTCCCGATGAAGATGCCGAAAAGATCACCACAGTCAAGGACGCCATCGAATACATCAAGACGCACTCCGCCAAGAAGTAACGTAGCGCGGCCGTCGGGGCCGCAACCAAAGTCCGAGCCGCGACCGTGAGGGAGCGGGCCAGCAGACAGCAAGCGAGATCAATAATCTGGCTGAGATGCAAGATCTTCACCGGTTAGTAATACGATGAGTTCAGCATTGAACCGAAGGGTCGTAGTGACTGGAGTCGGCTTGGTTTCCGCCGTGGGAATCGGCACCGAGGAAACCTGGCAGAACCTGCTGGCCGGCAAGAGCGGCATCGGCCCGATCACTCGTTTTGATGTATCCAACCATTCCACCCGCATCGCGGGCGAAGTGAAGAATTTCGATCCCAATCAATACGTCGACCACAAAGAGGTCAAGAAGATGGACCGGTTCATCCATCTGGCGCTGGCTGCGGCGCAGTTTGCCGTTCAGGCCTCGGGATTGAAGATCGAAGGAACGCTGCGTGACGACGTGGGGGTCTACATCGGATCGGGAATCGGCGGTTTTACGATCATCGAGCGCGAGCACGAGACGTACCTGGATCGCGGCCCGCGCAAGATCTCGCCGTTTTTTATTCCTTCTTCGATTGTCAACCTCGCGGCTGGCCAGGTCTCCATTCGCTTTGATGCGCGGGGCCCCAACTCCGCACCGTGTACGGCCTGTTCGGCGGGCACTCATGCTCTGGGCGATGCGTTCAGGATTATCCAGCGTGGAGATGCCGAGGCGATGATTGCCGGCGGGAGCGAGTCGGCCATCACCCCGATGGGCATCGGAGGCTTCGGCGCATTGCGCGCGCTGTCGACGCGCAATGACGAGCCCGAACGGGCGAGCCGGCCCTTCGACCGGGACCGAGATGGCTTTGTCGTCGGCGAGGGCGCAGGCATTCTGATCCTCGAGAGTCTCGATTTGGCTCAGCGGCGGGGCGCCTCTATTTTGGCCGAGATCGTCGGCTACGGCATGACCGGCGACGCCTACCACATCACGGCTCCTCCTGAGGACGGCAACGGCGCGGCTCGCGTCATGCAGCGTACCCTCCGAGATGCTGGTATCGAGCCCGACCAGGTGCAGTATGTCAACGCTCACGGGACTTCCACCCCGCAGAACGATCGCATCGAGACCATGGCAATAAAACGAATCTTCGGCGCGCATGCCTCCAAACTGGCGGTCAGCTCGACCAAATCCATGACGGGACATCTGCTGGGCGCCGCAGGCGGGCTGGAGGGAGGGGTGACCGTCCTGGCGTTGCGGGACCAGATTCTGCCGCCCACCATCAATCTGGAGAACCCCGACCCGGAATGTGATCTCGACTATGTTCCCGATCGAGCGCGCAAGGCAGAGGTTCAATACGCGATGTCCAACTCCTTCGGTTTCGGTGGCACCAATGCCTGCGTACTTTTCAAACGGTTCGATACCAAGGACTAAGGACTAAGGACCAAGGACTAAAGACCAAGGACCAAGGACTAAGAGGGTAAATTACAATTCTCGAAAACCTTATTCGAAATTCGCATTTTGTCCTTCGTACTTAGTCCTTAGTCCTTCCTGCCAAACCGAGACCCCCTTGAATCATTAGCCGAAGCCGAAGCCACCGAACATTGTGCTATACTCCCCCGTTATGACTGACGGCGAGCAGTGCGCCGCGTTCGTTGGGGTTGATGAATTCTCACCCGTTGGTCTTCCTGGCAGGGAACCCCCCCAGACACATCTAACTGATTTTAGGACACTTATTGTTCAGACGCATGGCTGATACCCGCAAGAATGGTGCCAGCCGAGAACGATTGACACCGAGTTGGTCTGATACGGTTAAGTACCAACTTTTCAGTCAGTTAAGATGGTCTGATGTTTTGGTCGGGCTGGGACTCTCCGCGGTTGTGGCGGCACTCTGCGTTGACTTCAGACAGCGGCAGGTTCCCGAAGTGCAAGTGGGCCAGGTTGCCGCTGAAACCTGGATTGCTCCTTCCGATTACGTTGTCGAGGACGACGCATCCACGCTGTCCCGGCGGGTCCAGGCTGTCCAAGAGCAGGGCCCCGTTTTCGATTTGGATCCAAATATTCTGGCATCAGTCGAAGCCGAGTTGAGGGACTCTTTTGCCCGGGGCCGCGAGCTGTTGAGCCGTGCAAAGCCGCACGACCGGGCGTCCGACCCGGATTCGCTCAGCCAGCAACTGGACGCGACTTTGCCCCACATCAAGTCGCAGGGAGTCGCTCGCATACTGGCCCGGCAACTCTTCTCGCGCGAGCTGGAAAATCAGTTGGTTGGGATTGTGCGTCAGAGCTATGGCGGCGGAATCATGAGTTCCCGCGAGAACTTGAGCAGTCTTGACCGCCCGGGAGTGGTTCTCAGAAACAGCGCCACGCGCGAAGAGAAGACCCTGCGAAACCTGGATACGCTGCGCGACCTGCGCGCAGCGCGCAGCGCCGTGCGACAGAAGGGTGCGGAGCTGATCGGGCTGTCACCGTCGGATCGGCCAGAGCTGGTGCAGTATCTGGAGTCCCTTATTCTTCCCAACATCTCCTACAACATCAGCGAGACTGACGCGCGCAAACTCCGCGCCAGCGAGCGCGTCGACGCTGTAGCCGTCCAGATCAAAAAAGGAAGAACACTGATTCGCCGCGGCGAGAAGATCACCGAGCATCAGCGCGACCTCCTTTCGGCGCTGCGGGAGGTTCAGGATCGATCCAGCATCTGGGGCCGGTTCACCGGGGTTTTCCTCCTGGCAGGCTGTTTCCTGTATTTGCTTTGGCGCTATTTCATTTTTTATCAGACCCGCCACCGCAAGATTCGCAATCACTACGTGCTGCTGGCGCTCGTGCTTGTCGGGCTGCTCGGGATCGCGCGCGCCTTTGTTTTAGTCGCAGTGCTTTTTGCGCAAAGCTTCGGCGGCGGCGCAACGGCCACACCGTCGCTGTTCTACTACCTCATTCCCGCCGCCCTGGGAGCGATGCTGGTCATTCTCCTGGTCGACATGCAGGTGGCCATCTTCTTTTCGATCATTGCCTCGATTCTCCTCGGCGTCCAATCGACCAGTCTGCAGTTGACTGTCTATTCGGTTGTAGGCTCGCTGGCGGCCGTCTACGCCCTCAACCAGTACCGCGAGCGCTCCGCTTTGATTCGAGCCGGCAGCGCCGTCGCTATCGTCAACCTCTTTTCAATCCTCGCTTTGAACCTCAGCTTGCAGGAAAGCCTGCCGCGGGATGTCTGGATCGTTCAGTCCGCCAGCGGCGTCGCCAGTGGCCTGGTGGCCGCGATGCTTGCATCGCTGTGTTTGCCGATTCTTGAATCCGTTTTCAACATCACGACGGATATACGCCTGCTGGAGCTTTCCAACTTGAATCAACCGATTCTGCGCAAGCTGGCGCTGGAAGCCCCGGGAACCTACCATCACAGCATTCTGGTGGGGACCCTTGCGGAAGCGGCCGCCGAGGCGATACATGCTAACTCGCTGCTGGCGCGTGTCGGCGCCTACTATCACGGCATCGGCAAGATCCGAAAGCCGGAGTATTACGTCGAGAACCAGGCTTTCTGCGGCAACAAGCACGAGAAGCTTTCTCCTAATATGAGCAGCCTGATCATCGCCAGTCACGTCAAAGACGGGCTGGAAATAGCCGAGGAGTTGAAGATCCCCAAGAAGATCTGCGACCTGATTCCACAGCATCATGGCACCCGGCTGATGACCTATTTCTATCAAAAAGCCCGCGATGAGATGGGCGACAAGAATCTGGAAATCAA
Organism: Acidobacteriota bacterium; assembly: GCA_051001345.1. Lineage (GTDB taxonomy): Bacteria > Acidobacteriota > UBA6911 > JACQSX01 > JBPCNK01 > JBPCNK01. The sequence goes on along the minus strand of JBPCNK010000182.1, from coordinate 3,249 downwards.
CGAGAGCGATTTTCGCTATCCGGGCCCGAAGCCGCAGACCAAGGAGGCCGCCATTCTGATGATCTCCGACCAAATCGAAGCAGCGTCGCGGACGCTGGTTGAACCCAATCCCGCGCAGGTGCGGGCCATGATCAGGCGGCTGATCAATGCGTCCATCGAGGACGGGCAGCTGGACGAATGCGATATCACGCTGAAGGAGCTGGATCTGATGATCGACGGGTTCCAGAGAATCCTGTCGGGCATCTATCATCACCGAATTGTTTATCCGGGATATGACTTCAATAAGGATGCCAAAGGCCCAGCCCGGCCTGTCCACTCGCCCGAGAATACGCGTATTCAATGAGGCGTCCGCCTCCGTTCGAGTCGGGGAACTGGAGCGCCTCGGCGAAAAGATTCTGGCGCGCATGCGGTCCCGCGGGTGCGCGGGCGTTGCGCTGGTCGACGACGTGCAAATGAAACGTCTCAATTTACGCCACCGCCGCCACGCCTGCACTACCGACGTACTTTCGTTTCCCTACGAGCCCGTCCCTGGTGAGACAAAGGCATGGAGACCAACACCGGGCCGCGCGCGTAAGCAAGCGGGCAAGGAGTGGCTGGATTCTCGAAGCAGGAGCGGCTATCTGGGCGACATTGCCATCTGCTGGCCGGAAGCTCGCCGCAACGCCCGCAAAGAGGGCGTCGGGACAACCGGCGAAGTCGGTCGGCTGCTGCTCCATGGGCTGCTCCATCTGCTTGGCTATGACCACGAGGCCGATCATGGCGAAATGGCCGAACTGGAAATGAAGTTGCGCAAGGAGCTGGGCCTCACTCAGGCGGCTTGACATGCTGGCGATCACTGCTCTTTTAGCCCTGGTGCTTTTGGTCCTGTCACTGGCCGAAGCGTGCATGAACGCGCTCGGCGCGGTGGGTCTCAGGGTGCTTGCCGAGGAAGACGAGAGCAACCGCCTGCTGAAGATTGCTGGCCAGGATCGAGACCAGGTGGCGGTGCCTCTTCAGTTCGCAATCCAGATCATTCAAATCTCCGTGGCGATCCTCGTCACGGCGATCCTTTATCGCGGCGGCCTGCGGAATCCTCCGGCGACGGCTCTGTTGATTATGATCGCCGTCGTCCTCGTGTTCCGGCAGTTCCTGCCGCGCGTGATTTCCCACAGCAATCCGGAACGAATTTTTCGGGCGCTGTTGCCCAGCCTGAGATATTTCTACATGGTGGCCCGTCCGCTCAGCTTTCCGCTGATGGCGGGATTGAAGCTTTCGGAAAACCTGCAGAAGGACTCCACGGAGGAGGAGGTCTCCGAAGAAGAAATCGAAGCCTTTATCGATGTAGGCGAGCAGCAGGGGATTTTCGAGCAGGACGCCAGCAAGATGATCCAGTCGGTTGTGGAATTCAGCGACACGCTGGTGGGGGAAGTGATGACGCCGCGCACTTCGGTGATTGCCGTGCCTGAGAACACGACTCTGTCAAAGCTAAGGCAGATTATGGTCGACTCACGCCACTCCAGGATTCCGGTCTACAAAGAGCGCATCGACAACATCGTCGGCATCGCGTATGTGAGACAACTGATCGCGCATCTCGATGGTACTTGCCAGGACCAGTCGGTTCGGGAGATCGTTCAAAGGGCGTATTTGGTTCCGGAGAGTAAGTACATTTCAGAACTGCTGCGGGAGTTCCAAAAAAAAGGCGAACATATGGCGCTGGTATTCGACGAATTCGGCGCTCTTTCGGGGCTGGTCACGCTCGAGGATGTGCTGGAGGAAATCGTGGGCGAGATCCGCGATGAAGACCAGCAGCTGCAGACTGAAATCGTCGAAGAGGAAGATTCCTTCCTGGCGAAGGGAATTACCGAAATCCACCGCATCGAGGAGCTGTTTGGACTGGAACTGTCCGACGAGGACAGCAACACGATATCGGGGTTGATCGTCAACCACCTCGGCCACGTTCCCCCACCCGGCAGCGTGTTCGAGTTAAGCGGCCTCAACTTTCATATCGCCCAGTCGGACCGGCGCTCGATCCAGTCGGTCCGGGTTTTCAAGCACGATGTGGAAAAGGCCAGGAAAGCACAAGGTTAACTCCAATCCTCCGGTGAAGAAAACGAACCCGCATCGTCCGTTTACCGATCGCGAGACCGCATGGATGAAACGGGCGCTGCGGCTGGCGGCACGCGGCCTGGGACAGACCAGCCCCAATCCCATGGTGGGGGCGGTGCTTGTCCGCAACGGACGGATCGTCGGCGCAGGCTATCACCGCTACAACCAAAGACTCCACGCCGAGATCGTCGCTCTCCAACAGGCGGGTCCCCGGGCCCGCGGCGCAACGCTGTATGTGACCCTCGAACCCTGTTCGCACCAAGGGCGAACTCCCCCGTGCGCCGATGCGCTCGCCGGTGCGGGCGTCGCAGGGGTCGTGGCGGCAATGACCGATCCAAGCGCGAAGGTCGGCGGCCGAGGGTTTGGCCGGCTGCGCCGCGCTGGAATTCCAGTGCGCGTTGGACTTCTTGAAGCGCAGGCGCAGCGCCTCAATGAGGCGTTCATTCATTTCACTACGGCCGGGCGGCCGCTGGTCGTCTTGAAAACGGCGATGACGCTGGACGGCCGAATCGCTACCGCGACGGGCCAGTCGCGCTGGATCACGTCGCAGCGGGCGCGCAGACTGGGCCAGCGCTGGCGCCTGGCCGCCGACGCGATTCTGGTGGGCAGCGGCACAATCATTAAAGATGACCCCGCGTTGTCCTACCGGCTGCGACAGCCGCGAGTTCGGCCGCTGATCAAGGTCGTCTTGGACGGCCGGCTGCGCACGCCCGTCTCGGCGCGTGTACTGGACCGAAGCCGGGGCGAAACGTGTCTCATCTTCTGTTCGAAAAGCGCGCCGGCTTCTCGGCGCAAGTCACTGGAAGCGGCCGGAGCCGAGGTCGTCTCGGTTGATTCAAAGCGTGGGATGTTGGATCTCGAGTCGGTTCTCGTTGAACTCGGGCGGCGTCAAGTCACCAGCCTGCTGGTTGAAGGCGGCGGGCAGGCGCACTGGAGCTTCGTCCGCGCGGGCCTGGCCGGCAAACTCGTAGCGGTGATCGCACCGGCCATTCTGGGTGGCGGGGCTGTGGCTGCCGTCGGGGGGGCCGGTTTTTCAAGGCTGGAGGATGCAGCCCGCCTGAGCGATCTGCGTGTACGCCGGTTAGGCGACGAAATAGTGGTGGAGGGGTATTTCAAAGTTGGGAATCAGAACGTGGCACCGGCCGCCAGGCCGGTGGCTTTTTC
>JBPCNK010000181.1:0-20222 GCA_051001345.1 Acidobacteriota bacterium | reverse complement strand
GTCTTGGCGCTCAGCCATTGGCAGTATTTGGCGGCCGCATGATGGGTCATGCAAATCGCCGGGAAACCGTCGACGCCCATGCCGAAGCTCATGTCCGTGTAAGGCGTGGTCGGATGCGATACGGCATCGACTGTTTCATCTTCCGCCGGCCCCGTGAGGTCTGGCGCCAACATGAAAAGTTCATATTCATCCCACCTCACCTCGTACTTCCCCATCCAGAACGCCGGCAGGGAAATCCTCTTTTGCGGTCCTTCGTCTTCCTGACGGCCCTTCTCGCCCGTCGGGCTGCCCAGGGTGAACACGCCCGCCGGGATCGCCACCATTGAAAACGTGACGGCTGTGCCGGGAATGGTTTCCGCGTAAGACAGCGGAGCCGAATCAGCGGGTTTCGCCGCCGTGCTCAGGATCCGCTGGCGGAGCTGCCGCACCAACGCCATCTCGGCCGGATCGACCGCCACCTCGGCTTCCGCAAAACGGCCGGCGAGGCACAACACTGAGAGTGTGAGAGCAAGGATCGCCGCCCCAAGCCTCGGGATGTCAAAGCCAGGGGAAACAAACGCAGGTGTGGCCGCGACATGGATGAGCTTTGGCTTCATAACGAACCTCGGAAGTGGCCTACCTGGTCAACTTCCAACCTGATTGATCGACTGTGAGTCCGCTGTGGCCGGCGTACTCATCGTAGAGGCGCTTCATCTCCGCGACTGAATCAAAGTAACCCACCACAAACGCGGCGCTGAAGGACTCGCCTGGCTGAATGGGCCGGCCGCCGAACTCCTCGATCATGCAAACATAGCCGCGCTGGTGACACCAGGCCTCGTAGACATCCGACGGATCCAGTGTCATACCCGCCAGCCAGGGACCTCGAGCTCCGGTGTTGGGATCGCGCAATCGATAAGCTCGAATGAAGCGATCGGGAAGGGACTTGGCGCGGTCCCGGCGATAATTGAACTTTTCATCCGGGGCAAAATTCTCAAAGAACGCGCTGGCAGGAAGGGTGTCACCCTTGCCCGCATTCGGGCCGTTCGTCCATTTCAGATAACTGAGATAGACCTCGCTGAAGGTATCGCCCTGTTTGTGCTTGATGTGCCCCGGCATATCGATTCGGAAGAACATGGCGGGGCTGGAGTTGACCGAGTCGACGCGCTGGCTGCACAGGTAGTAACGCTTACCGGAGGGAAACACCATCGTCTGCGTCCAGACCGAACCGGTCTTCCGGCCGGGTGCAGCCCAAGGGAACTGATACGTCATGGTTACGGCCACGAAGTCCCGGCCACGGATCACTCGCGGCTCGAGTGCCTTGGCCTTCGTGCAGATCTGAGGCCCCTCGATGTAGTGTTTGGCCGTCTTGCCGTGCACCGGGCTATGCACCGGGGTGTCGAACTGGTAAACCATCTGCGGATCGATCTGATCGCGGTAGGCCTGGTCGCTGCCCGGCTCCAGGATGAAGTCGGCGATACTCAAGCCGTGACCCGCGTCTCGAAAGCTCGTCTTCTTGTCCAGAAACGTTCCGCCGGCTACTCCCGTGACATATCCTTTTTTTCGGATCACCGCTTCGAGACGATCTGTGACCAGTTGGATCTGGTTTTCGTCTTCCGTGATCTGGTAGGGAAATTTCTGAGCGCCGGAAGGAGAGACAAGCAGCAACAGGCAAAGCAATGCCGGCCCCGCAGCAAGTTTCAATTGCTCCATCTATCCCGCTCCTTTCGAAGGATTGTGAGAGTCGCTATCCGGAGGGAACGGCTGGCATGTTATTCTGCGCGCAAGTCCGTATCAAGAACAAACCTTTGAAGGCAGGGGTCAGGTTCAGGGGTCAGGGCACTGCCATCGGCGCCGCTCCCAGGTGGCAGCCATTTTCATAGGAGTGGTGAATCCCGGATTCATGAACGCTGGTACACCGGCGAACTGATATCTGATGAGAGTCGAAAATACGTCCCGTCGAAACTTCTTCGCCAGTCTGGTTCGTTCTTCCATGGCGATGACCGCTCTTTTTGCCAAGTCGAGTTCGGCCCAGCCGACCAGCAGAACCGGCCGGCTTGATCTCAGGGTCTTCGACAAGAAGAGTAGCAAGGCGATGCCTGCGAGATTTCACCTGCAGCTTGAAGGCGGGCTGCCATGGACTCCGCTTGCGCGTCCATCTGGTCATCATCATGGCAATGCATTACCGCCCTTGCTGACGGGTCATGACTTCCAACCCATGATTGCCCCACAGAGTACTTCGGTGCTTTCTACGCACCTGAGTAGCGGCCAGGTGGTCTTGGAGTTGCCTGCCGGACGTCATCGCCTCTATGTGTCACGCGGTTTTGAGTACAAGCCGATTCAGTTGGATGTAACCATCAGGCACAACCGCACGACGCGGCGCCAACTGGCCCTTGAGCAGTGGGTTGATATGCCCGCCCAAGGGTATTTTAGCGGCGACATTCACCAGCATTTTACGCGCAGTTCTCCCCAAGAGAATCTGTACTGGGAGGCGCTTGCAAGGGCCGAAGACGTCCACCTGGTCAACACAATGGTACTCAAGCATGGAGAGCCCACCAACCGCTACTCGCAGTATGCGTATGGAAAGGAAGGCACTCATCAGAACGGTCACTATGTGATTGTTCCGGGCGAGGAATTCCGTGACAACGACATGTCGGGTCACGTAACCATGGCCGGGATCCAGCGGATTATCGAACCGGTAAGCACCGGAAAAATTCTCGGCCTGCGAGAGAACTACCCACCGTTTGCAGTGGCATGCCGGGAAGCTCAAAGACAAGGAGCGATAGTCGGCTGGGCGCACGGCGCTGTGTCAGGGTCGTGGGGAGGTTGCAAGGGAATGGAATCAGTCGCTGTAGAAGCGGCTTTAGGTCTGATTGACTTCATAGAAGTTGTTCAGTTTATGACTTTTTTTGGCCAGACATTTTGGTACCGCTTGCTAGGCAGTGGACTGAAGGTGGCGGGTGTTGGCGGGACTGATTTTCCCTTCGGCATCTGGCTGGCCCCCTGGTATCCAAGCTTTGGTCAAGAACGCACGTACGTCAAGGTTAACGGGGACTTTGGGGCAAACACCTGGTTTGACGGAGTTCGCCGCGGCGAAGTGTTTGCCTCAAACGGACCCATGCTTTGGTTTAAGGTCGAGGGACAACCTTCCGGCGCCACACTTCACCTGGATGGCAGCGGCAAAGTGCGCATCGAGGCCACCGCCCGCTGTGTTTATCCGTTGGAAGTGATGGAGATTTTGATCAACGGTCGCGTTGCTGAGGAAGTGCATCCCGCAACGCCCTCAAGAGAGTTGATCCACTTAGATCGAGAGTTCAGCATCGACCAGAGTTCCTGGATCGCCGCTCGCGCGAGGGGCACGGTGGAAAAGGAGACATTCGGCGGCGCCCGGCAGTGGCCCCTGTTCGCTCACAGCGGTCCAGTCTATGCGTTATTGGCTGGCCATCCGGTGCGTATCGAGCCCGATTTGGAGTTCCTGCTCGATTACACGAACCGCTTTCGGGAGTTTGTAGTTAATAACGGGGTCTTCGATGCCCCCGAACACAAGCAGGTCTTTCTGGCCAATATCGACGAGGCTGTCACGACTTACCGGCAACGCTTGCAGGGCCGTTGATCTGGTTGTATTTGAGCCGCTCACTTTCGTTCGCGGCACTGACACTGGCTCTTCGATCTTCAAGCGAAGTCATACGCGCGCGCCTACTTCTCCGGCCAGTTGAGATGGCGATGCAAGAACTTAAATGTTCCCTCGCCGTGGATTTCGTGGACTCCGTTGAAAAACTCAATTTCGGTGCGATCACCATGGCCCAGTTCGTCGTACAGGCGGCGGACTTTGGCGTACTCGTGGGCAACCCACTCGTCGACTCCGACGCCGTCGCGATGCCCCCGTTCCACCATGAAAGGGCGGGGAAAAATCAGATAGGCCATCTCGGCGTAGTTAAACGTCATTCCCAAGTTGAACTCGTACATCTCGTACTCTTTGGTGAACATGTAGCTGTTCGGCCACTCATTGGTCACGTTTTTCCAGATCCATTCGTTGAAGTCGCCCGAGCAGATCGACAAACAATAGTCTTCCAGGATAGCGGGCACGCGCATGGCTGTTTTTCCACCGTAGCTTAGGCCGTAAAAGGCGATGCGTTTGCCATCGACGTTGGGCAGCGTCTTCATCCAATCCAGAAGCTGGCGGTGCTGGCCGACGATGAAGGAGAAGAGCGAAAGGCCCAGAGGGTTGGCCTTGAACTGCAGCTTGCGGAAATCGTCTTTCCCGCGATAGGGGTTGTGCGGCGAATACACGATAAAGCCCCGGTCGGCCAATTGTGCCCCGAAAGCCTTGTAGTAGCGATAGCCGTCCACGTCGGTCTCAATGACATCTTGGGGCACTCCCTCCAAACCATGTTGAACCACCACGACAGGCCGTTTTTCGCCCGGCTTCAAATCCTTGGGTAGAAGAAGAATTCCCCAATTGAACACATCCGGCCAGACGTCGTGGACGACCTCATAGCCGGTCCATTTTGGGCGGTCATAAATTTTTCGACTGCGCGGATTGAAAGGCATCATGGGATCGCCGACTTTGCCGATGACTTCTTCCGAGAAAATTTTCCGATACTTCTTTGACGCTTCCGCAAACCGGTCAGCCGAGTCGTAGGGCACCTTCTCCAGAAAGAACTCGCTCCGTTTGTAGGATGAAATTCGCAGCAGGTGTTGCACGTGATTCTCGATTTGCTTGACCTGACGCCTCTGTCGCTCGGTGGGATCGAAGCCCCTGCGAAGATCCTTTGCAGGCACACCGGCCGGAGTCCTGAGAGCCGGGTTCTTCGTCAGCGGCTCCAGGAAATAAGAGAGGGACTGGTCTGAACCAAAGGGAACGGGAGCGGCAGAGGTCGAGTCCGGAACCATTCTCGCCCCGCCCTGCAGGGGTTGTGGAAACTTTCGCTGCCACTCTGCAATGCGTTCGAATTCTCGCCTGACTGCCGCCGTTGACGGAGTTTCGATGCGGCCTGGTGCTGCCGCATCTCGCTGCCCCTCGCGAGCCCTGGGCGGACCGGACACCTGCGGAACTGGGCTGTGTTCGATGACCAGGCGCCGCGGGAGCACAAGGCTGGCGATCCCCGCATCTCCGAATTCCCGCAGGAGTGTCCAGACGTTGCGATAGATGGGTTCTTCGGCGACGCGCTCACGGGGCGCCAGATAACCGCTGACCAGGCTCGTGTCAATCCGACGATCCAGGGCCGCCGCGTACAGGGCGATCAGCCCGCCTTCCCCGTAGCCGGCCACACCTACTTTGGCTTGGTCCCCATGCTCTCTTTTGAACCAGTCCACCAGCGCCAATACTTTCTGAACCTCGTAGCCGATCAGATGCCGTCCCATCTGGTAAGCCTGCCGGTAGAGCCATTCACGATGAGGCATGTTGGTCATTCGGGCGCGGTCGGTGTGCATCTTGGGATTGCCTGAAAAATCACTGGAGCGATCGATGAGAGTGGGGATCACCACGACACAACCGGCCTCTGCAAGCCGGCGAGCAAACTGAGACTGCGGCTCAATCCCAAAAGCCAGCCCCGCCATTTGCTCCGGCGTCTGATCGGCATCGGGAAGGGCGATGACGTAGGCCACTGCCGGCCCTTTGGGTTCAAGCATCAGGCCCTCGCCGTCGACCCCTTCGAGGACCTGCCAGCGAATCGCCCAGATCCGGTACCGCTCCGTTTCGGCTACAAAGGCCGGTTCGCCGCCCGAGTGGATCCGCTCCATGCGCGGCGCAAGCCGCTCATCGACAACCCCGACGATGGTTTTGAGTCGATTCCGATTCGGCTCGACCGACGCTTCGTACGTTTCGCGGGAGGAAAAGTCGCGCTTCCAGTATTGGGTCCGGCCCGCAACCGATTCTTCGATCTTTCTATCGAGGTTGCGGTGGAGGCCCAACACCATGCGCGCCGAAAGGTCGCCGGTCCAGTCCAGCGCAGCCGAGTTGGGAAGAGTTTCGCCCTGCTGCGTAAACGCAGCGCAGCTCAGCCAAATAAGACTAACCAACAGAAGGCGTGAATTTTTCATGATCGCTCCCACTTCTTATACATGGAGGTCGTCCGGGGCTCACACAATCGGCAGACGGCAGTATGCAGCCGGCAGCGTCGGGCCGGCGACGGAGCGCCAACAGAGCCGCGACCGTAAGTGAGCGGGCCGGCAGATCGAAGGCGTAATCGAGAATCGTCGCGAAATGCCAAGAACCCTCCACTTGAACTACAAGGACTATATCAAGCTTGGCCGCGTGATGAGCTCGACAGAAAGAAAAACCGGTCGATGCACTGCATGCTCGTAGACTTGCACGTGCACGTGCTCGTTTTCGTGCTCGTTTACGTGCTCGTGGTCGTCATCGGCTTTTTTGCTATTCCCAAAACTCATCCTCGGATGCTGATTTGGGGAGCCCATTGTAATGCAGTGGGCCGGTGGCGGCGGCACAAAACCGGTCACGTCCGCGAGCACGTGCAGCGCACGTGAACGAGCGCCACAACGTAAACGGATACGTCCACGACTGCCGCGGCCGCAGCCTGGAATGCCCTGTTGCTGCAGCTGTCTCGAAGCCGTCTCGAAGTCGTTGACAACTTGCGCAATCCTGCTACATTGAGCGGCAATCAGAGGGCGCACATGAAACTTTCTAGGCTGACGGCCGTGCTAGTGCTTATCTGCGTGGTGGCTGTTGCCTTCTGGTACTTTGCTGCCCGCCGGCCGTCCACCGGCCAGTCTGATCTTCTGCCGAAGGTTCCCGATGGATTCGAAATCGAACTAGTGGCCGGACCGCCGCTGGTCGACCGCCCGATCGCCGCTGACTTTGACGAACAGGGCCGGCTCTACGTGGCTGACTCTTCCGGATCCAGCGCAAAAGCTCAAAAGCAGCTGGAAGAAAGGCCCCACCGCATCGTCCGGTTGGAGGACAGCGACGGCGACGGCCGCTTCGACAAAAGCGTCGTGTTTGCCGACCGCATGATGTTTCCCGAGGGCACTCTCTGGTTTGACGGATCGCTTTATGTGACGGCGCCACCCAGCATCTGGAAACTGACTGACACAAACGGAGACGGAGTTGCCGATCAGCGCGAGGAATGGTTTCAGGGAAAGACGCTGACCAATTGCGCCAACGACCTGCACGGACCGTTTCTTGGCCCGGACGGATGGATCTACTGGTGCAAAGGGGCCTTCGCCGAGCAAACCCACGAGCGCGAAGGCCTGCCGCCCCTTGTTACCCGCGCATCGCACATCTTCCGGCGCCGTCCTGGCACGTCTGCTGTCGAGACGGTGATGACCGGCGGTATGGACAATCCCGTCGATATCGCGTTTACGCCGGAGGGCGAAAGGATCTTGACGGCCACGTTTGTGCAGCAACCCGAAGCCGGACTGCGCGACGGGCTCATCCACGCCATCTACGGAGGCGTCTATGGAAAAAAACATGGCGTCATTGACGGCCACAAAAGAACCGGCGACCTGATGCCGGTGCTTTCGCACATGGGACCGGCGGTGCCTTGCGGTCTGACGCGCTACAGCTCCGATGGATTGGGCGAAGGCTATCGGGACAACCTGTTTGTCTGTCTCTTCAACTTGCATAAAGTGACGCGTCATGTCCTGGAACCGGCCGGTTCGACCTTTAAGACGCGCGACACGGACTTTGTAGCCTCGGATAATTCTGATTTTCATCCCACCGATGTGCTCGAAGACGCCGACGGCAGCCTCCTGGTCATCGACACGGGCGGATGGTACAAAATGTGCTGTCCGAGTTCGCAGTTGGCCAAGCCGGACGTACTCGGCGCGATCTACCGCATCCGCAGGAAAGGCGCCGCCGGGCCGCGCGACGCGCGCGGGTTAAAACTGAATTGGGCGGCGATGGGTGCAGGCGAGTTGGCAGATCTGCTCGGTGACGACCGCAGCGCTGTCTACAACCGCGCGATCCATCAACTGGGCAAGCTGGGACAAGCGGCGGTTACGGCGCTGTCAACTGTTCTGAAAAACTCCACTTCCGCTCAGACCCGCCGCAACGCTCTCTGGGCGCTGACACGAATCGAAGACCCAACAGCGCGCGCCGCGGTGCGAACCGCCTTGTCCGATTCTGACGCGGGTATCCGTCAGGCCGCCGCTCACTCCGCCGGTATTTGGCGCGACGGCGAAGCGCTCGAGCAACTTGCCGAGTTTTTGCGCAGCGGCTCGCCCGCCGTGCGCCGCGCCGCAGCGGAAGCACTCGGTCGCATCGGCGACCGCCGGGCCGTTGCAGAGCTGCTGGCAGGCGCCGCCGAGCGGCCCGATCGCGTACTGGAACATTCCCTCGTGTATGCCCTGATCGAAATCGCTGACCCCACTGCGACTGCCGCCGGACTGAAAAGCGCCTCCTCTGACACGCAGCGTGCAGCGCTGGTCGCGCTCGATCAGATGGACGGAGGCGGACTGAAACCGGATACGGTCACGCCGCTGCTGACTTCGCAAAACGAAACGCTGCGGCAAACGGCGTGGTGGATCGTCGAGCAGAATCCCGAGTGGGGCGCTGCGTTGGCAGACTTCTTTCGCGCGCGCGTGACCGGTGCCAAGCTGGCTGTCACCGAGCGGCAGGAGACCGCGCGACAAATGGCGCGGTTGGCAGGAGCTGCCGAAATTCAGAAGTTGCTGGCGACGATGGCCCAAACGACACCCGATCGGGATTGGCAACTGGCGGCGCTCGAGGCCATGTCGCAGTCTTCTTTGAAGGTGACACCCGCGGCGTGGACCACGGCGCTTGCCAAGCTTGTGGTTGCCAAGGATCCCGAGCTGGCCAGCCAGGCCATCGCCTCCGCGCGCGCGTTGCGGATCGGCCCGGAAGCGACGGGACTGCGCGCATCGCTGCTGCAGACAGGGCGCGACACAACCAGGCCGGCGGATCTGCGCCTGCGGGCGCTGGCAGCGTTGGCGGACGGAATCGGCACGGTCGATTCGCAGCTATTTGAATTTTTGTGTTCGCATGTCGGCCCGTCCCAACCGCTCGCGGTCCGCAGCAGCGCCGCCGACGTATTGGGGCGTGCCAGCCTTTCCACACCACAGTTGCTGAGCCTGACTGAGACGCTGCAAGAAGCTGGTCCGCTTGAACTACCCAAATTGCTGGCCGGTTACCAGAAGGCCAGCGACCCCGGGCTGGGGCTCAGACTCATTGACGCACTGCAGCGTTCCAAGGGGCGTGCCGTTCTGCGCGCCGATTCTCTGAGGCCGCGGCTGGCCGGATTTCCGGCGGATGTGCAAAAAAAAGGCGAGGACTTGCTCGCCGCGCTCGACATCAACAGCGCGCAGCAGCGGCAACGATTGGAGACTCTGCTGGCCGGCCTTCAAGGCGGGGACGTGCGGCGCGGCCAGGCTGTCTTCAATGGAGCCAAGGCTGCCTGTTCTTCGTGCCACGCGATCGGATACCTTGGCGGCAGGCTCGGTCCCGATCTGACGAAAATCGGACAGATTCGCTCCGAACGCGACTTGCTGGAAGCGATTGTTTTTCCCAACATCAGTTTTGTCCGCAGTTACGAGCCGGTGGTGGTCCGAACCAAATCGGGCGACATTCACAACGGTGTGGTGCTTAAAGAGAGCGACGATGAAATCATTGTCGCCACAGGCGCCAATGCCCAAGAGCGCATCGCCCGCGGCGACGTCGCCGACTTGAAACCCAGCGCCGTGTCGGTGATGCCGTCCGGAATGGACGAGCAGTTGAGCCGCCAGGAGCTGGCCGACCTGCTGGCCTTTTTGAAGCACACGCGCCGCAGCGCCTACGGAGAATGACATTCAAGTGACAAGTGGCAAGTGGCAAGAATACAAGGACCTGAGTTGCCAGCTCTTGCCACTGGTTATGGATCTCTTGCCACTTGAATGACGCCCTGGTCACTTGCTACTGTTAACTTGCCCCTTGAAATGTCAGCCCCTTCTCTGAGTCTGGTCGCATTCCTTACTCTCTCCTCTTTCGGGATTGCGAATGCATCGGAAAAAGTGGAAGCCTTCGTGCAAATGCCCGGAGAATCTGCCCAGCAGGCCGTGCGGATTGCATCCGAGCATTTGAAAAGCGGCCGATACGACCAGGCCATCGCGGAACTGAAGAAGGCTCTCGCGCGCGATCCCCGTTCGCCCACCGCTCACATGCTGCTGGGCTTCGCCTACCGCGCGCAGGGATCGTACGAGATGATTGGAGAAGCAAAAGCCGAGTTGCGCCAGGCGCTGGCGCTGGATCCGAACCTGCATTTGGCGAGATTCTACCTGGCCCGGGTCTACCTCGACCTGGGGCGTCCCGACAGCGCCCGGCAGGAGTTGGAGACGGCGCTGCGAGCTGCGCCGAAGGTTCCGCAGTTTCTTGCGCTGCTTGCCGAGGTGCATCGTGTTTCCGGAGATCCCGCAGAGGCCATACGGCTTTCCACACAGGCCCTGGAAACAGATCCGTCCTTCGCAGTGGCCCACTACTATCGGGGGATGAGTTACCTGGATCTGAAGCGAAAAGAAGAGGCGATTCAGGAGATCGAAAAGGCCCTCATTTCTGGCCAGATGCTGCCCGACATCTATCTCGCGCTGGGAAGCATTCACCTTGAAGCCGGAAGGCCTGGCAAGGCCATCGGCTGGCTGGAGAAAGCGATCGCTCTCGATCCGGGAAAGGCCGAAGCCCGGCTGAAGTTGGCGCGCGGTTACCGCCTCCAGGGGCAATTGGACCGGGCACTGGATCAATTGCGGCAGGTCGCACCGGAGAGGCAGAGCTTTCTAAGTTCGGCCTACTTCCAGGAGCTGCACTCGGAGGCTCTTTTCGAGATGGGATCCACTCTGCAGGCACAAGGAGAGACTTCGCAGGCCATCGAGGCGTACCGGAAAGCAATCGAGCTGAACGACCGCAATGGTCCCGCGCACCAGCAATTGGCCACACTGCTGCTCAATCAGGCGCAATATGAACAGGCCCGCCCGCACGTCGAACGCGCCAAAGAACTGGGCACTCCCGTCGACGCGGCCCTGCTCGACAGGCACCGCGGAAAGCAGCCGCGCTAGCCCGACTTCCCCCGCGTCGACATTGCGTGCCGCGGCGGATGTCGTCCGCTGTCAAGCTGAAGGCCTGAAGCAGATCTAAGTTGATACCAACAACATTGGTCCGCCTCTGTCCTCTGTAACAAATGGGCGGAACCTTCGCGTTTCGCGACGATTTTCGATGACGCCTTCGTTCTGCCGGCCCGCTCCCTTCGGTCGCGGCTGTTGGCGCTCCGTCGTCGGCCCGTCGCCGCCCGCTGCCTACTTTGGTTGCGACTTGCCGCGCTGTGTCTCTGCTATGAAAAGACGATGGCGGTGCCGCGCGCGTAAGCGAGCGGGCCCAACAGCTACCAGTCACCGCCACTGCAGATTCAAAGTGGCCAAACGGGCCCGCTCCCTTACGGTCGCGGCACCGCCGTTGGCGACATGAACCTGGCGCGCCGCCATTTTCATTCGGGGTGATGAATTGTGATGAATCCCGAATTCATAAACGCTGCTATGAAAATAACGTCCGTTCAGGGCATCGCTACCATGAAAATACGCGCCTGGGAGCGCGTGCGTCCCGCCCGCAGAAATCTGCCGCTCGGTCGAAATGCGCGCGAGACGCGCGCGCTCCCAGGCGCCAGCCCAAAATTTTCATCCGGGGTGATGAATCCCCCGGATTCATGCACGCTGCCATGAAAAGCAGGGAACGTTCAGTGCCGCGACCGTAGAGAGCGGGTCCTGCCGCCGAGTGCCGGCAGCACGATCGCAATAGAAGGCCAAGACCCGCTCCCTAACGCTGTGGTGAAGCTTTTCACTGCACCGAGCGTCACTAGGGTCGGTGTTGTTTTTTGCTAATTCTAATGCTACAGGCCGCTAGTCACGAATGAACGCGAATGACGCGAAGGGCTTAGGGCCGCGGATTGAAAGCGGATTGAGTGAATTCGCTGGGGCTATCGAGCCGCTTTGCGAAAGGCGGCGCGGGCGTCGTCGAGTTGGCGCGTGACGCGGGCGCGAAGCTCGGGGCTGGGGGCGCGGTCGCGCAACACGAACTTGGCCTCCAGACGGTCGATCCATTCCAGGAAATAGGCGGCGTCCTCTTTTGACGAAGTACGCCGGCCGGCGACCTCAACGTAGATAGGGCTCGTGTGAGCCTGAGTTGTACCGGCGTTGTATGTGCCACTGCCGTAGACTCGAGCGCCCAGCCAGCCGCTTTTTTCGATCAGCAACGTCTGATCAAGGCTCTCCGAGTGTCCGGCGGCGCCACGTCCGACTGCGCCGCGTTCGACGGCGCCGGGCAGACCCTCGGCGACCACGACGCCATTGTAGACGACCTCGATCCGGGAGATCGGCGCCGCGGAGTGAGCCTTGGCTTGGACCCTGACTTGTCCGGGTGCAGCCAAGGCGAGTGTCTCGCCAAGCGACTTGCCGTTGGCAGTAAACTCCAGCATTGGGCCGTTGGTGACAAATGAACGACCGGTTTTGAGTCCCTTCACCCACGCGTCATACGAGAACGAATCGTCGAGATGGATGTAAGCGCGATCGCCGCCCGGCAGACGGCTGCGGATACGATTGAGAAAGACGTCTGTGCCGGCCGACGCAGGCAGACGAAAGCCGCAGTTCAGCAGCCGGTGCCACAACGGCACCGTCGCGTCATAAGACCCGTTGATGTCCAGGCTGTCGATCTTGCCCAGCGCAACATCCACCGGAAGGGCTTTGGCCGAGTACGCCGCGAGGAAGGGGTCGGCATTCGACGCGGGATGTGTGTAGTTGACGTGCCCGCCTTGTTGATGGGCGTGGTCGGCGATGTCGGCGTTTGTAGGCACATCCCAGGGATTGGTTGTGCCCTTAAAGCCGGTCATGATCGGCTCAACCAGGCGCTTCAGGTTGTACAGCGTCATGTGGCCCCAAAGCGTTGACCGGAACTCCTCGTTCCAGTAGAGGACGTGGCGCGGCGACGAAACAGGATCGGGCTCGCCCCGGAAAAACTCACGGTCGAAAATGCCGTCGGTGTCCGAATTGGCCACGACCATGTTGGCGAGATTGAGACCCTCCCCCTCGATCTGCAGACGCATCGTGGCAGGCGTGTTGTACCACTGGCCGTATCCGTAGTTGGCGTGGATGTGACTCTCGCCACCCCACCAGCCGCGTGCCGGCGGATCGGTCCAGCGTTCGAGTTCCAGGCGCGCCGCGAGCCTCGCGCCGACGGGTACATCCACCTCGGCTCGCGCTTCCAGATACTCGGTCCCGCGAAAGGCGCGGATGACGTAGCGTCCGGAAGGCACCGTCACGTCCGCTTCTCCGGCCGCGTAGAAGTGCTCGACGTTCCCCAGGATTCGGTAGAGCGCCCCGGCGGGCGCGAAATACTTTCCATCCTGCTGCTGGATTGACACCCGCGCCGTTAGCGGCGCGCCACTCCCTTTTTCCACCAGCCGGATCTGGAGTGTACCGGTGGGCACGCCAAATTCCATCCGCGTGATAGGAAGTGCTTGCTCCGCTCCGGTCTCAAGCTCACGGCACACCAACGCGGTTGCGCCCTCTCGATTGTCCGTGTAAACGAGCCAGCGGCCGTCAGCCGAGGTCGAGGCACTGTCCTCGTCGGCCTGTCCCGACGTGATGCGGTGTACACGCGAGGGATCGTCGAGCGAAATCGTCCAGAGATCGTTATGCGCGCCGCCCAGATCGCTAGCGACGGTGAGTTGCTCGCGGCCCCACCAGAGGTCGAAAATCCGGGAGCGGAACTGGAGAAGCTTCTTTGCCTCTCCGCCGTCAGATGGAATGACCCAGACATCCGCCTGCGGTCCGTTGTAGCCGTCCTGCTCGCCATCGAGGTCCTGCGTCGTTCGATACACGATGCGCAGTCCATCCGGAGAGAGGCCGAAAACATCGACACGCCGCGTCGATTTCACGACTTTGGTAAGTGTGCCAATCTGCAGATCCACCCAGGAGAGTCCCGGTGCCTGGCTGAAGTTACCCAAGACTCTTCGCCCGTCGGGATGAAAGTAGAGTTTCCCTGAGCCTTGCAACTTGATCGATAGGGCGATCGATGCTCCTGTCTCGGCGTCGATCACGCGCAACTCGGAGCCGCCGAAGTAGGCGATGCGCTTGCCGTCGGCGGACCAGGCCGGATTCGAATCAAAGCCGACGGCGGAAGTCAGGCGTTTCATCTTGCCGCCGTGGCGTGCCATCCTCCAGATCGCCCCCTGATAGGAAACCACGATGGACGTCCCATCGGGTGATATCCGTGGCTGGATCGCTCCGATCGCCCGGGCGGACACGGCGGTGCGTTGCTGGTATGCAAGTCCTACAAGGAAGGTGAGGGCCAGGATAAGAAGAATAATTATTCTAAGACGAATGTTGCTGGTCCTGGGTCCTTGGTCGCTTATCATTTGTCGTTTGTCAACCGCGCCCTCTGAGCCGAAAAGCAGGGAATGTTCAGTGCCGCGACCGTAGGGAGCGGGTCCATGCCGCCGTTTGCCAGCAGCACGATCGCAATAGAAGGTCAAGACCGTGGCTAGAACTTGGAATGTAGCATCGATCTTGCCGATTGTGTTGTAGAAATGCTGCGACCGCCGGATCACCAACTCCGGGCAACGAGTAGATAGTGGCGCTCTCTGCCTTATCCCGGAGCCAAAAAACCTGTTGACACGCGCGGGCGTGAGACGATAATTGATTCAAAATTCGAACTGATTGGTCGACAAGATGCGTGCCTCGACAATCATCGTGGCGCCGGTATTTGCAAGCGCTACGCACTTAGTCTTTAGTTGAGCCGCTGAACCACGCGGAGGAAACGACTACGACCCAACTCGCGCGCAATCATTGGTCAATTGCCAACTTCAACCTGCCAATATTGAACCGAATTGCAAGGAGGAGAAAAATGAGATCCCTTCGGAGTTTTCACTCCAGTAGCGGGGTACGTCTGTTTCTTTTTGGTTGGCTCGCAGGCGTGGTGATTCTGTCGATGTCGCCGCTGCACGGACAGGCCGCCCTTTCGACGCTTCGCGGAACCGCAACGGACCAGAGCCAGGCCGTGATTCCGGGAGTCGAGGTCGTCCTGACCGAAATCTCCACCAACATCAGGATTCGGACCGCAATCACCGCCGACAACGGGTACTTCGAAATGCCGGATCTGCGGCCGGGAACTTACCGGCTGACGGCCGAGTTGGCCGGCTTCAAAACCCTTGTGGCCAACAACGTGGTTCTGGAAGGCGGACAGATCCGCCGTCTGGACGTCGCCCTGGAGGTTGGGGAAATCACGGACAATGTTACCGTCGAAGGCGGATCGGCCGTGATCACGACCGACAGCAGCTCCATCGTCGGGAGAGTCGATGGAGAGCGCTACAAGGATCACCCTCAGGTGACCTTCTATCCGGGCGAAGCCTGGTTTCTGGCGACCCTTCCCGGAGTCTCGGGGTCGGGCTGGGCGGTGCGGATTTCCGGCCAGGGCAGTGCGCAGATCAGCAAGTCGGACGACGGAGTGCAGAACGACCGCACCGGCTCGCAGATGTCCAACATGAACTATTACAGCGAGGTGACGGTCACCACGGTCAACAACAACGCTGATCAGTCGCGGGTCGCCAGTTACAACACTATCAGCAAGAGAGGAGAAAACGACTTTCATGGGGAAGTCTTCTATAAGCACAACAACTCGGCTCTGAATGCCCGCGCTTTTTTTCAGCCCCGAAAACCGGTTACCAAGATCCACGAATGGGTGGGAGAACTGGCTGGACCGATCAAGCGCAATAAGACCTTCTTCTACTTCAACTGGTATGGTCAGTCCTATCCCGGCGGCAATTTTATCCGCTCCAGCGTTGCCACCAAGAAAATGCGCCAGGGGGACTTTTCTCAGTTCCCGAATCTCACCTTGAAAGACCCGCTGACCGGGCAGCAGTTCCCCGGCAACGTGATTCCGCAAACTCGAATCAATCAGCTTTCGGCCAAGGTCCAGCAGTTGTACATTCCTGAGCCGAATCTGGGAGGGGCGGATACGCTTACCAACAATCTGGGCTTTCTCTGGCCCTGGACGAGTGACAAGTTCAAGAACACCTCACACATGACCCGCGTCGATCACACCTTCAGCGAGAATCACTCGGTCTTCGGGCGTTTCATGCAGAGCTATGTGCCGTACGTTCTCTCTCGAGGCTTGCCTGATTTTGGGTGGACCCGGTACCGGCGCTACAGCAAGGGCGTCGGCGAATACACCTATGTACATTCTTCGGCGGTGGTCAATACGGTCCGCTTCGGCTGGAGCGGCAACTACATGATCGACGGCCAGACGATCGACGGCTTTAAGCCCCGAAACGGGGATGAAGCAGTCAAGCAAATCGGCCTGCAGGGGGTCAATCCACGCGGGCTCAGTGCGCAGGGATTCCCGCGGTTTGACGTCACCGGACTGACGTCTCTCGAGACGATCCCGGGTGGTATTCGGGAGAAGGGGACGGATTGGGCCATTGACGATTCGGTTACCTGGGCGTTTGGCCGACATGTATTCAAGTTTGGAGGCGTGTACAACCGGTACGACGATTTCAGCGGCTTGATTCCCGAAGGCACTTACGGCACCTTCGCCTTCACCGGTCGTTTTTCGGGCAATCCCTATGCAGATTTCTTGCTGGGTATTCCCCACAGCAGCAGCCGGCTTGATCCGCTGACCGACCGGACCCGGAACGCAGCCGAAGTCGGATTATTTGTGATGGACAGCTTCAAGCTCAATCCCAGCCTGACGCTGGACTACGGCTTGCGTTGGGATTACTTCGTGTCTCCGAACTTTCAGGATGGTCTGCAGTACAACTGGAATCCGGCCAACAATCAAGTGATCGTGTCTCCAGAGTCCGTGTCGAAGATCAGCCCGCTTTATCCGAAGACGATTTCGGTGGTCAGTGGCGATCCAGTGCCCAAGCCTCGGCGCACGAATTTTCGCCCACGTGTTGGTTTTGCCTACCGCTGGGAGGCCAAATCAGTGCTGCGCGGCGGCTACGGATCCTTCACGGAGAGGCTGGATCCTTTTGCCCGGCTGCAGGGAGGCGGACCTTTCCAGATCAGCGAAACCTACCTGAATGAGGTCACGGGTGGAACGGCGCTGTTCACCTTCCCCAACCCCTTCCCGAGCAGCCTGGCGGCAGCCACCGTACCTTCGCAGAGCATCAGCGGTTTTCCGACCGAGACGCGCAACGGCGCCATCCATCAGTTCAACTTGAGCCTCGAACGCGACATCGCCGGCTTGGGCTTCCGCCTTTCCTACATCGGTTCGCGGAGCCGGGGACTCAACTACGGCCTGAACATCAACAAGCCGCAGCCGAGCCTCATCCCCTTCACGGCAGCCCGCCGTCCCTTCTCGCAGTTTGTAAATGCCACAGTTGAGCGCAACGACGGCCAGTCCAACTACAATGCCATGCAGTTTGAGGTGCTGCGGAAGGTGGGTGCCGTGGTGTTCAATGCACATTACACCTACGCCAGCAATCTCCACAACTTCCTCATCCTGCAAAATCCCTATGACGTGACCAATCATTGGTCCCGGGACGCGGAAGATCGGCGGCACCGCCTGGTGGTGACCAGTCGGCTCGAGCTTCCCTGGGGGCGCGGAAGGCGTTTCCTCTCCGATGCTCCCCGCGCGCTGGATGCCGTCGTGGGAGGATGGCGGCTGCACACCATCAGCTACCTGGGCTCGGGACAGTTCTTCTCGCCCGCATTCTCCGGCCCGGACCCTTCCAATACCGGCACGTTTGGCGGGCTTCCCGATCGGACCGCCGACGGAAATCTGCCGGAGAGCCAGCGGCGCGTCGAGAAGTGGTTTGATCCTGCCGCTTTTCGCGTCCCACCTGCCGGTCGTTTTGGCAACAGCGGCGTGAACATTCTGGAGGGGCAGTCTCAGAACGTGCACCATCTGGGTTTTGTGAAGCGAGTCGGCCTGACTGAGCGGGTGGGAATGACGGTCACGCTGGCCGGGGCCAACATCTTCAATCATCCGAACTTCACCGGGATGCGCAACAACATATCGGCAGCCTCTCCGGGGCAGTACACCTCCACCATCGGCGTGCACTCGGAATCGCTTCAGGAACGGACTTTCGAAGCCAAGATTCGATTCGACTTCTGAGGCTCAGCGCCCCCGAAAGGGGGTGTCAACCTACGCTAGAACTGGGTTGCGCCGCCAGGCGCAACCCAGCCCTAATCCATCAACGCCAGGAGCTGACTGATCCGATCGCTTATCTCGAGATTTTTTTGAGGTGAGACTGCCATGAGCAAACACAGAGGGTCCAACGCCGGAAAACTCACCCGGCGCCAGGTTCTCAAATACGGGACCGCTGCCGGACTCGCAGGAACCTATGCGGCTCCAGTTTTCAACCTTCCAGCGGCAACGAACAACCCCATCGTCCAGGAGAACAAACTCCCGGGTACGACCGAATGGATGCTCACCTACGTGGTCAGCAGCAACTATCGGTCCAAGATGATTGAGGGCTACTGCTCTAAGGCCAGCATCCGGCCCGGGGAAACGATGGACATCTTTATCAGCGCCGATCCGGCAACTCCGGTTGCGGTCGACATCTATCGAACGGGTTATTACGGCGGCAAAGGGGGACGCTTCATGCGCCGTTTGGGACCTTTTTCTGTCCAGCCCCAGACCGACCCTCCCATCAGCGACCATCGGCTTCGGGAGTGTCACTGGCAACCAACTACCCGCCTCACCATTCCCGCCGATTGGCGGAGCGGCGTCTACCTGGGCAAGCTCTCCTGTGAAGCCCATCGGTATCAGAGCTACATTATCTTTATCATCCGAGACGACCGGCAGGCCGACTTGCTCTTCCAATGCAGCGACACCACTTGGCAGGCTTACAATAAATGGCCGGACAACTACTCGCTCTACGAGAGCGATCCTCCACATCAGCCGCACAGCTCCCGGACCTGGGTCAGTTTCGACCGGCCGTACGGCAAGTACCCGCAGGTGGTCGATCAACCCCTTTCTCAGGGCTCCGGCGAGTTTCTCCTCTGGGAGTTCCAGCTCTCCTACTGGATCGAGCGGCAAGGCTACGACGTGACCTACTGCTCTAACGTCGATACCCACCGAGACGCCCAGGGTCTGAAGCGCGTCAAGGGTTTTCTTTCGGTGGGACACGACGAATACTGGACACTCGACATGTTCCACAACGTGAAGAATGCCGTGGCCAACGGACTCAACGTGGGCTTCTTGTCCGGCAACAGCCTCATGTGGGCCATTGCGCTGGATCCCGGCGGGGCCAAACCGGAGCCGATCGACGCCCGCACACTCTTGACTCCAGCCGGGAAGCGCGCAGCGGTCAAGCCCGACCCGAAGGGTCAACCCCATCGCATCATCTACAGGGTGGGCCGTTTCGGAGGAGTCACGGCCGAAGAGGAACAGACCGGCATCATGGGTCCCTTCGAAGGCGATTTTCCCAACGAAAACACACTCATCGGCGCTCGCACCGTTTACCCATTCAACGGTTCGGCCGACTGGATTGTGACTAAGGCCGATCACTGGATTTTCGACGGAACCGGCATGAAGAACGGAGACCGCATCCCGGGACTGGTGGGGTGGGAATTCCATGGAGATCCGGCCAAGATCCCGGGGCTGGAAGTGATCGCCGCCGGAACACCCATCACGGGTGGGTTCAAAACTTCCCACTATACGGCGACCGTCTATCCAGGCCCCAAAGGGAACTGGGTTTTCAACGCCTCCACCATCTTCTGGGCCATTGGATTGGCTGCGCCTCCGGGGCTGACCATTCCGCATTCACACCACGGCCGTCCCCACGGTCCGGACGAGCGGGTCCAGAAAATCACAGCCAACTTCTTCCGAAAGTTCGGCGTCGTGCCGGCTTGAAAAAATTCTGACTTCGATCGCGATCGTGCTGCCGGCGTCAGGCGGCATGGACCCGGTCCCTACGGTCGCGGCACTGAACAACCCCTGCTTTTTCATGGCAGGATTCGGAAGCTAGTGTAGTGTCCGAGAAATAACTAGACAATACGCAGCTAAGGCGAACAGATTCAGCCCAGGTGCCTCAGCCCCGAAGCCGAGCGGCCAGCACCGGGCCGCGACCGTAAGGGAGCGGGCGAAAGTCGCGGCTGGGTCGGTTCGCAAGTGGCCAAGAGTAATGTCCTTAGATTCGAATCGCTTTGTGGGCGCTGGTTGCAGAAGATTGCCCGCTCGCTTACGCTCGGCGGCCCTGTGATTGTCGCCGCATTCCGTTCGCCTCCAGCTTCTGCGTATTGTCTAGTTGTTTCTCGGACACTACACTAGCTTCCGAATCCTGCCATGAAAAAGCAGGGGTTGTTCA
>JBPCNK010000180.1:0-8596 GCA_051001345.1 Acidobacteriota bacterium | reverse complement strand
CACTAGGGCTTACGCCGGCTCACGCCCTGGGCTTTCATCTTTCGCCCCTGCGGGGCGGCCTTCGTTTGACTCTTGCCACAGGCCCAACAGCCTCTCACCCTTCCGATGCGGAGGGCCGAATGACGTGCCCCCGCAGGGGGCAAATAATAAAGCCCAGGGCGTGAGCCCTGGGGGTTGGGGGCAGAGTTTCGCGCAGCCCCGCAGGGGCGAAAGAACGACGATTGACCGTGCTCGTGTACGAGCACGTGGTCGTCATCGATTACCCGTACCCTTCCGGGTACGGCACTGCCATCGGCGGCACCGTCGGACGCTGCGTCCTTATCATCCGGGCTGGTGAATCCCCCGGATTCATAAACGCTGTGGTGATGCCAGGTGTTTCCTTGTATTCCCTGAAGCCTGGAGCCTGGAGTCTGAAGCCTGACGCAAGGGGCCGCTTGCTTACGCGCGCGGCACCGCTATCTCCCCTGTAAATACCCGATCACATCGGCCACATCCTGCTTCGTTAAGATCTTTTCAAACCCATCGGGCATTAGCGACACGCCGGTGGTTCGAATCCGCTCGATGTTTGCGCGTAGAACCGTTTCGTCCTGGCCGCTGCCCGAACGCAGCGTGATCGTCCCGGGTGTCTCCGCCAAAATCAGGCCGTCCAGAATCCGTCCATCTCGGGTCGTGATGATGTAATTGAGATAGCGCGGCGCAATGGAACGACTCGGATCCAGGATGGCTTCCAGAAGCTGCAGCCGTGTCTGACTGCTGACACCCGACAGATCGGGGCCGACGCGGCGCTTTCCCTTCAGCGCCAGGTGGCAGGAGGCGCAATTCTTCTCAAATGCAGCGCGGCCGCGTGCAGGGTCGGTGGAATGCTGCGGCGTGTTGCTGTAGTCGTCGAGGAGACGGCGGCGATCCACGGCCGGTTTGGCGAAAAGCTTGCGGGCGGTGGCAGCAACCGCTGGATCGGGGCTCTGCAGCAACTGCTCGCGAGCAGCCAGATCCAGCGCTGCCGGTTCGATGCGACCTGTCTCGAGCGCGGAAGCCAGCAGCGGGACACGCGTGCGGTGATTGAGCAGAACAGCCAGGGCGCGGGCGCGGGCCTCGGGCCCCAGCGTCTTCCAACGGGAAATAACCAGGGGTCCGCTGTCTGGATGATCAAAGCGGCCGAGAGCGGAAATGGTTGTCTCCAGCAGTTGGGCGTCCGTAGCCGTTGTCAGCAAGCTTTCAAAGACGGCTCGGACCGATTCAAACGGAGCGCTTGTCAGCAATTGGACCGCAGCGGCGCGCCGCGCCGGCGCAAGGGATGCGTCAAGCGCCTGCCGGCGGGAAATTTCCACGAGGCTTCGCATTTCGAAGTGTTCAGCCACGCGCAGTGCTGCCGTATGAACCGATGGCGCCGAATCGGCCAGCCAGCTTGCCAGGCGCCTTTCGACGCTCGGAATTTTCAAACGCACGCCGGTCAGAGCCAACCCGCGGCCCAAGCCGGCAAGGCCGGCAGTTTGCCACTGGACGCCTTTGAAAGCTGGAGCGCCGGCGAGCACCTCCAGCCAGCGGTCGATTTCGGCCGCATTGGCACGAGCGCCCAAAATCGCCGCCAGTTGCTCGACAAAGCGGATCCGTTCGGGAGCAGCGCGCTGAAAGAACTGGGTTTGATCGAGCAGCAACTGGATCATGCGAGTGGAAGCGGCGTGGGGTGAGCTGAGAATCGCGGTGCCAAACCACGAGTTGTCCGCATGTCGATCGGCCAGCGTGGCCAGCGTGCGGAGGGCTTTCATGTTGCCGGTTCCGCCCAGGCTCAGCGCCAACTGGAATTGAACCCGCAAGGACGAGTCGTCGATGAGCGCGGCCGACGCAGACTGAAGTTGCGGATAGGCTTCGGCCATCTGCAGGGCGTTTTCGCGCACGCCGGGCTGGCCGTCTTTGAGCGCGCCCGATACCAGATCCGCGTCAAGCGCCGACAGCCCGTCCAGTGCGTAGAGCGCGCGCAGACGGGCTTCAGGCACCTTGCTGGCGACAGCCATGCGGCGCAACGGTTCGACAACCGAGCGATCCTGACGTTCTAACAGCAATCGTTGCGCCGTCGACGACCACCAACCATTGGGATGCTCCAGCAACGCGACCAGTTCGGATGCAGCAGCCCGGCTGAGGCGCGGCTGTGCCCGGCGCGCGGCGCCGTTTTTGGGAACAATGCGATAGATCCGCCCGAGCGTGTCGCCATTGTAAAAATTCATGTTCTTCTTCAGTTCTTCGGGCACCGATTCTGGCGTTTCGATGAACTCGCGGTAGATATCGACGACATAGAGGTTGCCGTCGGGGCCCGTTGCAAAATTGCACGGACGGAACCAGGGATCGGTCGAAGCTAGAAACTCACGGTCCTGCTCTCCAGGACTTCGGCTGCCCACAAACGTGGCGCCGTCTGGGCGCAGCACATCGCGGTGGACCAGGTTGCCGGCTACGTCGCCGGTAAACAACGACCCGCGATACTGCTCTGGAAAGGTATCGCCGATATACAACGTCGCTCCGGAAGCGCCCGTAAACGTGCCGGCTGCGATTTCTTTTCGATCGAGCTTGTTCTCCTTGTAGCGCTGTTGGCGCATTTCAGTGCGGATGCGGCGCCAGTCCTGCGGGGGCGTCAGTTGAAACATTTTTGCCGGACGCCCGTGATCGGAAATGTCGACGGCCGCCGGTCCTGAGGTAAAAAACGGATTCCGCAACAGGTAGCGCCGCGGCACGACGACGTGGCGCGTGTGTGTCGTGTTTTCGGTGATGAAGCGGTGACCCCAGCCGTCGATCGTCAGTCCGAACTGGGCCGGTCCCGACTCGGCTTCAAACAGGCCGCGGTCCAGGCGGAAACGAAAATCGGCGCCCAGGACCGCCAGAGGCGCCGCATCGGGACGGCGTTTGAATGCAATATTCCCGTACTGCCCGTTGTTGGAAGCGTAGATCCAATTGTCGACGCCGAAACGAAGATTGGTGATGCGGCTCTCCGAATTGACCAGCGCAAAACCGGTGAAGAGAACCTCGCGCAGATCGGCCCTTTTGTCCCCGTCGGTGTCCTTCAAATACAGAATGTCCGGAGCGGAGGTGACAATCAAGCCGCCCTTCCACGGCATCAGGCTGGTGACCTGCAACAGGCCTTCGGCAAAGATCGTTGACTGGTCGATTCTGCCGTCGCCGTCGGTGTCTTCCATCAAGCGGATGCGGCTGCGCGGCGGCTGGCCCGGCGGGGGATCTTCGGGATAATCACGCATCTCGGCTGCATAGGCTCGGCCATCTTCGTCGAACACCACTTCGACGGGATCGACCACGTGCGGCTCGGCGGCGAAAACCTCGACCTGGAAAGAGTCATCGCTCAAACGAAAGGCGCGAATCGATTCTTCGGGGGATAAGGCGCCGGTATCAAGCTGTCTGCCGCGGCAGGCGAAAAGGCACAGGGCCGCGACCGTAAGGAAGCGGGCAATCAGTCGCCGGGATTGTCCGCTTGCTGACGCGCGCGGCTCGGTGATAGTCATTTCCTTATATAATCTCTCTATCATGGCACATGCAAGCCGGCGAGAATTCCTGACAGGTATTTCCGCATTGGTCACGACGACGCTGGTGGCCGGCGCCGGCGAACCAATCTTCGATCTGCACCAGCATACCAACTACATAGGCCGCAGCGATGAACAGTTGCTGGCTCACCAGCGCCGCTTTCAGATTCAAACCACTGTCCTTTTGCCCGGTGAAGGATGGATGCTCAGGATTGTCGGCGGCAACCGCAGTTGCGCCGACTTTGAAAGCCGGCAGCCGGGATTTGTTCGCTTTACCTGCAGCGATCCGGCCGAATCGCGTGCCATTGACGTGCTGCGCGGCAATATCCGGCGCGGCGCCGTTGGCATCGGCGAGATGAAGTTTCACGTTGCGGTCGATTCTCCCGAGATGCACCGCGTCTACAAGCTGGCCGAGGAGATGCGCGTGCCCGTGCTGCTGCATTTCGAGCACGAAATGTATAACACCGGCATCGAGCGGTTCGAAAAAATTCTGAAGGCCTATCCACGGGTTCAATTTATCGGTCACGCCCAGACATGGTGGGGAAATATCAGCGCCGACTTGAATCCGCTCGTGATGTATCCTCCGGGCCGCGTGAAGGCGGGCGGTTTGACCGATCGGTTGCTGTCCGATTACCCGAATTTGTACGGTGATCTATCCGCCGGATCGGGGCTGAATTCGCTGACGCGCGACCCGGAATTCGCCACGGGCTTTTTGCAAAGACACAGCCGCCGGTTGATCTGGGGCAGCGACTGCAACTGCCACGATGGACGCGGCGCAAGCGTTACCAGCGGGAGTTGCCTCGCCGAGAAGTCACTGGCGGCGCTGGCGGAGCTGGTTCCCGATCGCGCGGTCCGACAGCGGATTCTCTTTGAGAATGGCGCCGAGTTGCTCAAAAGCAGGGGTCAGGGGTCAGGGGTCAGGGGTTAGGGAATCGCGGATTGCGGATTTCGGATTGCGGATTCATTGACGATTGCGGATTGCCTTTCAATTTGCAACCCTGAATCCTGACCCCTGAATCCTGACCCCTGCCTCACATTTCTTCAAATCTCTGCAACTCCAGATTCTTCGTAACACGGCTGGGAATAAAGATGCGTCCGTTCATGGCAACGTAAACACCGGGCTGCAGGATTTGGGCCGCGGCGCACGCGACTCCGATATTGAACTCGGCGTCGCTTTCTTTGAACTGCGCCGGCTTGATGGCGCCCGTCAGGACGATCACCTTGTCGCGAATGTCCAGCAGGGTCTTGGCCGTCTGGATCATCGTGTCGGTCCCATGCGTGATGACGATGTGGCGTTCGGCCGCCCGGGCGACGTGGTCGCGAATGAGCCGGCGGTCCTGGTCGGTGAATTCAAGGCTATCCTTCTTGAGCAGTGACTCGACTTCGAACTCAAAGCTGACGTTGGCCTGGCGCAGCAATTCGCCGATCTGAGGCTCGTCTACCTCGAAATTGCTCGTGTGCGACGAGTAGGTTTTATCGATGGTTCCTCCCGTTGCAATGATCCTCAGTTTCATGCCGGCTTCATCTTAGCAAAGACCGCTTGACGGCGGAGGCCGTTCCCGCCAAGAATCGCGCCTATGGAAACCAACCGCAGGACCTTTATCAAAACGACCGTGGCGGCCGGAGTCGGTTTTTCGACGTTGCCGATCCTGGGCGCCCAGAACAAAAAGTACACTACCGCGCTGGTGGGCTCCGGATGGTGGGGCATGAACATCCTGCGCTGCGCCATCGAGTCGGGCGAGTGCAAAGTCGTGGCGATGTGCGATGTCGACGAAAACCAGCTCGGCCCGGCCGTCGCCGAAGTCCAGAAGTTGTCCGGAGAGCAGCCCAAGAAATACAAGGACTACCGCGAGCTCCTGGCTCGCGAGAAGCCCGAGATCGTCATTGTCGGCACACCCGATCACTGGCATCCTCTGGTGATGATTGCCGCTGTGGAATCGGGCGCTCACGTCTACGTCGAGAAACCGATTGGGCACACGATTCGTGAAGGCCGCGCGATGGTGCGGGCCGCGCGGGCCAACAAACGGATCGTTCAGGTTGGCACGCACCGCCGCGCCTCACCACACAATCGGTCGGGAATCGAGTTTTTGAAGTCGGGCAAGGCGGGAAAGATAGGAATGGTTCGCGCGTTTGTCCACTATGGCGGAGGCACCGGAGTAAAGACGCCGGATTCCGAGCCGCCGGCGGGCCTGGACTGGAACATGTGGTGCGGACCGGCGCCTTTGCGCCCGTTTAACAAAACGATCCACCCGAAGGGCTTCCGGCAATTTCTCGACTACGCCAACGGGACGCTCGGAGACTGGGGAATTCACTGGATGGACCAGATCCTGTGGTGGACCGAGGAGAAGTATCCGCGCAAGATTTATTCGACCGGCGGCCGCCACATCAAACAGGACACGACCGACTCGCCCGACACGCAGGTTGCCACCTTCGAGTTCGAGACGTTTACGGCTGTCTGGGAGCATCGCCAGTATGCGCACAACCAGGCCGAGAAAACCAATCTCGGTTGTTACTTCTACGGGACCGAAGGGACCTTTCACATGGGCTGGCAGGACGGCTGGTCGTTCTACCCGGTGGACAGCCGCAAGGCGGTCCTGCACGAGGATCCGAAGTTAAATAAGCCCGACGATCAAAACATCCGCGAGCTGTTTGCCGATTTTCTGCAGAGCATCAAAAGCGGCAAGCCGTCGCTATGCGACATCGAAGTCGGACATCGCTCGACCAACATGAGCCTGCTCGGCATGCTGTCACTCAAGCTGGGACGCAGCGTCGAGTGGGACGGCGACAAGGAACAGATTATCGGGGATGCCAAGGCCAACGAGTTGCTGAGCCGCCCGTACCGCGCGCCGTGGAAATACCCGGGCTAGGTACGAGGTACGAGGTACGAAAGACGAGGTGAGAAAGGACTAAGGACTAAGGACTATAAGGACAAAGGACAAAGGACCAAGGACTAGTGGCCTGTAACATCTGAATTGGTACCAACAATATTGACCCGTTTCCGCAGGCGGCCTGGGTGGGGCCAATTTTTGACCAGCTTCACCACAGAGACACAGAGGACACAGAGGAACACAGAGAAAAGCGGGCTTACGACTCTTATGAACTTCGATCGCAGTCCCGCTGACTACCTCATCAAGTTCGTTGAGATGCATACTTTGAATTACGGACAGCCCGCCGTTTGCACGAAGTTTTTCTCTGTGTTTTCTCTGTGTCCTCTGGGTCTCTGTGGGGAAGCCGTTTTTCACTGCACCGCAGAGCGTCACTAGGATCAATGTTGTTGGTATCAATTCAGATGTTACAGTCCACTAGCGAAGGGAAATTATGCAAACAATTGTCCCGTTCTTGTGGTTCGATGACAAAGCTGAAGAGGCGATGAACTTTCCGCTCTATTCGAGATGCTGAGGGACCCAGACCCTGTAAAGTCGAACAGAGTGATGAAGGCAATGCTTCAGATGGATAAACTTGACATAGAAACTTTGGAGCAAGCCTATGAGCAAAAGTAAGATATTTAGGAAGTAAGGTCTAATAAGATAAGAGCAAGAGGTCGATTCCGCGGAGGTGGCACCGGCTTCCAGCACGTCTCAATCCCAACGTTTGCAAGTAATCCGTGTTAATCCGTGTTAATCCGATTAATCCGCGCTGAGGCGCAAGTACGATATCGGCTTTTGTTGGAATTTAGCAATTCTCTTAAAGAGCCATGGCCAGTGGGCAGGGGGCGGGAATGCAAGGAAGTTGATCAGCGGGTGATTCGGACAGTACTCATTTTAGACAAGAGCAAAAAGGTCGAATTGGCTTTTGAGTTGCCCGATTAATAAAAAATCGTGAACCCGCCGTCGGCGCGCGCCACTGCGGAGATCAAACTCCAGGCAGGAACTCCTTCGGCGCTTCCGTGCTGATCGGTCGGTCGTCCCTGCGCGTCGTAGATTTGCCAGGCCAGACGCCCGCCTTTTTGCCAGCCCATTCCCTCCGTCCAGGCCAGCAGCGTCTCCCCTCGACTATTACTCGCCACGGAAGGATGCTTGCGTTTCGATGCCGGCCCGGGCGCCGGAGCGGAGTTCAGCAGGGTTGCCGAGCCCGGTTTGACATGGCCGACGTGCACCTGTTCCTCGTCTTCCCACGCAGCGAGAATCGAAGGGCCGTTGAGGGCCAGAGAGGCCGTGCTCATGACGCAATGACCGACTTGCCATTCTCCGACCTTGGTCCGCTGGAAGCTGCGGCCTTTGTCGCGGGAGGCCAGCAGATACATGTCGCGATGGACAATCTCGCTGGCAGATCTGTACAAGATATAAAGCCCTCCGGACGGGTCGGCAAACGCGCGCATCCCGCAGCAGCCACAGGCGCCCGTCGAATCGGCGATGGCGGCCCTTTCCGGTGCGAAGGTCTTTCCCGAATCGCTTGACCGCGCGACCCAGACGCGGCGATCGGCCTCTCCCTGTTTGCCGGGTTCGGGAGCGTGCCAGACGACGTAGACGTTACCGGACCGGTCGGCTGCGACCGAACCGCCGCCGTCCAGACCGTAAGCGGAGCCAATCAGGTTGCGTTGCGGCTCAAAAGCATTGCCGGCGCCGTTCAGCCGCGCGTACAGCATTGGACTTAAGTGCAAGCCTCCGGGTTCAGTCGGCAGGCGCGCACCCATCCAGGCAACGTGCACACGTCCGTTTTTGCCGACGGCCAGATGGGCGCCCCGTACGTTGCCTGCGGCAATGGCGCTGCCCGGCTGGCTGTTGACGGCCAGCGGCGGCGAGAACGTCGCGCCGCTGTCATTGGAGTGCACATAGAAAATGTCGCCGCCGCGGGCAGGACCTTTGAAGTAAATCAGGTGCAGTCGTCCACGCTCGTCACGTGCCGATTGCGGCTGGATTCCGGCGTCGGGCACACGCAGGAGATGCACTGCAGTAGCATTCGCGTTTCCAGCAGGGGCCGCCAAAGCAACCCATGCGCACAAGAGGATGGTTGAAATCATGTGTGCATCTTACCAGTAAGGGCCGCGCGCGTAGCCGCAACCGTATGCCGTATGCCGTATGCCGCAGGCCGGCGACGGAGCACCAACAGAGCCGCGACCGTGAGGGAGCGGGCCG
>JBPCNK010000179.1:0-3512 GCA_051001345.1 Acidobacteriota bacterium | reverse complement strand
GAGGTCATCAATCCGGTGAAAACCTGGCATAGGGTGGCTGCTGGGGAGCCGGAGTAGTGACTAACGGAAGACGCAACACCGCATCAATAAAGGATTTTGGTCAGAAAACCGCGGAAGTTGGGCTAGCGCGGATTAACACGGATTAAGCGGATTAGGCGGCTTGGGTCTGAGTTGAACTCATCAGCAAGTAATCCGTGTTAATCCGTGTCAATCCGTTTAATCCGCGCAAGCCGCAAGTACAATATCGCCCAAAAAAACATTGGAACGACGTTGGCCATGAATGACGCCGACTATACGAACCGCAACCAGAAGTAATTCCTTCGTAACTCGTAATTCGTAACTCGTAATTCGTAATCCCGTGTTATTTTCGCGCCATGACTTCCCGTCGAATGTGCTTCGCCGTACTTGTGGGCCTGGCCCTGTGGATCGCACCGCTTCATTCTCAAAAAAGAACTTCCCCTGTATCCAGTGGATTCAAGTTGGCCGAAGGTCTTGAGCTGACGCTATGGGCCGCTAACCCGGACGTCGTCAACCCAACCAATATCGATGTCGACGAGCGCGGCCGCGTGTGGGTGGCCGAAGCGGTCAACTACCGCCGCTGGGGACGCCCCGATTTTCGGCCGGCAGGCGACCGCATTGTAATTCTGGAAGACAGCGACGGCGATGGAAAGTCGGACAAGTCCCGAGTCTTTGTGCAGGACCCGGCCCTGCGTTCTCCGCTGGGGATCGCCGTCCTGGGCAACCGCGTCATTGTTTCGCAGTCTCCCGACATGATCGTCTACACCAAAGACGATCAGGACCGGGTCATCGGAAAAGAAGTGCTGTTGACCGGATGGAGAGGAGTTGACCACGATCACGGGTTGCACGCCGTCGTGTTCGGACCCGACGGCCGGTATTACTTCAACAGTGGAGACCAGGGATTCGATGTCACCGACCGGTCGGGCCAACGTCTGGCCAGTTCCCGGCAGGGCCCCTACTATGCGGGCTGCGCGCTCCGAGTCAATCCCGATGGAACGGACATGACGGTGCTCGGTCACAATTTTCGCAATCCGTATGAACTGGCGGTTGATTCCTTCGGAAGCGTCTGGCAGACAGATAACGATGATGACGGCAACGCCTGGGTACGCGTCAACGAAGTGGTGGAGGGCGGGAACTTCGGATTCTGGGGACCGGGCGGCCGCAGCTGGCGCGAAGATCGTGGAACGCATTTCCACGCAGAGTTGCCTGGAGTCATGCCGAATATCCTGCGAACCGGCGCCGGCGCGCCCTGCGGGCTGGTGGTGTATGAAGGCCAATTACTGCCGGAGCGTTATCGCGGCCAGCTTCTGCATGCCGAAGCCGGCAAGGGCATGATTGCGACTTACCGGTTGAAGTCAGACGGCGCCGGATACGCCGCCGACGTTGAGAGCACTGTGGAATCTCGCGACGATTGGTTTCGGCCCTCCGATATCTGCGTGGCGCCGGACGGGTCGCTTTTCATCAGCGATTGGGTGGACCCGGCCGTTGGCGGTCACCTGATGGAGGACACCGCACGCGGACGGATTTATCGTCTGGCGCCGGCCGGACACCGGCCCGCGCCAGTTCCGATTGATTTGCAGAGTAATGGCGGTTTGGCGGCGGCGTTTGGCTCGCCGGCCCAATCGGTCCGGTATCTAGCGTACGACCGACTGAAGAGCCGCGGCGCTGAGGCACTGCCAGTGCTGCAATCGATGTGGCAGCAGTCAGACCGGGTCTTGAAGGCGCGCGCCTTGTGGCTGCTCGGCGCGCTCGTCCAGGGACAGCCGGCTATCGAGCAGGCGCTGCAGGATCCCGACCCGGCATTCAGGATTCTCGGACTGCGTACCCGGCGCGCCCTTGACGCCGACGTCGCGTCGATCGTCGGGAGGTTCGTCACCGATCCTTCGTCCCTGGTACGACGCGAGGCGGCCCTAGCGTTACAGCATCTGCCTACGGCGACGGCGCTCGATCCGCTGGTCGAATTGTGCCGGCGTTACGATGGCCGCGATCGCTGGTACCTGGAAGCGCTGGGGATCGCCGCTCGCGGCCGCGAAAACGCAGTATACGCACGGTTGCGACAAGCATCTCCTGAACGATGGAGTACGCGCCTCGGACACCTGATCTGGGAAATGCGTCCATCCGATGCGCTCGCGTTTCTTATCGCCAGCGCGCAAAGTGGAGAGTTGACCGTGGCGCAGCGAATGGAAGCCCTCGATGCGCTGGCCGTGTTTCCGCAGGAGGAAGCTGGAAGGACGGTTGCTGCATTGGTGGCCGGGAGCTCCACGTCATCGGAGCTGGCAGATAAGGCGCTCAAGCATCTGTCGCGTCAACTGTTCAGCCAGTGGATCCCGTTGCGCAAGGACCCACTGGTCGTCAGCATGGTGACGGCGGCGCTGAAGGATGGGCGTTTGCAGAAGGCGGCGCTAGCGCTGATCGATGACTTGGGCGAGCCGGATTACGCCGATGCAGTCAGCACGCTGGCGCGATCGACCAGCGCTCCCGAAGAAGTTCGGGTTGCGGCGATTGTAGCGCTGGGAAAATCCGGAAGCGAAGCGTACGTCCCCGAGTTGGAGAAGCTGGCGCAAAGCGGAGCGGTACCGTTGCGCGTGGCCGCGGTGCGGGCCCTGGGTTTTACCAGGACGCCCGGCCTGGAAGGAAAACTCTCGGCAATCGTGCGGACCCGGGCGCCCAACGAAGTTCGAGTCGAAGCGGTCAAAGCGCTCGGGCGTTCCGAGCCAGGCCTGAAAATACTACTCGACCTGGAACAGGGCCGCCGGCTCCCTGCCGAGCTGCGCAGCACCGCCAGCCGTGTCGCCAACGCCAGCCGCAATCCCGAAATCAAGAAACGTGCCGAGAAGCTGCTTCCTCCGCCGCACGGCCGCAACCGCCGTCCGCTTCCGTCGCCGCGCGAACTGGCCGCTCGCACGGGCAGTGTCGAGCGCGGAAGGACCGTGTTTCGGTCCGTCAGTGGTGCGCGTTGTAGCGGTTGTCATGATCTGGGAGGAAAGAAACTGGCTGGGCCGAATCTGTCCGACATTGGAAACAAGTTGGGAAAGGAAGCGCTGTTGGAGTCCATCTTGAACCCCAGCGCCGGTATTGCGCCGGAATACTATCTGTGGATTCTGCAAACCAAAACGCAAGGCTTGGTGACCGGCATCCTGATCGAAGACACGCCGCAGCGCGTCACCGTCATTACCGACACGGGCGACGAACTCCGTTTTGCACCGTCTGAAATCACTTCACGCCGCCGCAGCCGCCTCTCTTTGATGCCCGAAGATCTGGTCGAGCACATGACCGAGGGGCAGATCGTTGATCTGTTGGAATATCTGGCGAGCCTCAAGAAGCGAAACTAAGGACTAAGGACGAAGGACTAAGGACTAAGGACGCGGGACTAAGTACGTCGGTTCATAAGTACACTAACGTATTTGTCCGGGCCTATGCTGCGGCCTTGCGAGAAGCCCCGGGAGCATTTTGCATCTTGTTGAGTAACGCCGCAAGATCGCGGCGGGTGAATT
>JBPCNK010000178.1:0-23236 GCA_051001345.1 Acidobacteriota bacterium | reverse complement strand
AATTCACCCGCCGCGATCTTGCGGCGTTACTCAACAAGATGCAAAATGCTCCCGGGGCTTCTCGCAAGGCCGCAGCATAGGCCCGGACAAATACGTTAGTGTACTTATGAACCGACGTACTTAGTCCTTCGTCCTTAGTCCTTAGTTTTTAGTCTTCCTGCCCCCGCCTTTCGGATTGTCACAACCTCGCAGGCTTCCTGGCCAAACAACGCATCCATCGTTTCGAGGTATCGGGTGAGGCGGTCCTTTGGAACAAACGCCAAAATGGTTCCCGCAAAACCGCCGCCATGCACGCGCCAGGCGCCACTGCCCTCGAGGATGGCTCCGCTGGCAGCCAGCCCGATGGGAATTCCCTGCTGCCCGGGGAGACGATAGCAGTTCTGGCAGAACATCCACGAGCTACGCCCTGAGTCCCCGACTAGTTTCAAAAACTCACCAACTTCGCCGCTTCGAAGCGCAGCCACCTGCCTTACCACGCGGTCATCCTCATCAAAAAAATGCAGCGCGCGCAGTAGGGCGCGATCACTGACCCGCCCGTGCAGCGCTCCCATTTGAGCCAGAAAATCATCCCGGCTGATATCCCGCAAAACGCTTCCGCCCAGCGCAAATGCAACCGATTGCATCTCGCTGGTGATGGCGGCGTACTCTGCAGTCAAATCGGCGTGGCTGCTGCCCGTGTTGACCACAACGATCTGCAGTCCCGCCGCCTCCCAATCGAAAATGATTGGTTCGATGAGAGGGTTTTCGGCATCGCGAAAATCGATGAAAAGTGTCCCGCCCCGGGCAGAGACAGTCTGATCCATCAGGCCGGTCGGTTTCCCGAAATAATTTCGTTCAGCCCGTTGGCAGAGCCCGGCTATTTGGCGTTGGTCGACTCTACCTGCTCCGCACAGGTCGTTGAGAGCGGTTGCAAGCAGAACCTCGAAGGCAGCCGAAGAACTCAGCCCTGAGCCCTCGCCGATTCGGCTGTCGACGGCAGCGTCTAGACCATTGATCGGTACGCCGTGGCCGGCCAGGCCGGACGCCACACCCCGAATTAACGCCGTCGGACTCTCCTTCTCATCGGCGCGTGCGGCCGTCCAATCGCCGTTGAGGTCTACTTCAAAGACTCCCGGGTAGCCGGCCGAATGGACTCGAATGCGGCCCGACTCGGTCGATCGCGCCAAGGCGGTAGAGTCCAGGTCAACGGCCGCCGCCAGAACGCGCCCGTGATTGTGGTCGGTGTGATTGCCGCCGATTTCAATCCGTCCTGGGGCGCTGAACAGGCGAGCCTCTTGCGGTCCTTCGCCGAACAAACCGAGGAACGTTCTGCGGAGTTGGTCGAAATCGTGGGGAGAGTGCATTAGGGTTTTAACTTGGGTTCGAGAAGGACGAAGGACGAAGTACAAAGGACGAAGGACGAAGGACGAAAGACGAAGGACGAAAGACGAAGGACGAGTGCACTAACTAATTTCGTCCTTAGTCCTTAGTCCTTCGTACTTCGTCCTTAGTCCTTAGTCCGTACTTTGTCGATTGCCCGCTCCGTTACGGTCGCGGCCCGGACCTCAACCACTCATCGATTGACAATCCGCTCCGCGCCCTTCCCTTCCACAACCTGGTACGCGAAACCCGGCGCCAGACCTTTCAGCGTTTGCTTCAGGCCGCTGGGCCATTCGACCAGAACACTCTCGATATTCTGACGCCGGCCCAGACCGAACGTCAGAGCCAGCTCCGACCCGGACAGATAACTCGACCCGCTCTTGACCCTCTTCCAGAAGTGGGCGCCGCCGGTGCTGACCTGAACTCTGGAGCCGATTCCATCGCGGTTGGAGCGCACACCCTGCAGGCTCAGGCGCAGACTTCGATGACCGTTGCCAATGTCATTGCGAAACAAGTAGGCAGGGCCGGCGTTGGTCGTCAGCAGAATGTCGGTGTCCCCGTCATTGTCATAATCGCCAAAGGCGGCGCCGCGTCCAACTTTCGGTTGGGAGAATGCGGCGCCGGCCTTCGCGGCCACATCGCGAAAACGCCCTTGGCCCAAATTCTGGAACAAGTGGGGAGGCTCAGCGAACCGGACACGCGGTTGCACGGCATCGATCGCCTGATCGATGTGGCCGTTGACGACCAGCAAGTCCTGCAACCCATCCAGGTCGGCGTCAAAAAAGAAACAGCCGAACCCAAGCGTCATGCGAGTGAGTTGGCCGACGCTGGAGCGCGGCGCCTGATCTACAAAGAGTCCTTCGCCGACGGGATAGTACAGGCCGACCCCCTCGCCCGAGAAGTTCGTAACGACGACGCCCGGAAATCCGCTGTTGTCAAAGTCGGCTGAGTCGACGCCCATTCCGGCGCGCGCCCGACCATCTTCGCTGAAGGCCACGCCCGCCTGGCTCCCCACTTCATTGAAGGTCCCGTTGCGGTTATTGCGATACAGCTTGTTGGGTTGCGTGTCGTTGGAAACAAACAAGTCGGGCCACCCATCCATGTCATAGTCGAGGGTGGTCACACCCAGCGACTTGGATGTGGCATCGAACAGGCCGGATTTCGCCGTGACGTCTTCCATTCGGCCCTTACCCGCGTTTCGAAACAGCCAGCTCGTCGTTCCCGGATACGCCTCGGGTGTGCAGTACGACTTTTGCTTTCCGTCGAGGCTGCAGTACAGGTCTGTCTCCGGCGTCCAGCGAACGTAGTTGCACACAAACAAGTCCAGCCGTCCATCTCGATCATAGTCGAACCACAGCGCCGAGGTGCTGAATCCAGTTTTGCCGGCCAGTCCGGACGCCGCCGTCACATCGAGAAAGCGGCCGTCCCCGCGGTTGCGAAAAAGCCGGCTCTGGCCCACACAGGTGATAAAGAGGTCTTGCAATCCGTCGTTGTCGAAGTCGCCCACGGCGACTCCCAACCCATACAGCTCGACGTCCAAACCCGACCCGGACGTAGCATCGGCGAAGGTGCCGTCTCCGTTGTTGCGGTACAAAGCAGCGGTGGACTTCCGGCGGCTATGCGACGGCCAGTCCATTCCGTTGATGAGCAGAATGTCGAGGCGACCGTCGCGGTCAAAATCCAGAAAGGCGCAGCCCGGTCCCAACGTTTCGGGAAGATACTTTTTTCCGAACGCGCCGTTGTAGTGGACAAAGCGGAGTCCGGCCGCCTGACTCACGTCTTCGAACCGGAAGCCGAGAGGCGCCGCGTCCCGGGCAGCCGCTTCCTGGCGGGGGACGGCC
Source organism: Acidobacteriota bacterium (assembly GCA_051001345.1). GTDB lineage: Bacteria > Acidobacteriota > UBA6911 > JACQSX01 > JBPCNK01 > JBPCNK01. The sequence continues at coordinate 20,036 of JBPCNK010000178.1, read as the reverse complement.
TGGGAAACCGACAGCGCAAAGACAGCGAGCGCCGTGAAAAGCCGGATCATTCCGGAACGACCAGGCCTTTCTTGACGGCCAACAGGACCAACTCGGCGGTACGATGCAGCTGCAGCGTCTCCATCAAGTTGGCCCGATGCACCGAAACGGTATTCACACTGAGGTTCAGAATCGTCGCGATTTCCTTATTGGATTTGCCATGCGCGATCATCTGCAGAACCTGCTTTTCGCGCTGCGTCAATTTGTCATACGGGTCCTGGGCCGCCTCCTGAAGCGAGCCCGACTGCAGCGCTCGCACCAGCAGATCGGACAATCCCGGGCTTAGGTACGACTGTCCCGAAGCCACCGCGTGGACGGCGCGCGTCAGATCCGTCTCGATGGCGTTCTTCAGAATGTATCCCTTGGCTCCCGCGTCGAGCGCATTTTTGACGTATTGGTCGTCCGAGTACATGCTCAAAATCAGAATCTTGATATCGGGTTGGGTCTTCAGGATCTCCATGGCGGCATGCGTGCCGCTCATTTCGGGCATCGCCATATCCATGACGAAGACGTCGGGACGAACGCTTCGCGCCAGGGCGATTGCTTCCAGCCCGTTGCCCGCTTCGCCGACCACCTGGATGCCGGTGTCATCTTCTAGAATCCGCCGAAAACCCCGGCGCACCAAGACGTGGTCATCGACGAGCGCGACGCGGATGGGACGTTGTTTTTTTATCATTTGTTAGAGATGCCCGCTCCCTGGCGGTCGCGGCCGGGTGAGGATCGGCGCACCGCCGATGGCCCGCCGCCGGCTGCCGCCTGCACAAAAGTCGTTGCTGCCGGGCGTTGCGCGCGTGCCTGCAATGGAACCGGGCGCACGACGACCTCGCGGCACGGAATCCGCACCGAGACAAGCAGCCCGCCGTCGCGGGGTCGCTGAAGCGACAGCTTCCCGCCCATCAATTCGGCGCGCTCGCGCATTCCAATTAGACCCAGTCCGACGACGTTGGCATCCGGCGCCAGCCCAACGGGTAGTCCTTTGCCGCGGTCCTCGATCTCGAGCTCAAAGAAATCCCCGACATGCTTGAGACGAACCCAGGCGACGGTGGAAGCGGAGTGGCGGCTGATGTTGTTGAGGGCTTCCTGGACGATGCGATAGATGTGAATGGCCGTATGCTCGGAGACAAATCCGACCGCCTCGCTGACATAACCGGCCTGGACGCCGCTCTGATGGGAGAACTGGTCGACGTACCACTGCAGCGTCTTGTCCAAGCCGAAGTCATCCAGGATGACTGGATGCAGGAGCCGCGATTGGGTGCGAATTCTCTCCAGTGTTTGCTGAGCGATCGACTGGACCTCTACCAGGTCGGCGACCAGCGGTGACTCGGCCGGCAGCCCTTTTTTGGCCCGGCCCAGCAGCGTCCCCATGGCGGTGGCGATCTGGCCGAACTCATCGTGTAGTTCGCGCGAGATGGTGTGCAGCAGCTCTTCCTGCATGCGGATCATCCGCCAGGATAGAACGCGCAGCTGTTCGGACAGATGGGTGACGCTTTCAAAAGCCCTCCGATTGGACGCAATCAGATAGGCGCCCGTAACGACCACCGTAAAGAGCAGCAGGAATCCCAGGACGTAGATTTCCTTCTGGACGCGGCGGTAGATCTGATCGACATAACGTGCGGCTTCCTCTTCGACCTGGTTGTTGTGGACCAGCAATCGTGATACCAGGCCGAGAACTTCCATGTGCTGGGTCTGTAGGCGACTCTGTACGAGTTGCCGCGCGTCTTTCTCCCGGCCCGTCCGCGCCAGACTGAAGACTTCATCGGCGGTTGCCCAGAAGCGATCAATCGACCCGAGCAGCTGCTCATGCTGGCCGGCGGGCCGACCCGCCGGAGCCAGCGATCTCTCCAACACGATTGCCTGTCCAAGGTCGTAGCGGATCCGATCAAAGGTGTTGCGCCAAGCGGCTATGGGGTACGGCTCAATTTGCGCAACAATGTCGCGCAACGCCATGGCGAGCGAGAACAAATCACTTTGGATCCGGATGAGTTGCAGTGAATCGCGGCGGTTTTTTTCAATGACATCGGCCTGCATCCGGCGCAGCAGGTGTACCTCGCGGACTGCGTATGCGCAAAAGCCCACGATGATCAGAAGTGTAAAGGCCAGCCAGAACAACAACCGTCTGGTGGGCGAGCCCTCCTGGCTGGCCGAGTCCAGCGCGGTCTGATGCATTTTCATGGTGTGAAAGCAATTGTAACTCAAAAGCAGGGGTCAGGGGTCAGGGGTCAGGGGTCAGGGGTCAGGGGTTAGGGGTTAGGGACGCTCTTACGGAATCATTTGTGAACTTTCACTACAACCCGACGGCTGCGCCGCGACAAAAAGAAAAACCGACCACGTCAACGAGCACGATTACGTCAACGGGGACGATCACGTCCGGGCCAACGCAGGGCGTATGAAACATTTCGCGAGGCCGCAACAGCTCCAGCTAATCTCATCCTAACGTTCCCTGATCCCTGACCCCTGAAGCCTGACCCCTGCTTTTAATTCCTCCATCGAAAGTTCCTCCAGTTTGCGGTCGCGGTAGTCCAAGGCATGGGCTTCGGGCAGGTCGCGGGCAATCTCAGGGAAGTCCTTAACATTTAGGTTCGGCCCTCCGAACACGTGGATCCCCGACTCTGCATAATGAAGCCAGATGGTCATGTGAAGCGTCCAGTCTTCCAGAGGGGAATTCAAAATCAGTAAACCCGCCCGGTCGGGTAATTCGGGAAATCGGGCAAAAAGCTGGTGGGCGAAGATTGCGCGCTCCTGCGCAGGCGCCAGGAAAAGCTTGTCGACTGCCTCGAAGAACCTCCCGTAGTGGAAAACGCCTAGCAGCACCAGCATCGCCGCCAGTGCCAGCCAGGCGGTCTGGCGCCGTAGTTCCCACCGCGGCATGAAAAATGACAGAAAGCTTGCGCCGACGAGGCTTCCCAACTCAAACAGCAACGACGTGAGGTAGAGCGCCAGACCCACCAGAGGAATGTAGAGAAACAAACCCCAGACGCGCGGCAGCCCCAGGACGGGAAGCAAGGCAATCAGGAAATACAACCAGCCGAACACCATGTGACGGCTGCGCAGCAATAACGCCAACGCCAGCGCGACGGCCAGCACAAGCGTCAGATGCCCGGCCGAGATTGAGAGGTTTCGCAAAAACGCAACCTCGATGTAGCCGCGCAAATTCTCGATCAAGGTCCCGTCGAAGTGATAGCGATACAGCGGGTTGTCTCGCCACAACGCCTCGCTGCCCAAAGTCTTGCCGGCGGTGCAAACCCCCGCAACGGCAAAAAAAGGAACTAGCCGGGCGAGGACCTGTCGCAACATCGGCCCGATTGTCTGCCATCGAATTCGGTATACAACTTCGTAGGCTAACAAGAGCGCCGGAAAAACCACTGCGACCTCTTTGCCATTGATCGCCAGGACGTATGCAGCCAGAGTCGCCCAGTACAATCGTTTGCGGCGCGGCCCAGCGGGCGCCTCCAGAAAACTCAGATAGAAATGAAAACCCGCCATGATCCCGCAAAACGCCAGGAGTTCGTACAAGGCGCCGAAGTTGTACCAGACGTCGGCAATCTCCTGATGAACGGAAGCCACAGCCGTGGCGATGGCGGCCAGAAAGCCGTTGCCGGTCAGGCGCACAAACAGCCAGTACAACAGCGACAGATTGACGCTGAAAACAACAAAGCCGGTCAGGTAATAGGGCAGCGGGTAAGTGAATCCGAATACGTCATACAGCACCAGGTACACCAGGCCGGCCAGTGGGCGGCGAAACGAAGTCCAGAAGAAGAGGTTGTTGTAAAGCGCCTGCCAGTGTGAGCGCTGCACGTAGTAGTAAACGTTTCCTGCGTCGTCGCCGGTGAAATACATGCGAAACATCGGCAGCGTGAACGGTAAGGTGACCAGGTATACCAGTGCGAGGCGGGTGCGATCTGAGTCCCAGCGCCGAATTTCAGTGGGCACGGCCAAGTTCTTTCGCCCGCAAAAGTCGCGCCGGCAACTGCTCCAGACGGATTTCTTCGAGACGCCTATCCCGATAGTCAAACGCATGTGCAATCGTTGTGAATCGGGCTTTGGCTTGGAATTTTTCAGCGTCCAGGGTGGGACCGGCGAATACTTCGATATTGTTGGTTCCGTAGCGTAGCCAAACAAACATATGGAGCGTCCAGTCCGGAAAGGGAGACTTCACAAACAGTAGAGCGCTGCCCTCGGGCAGCTTGGCATAGCGAGCCAACAACTGCTCGGCGAAAGCAGCCCGTTCCCTTCCGGGGTAGACGAAGAGGTTGCGCGAGGCCCGTCGAAATTGATCGTGTTGCAGCCAGACAAGCGTACCCAGCAGTACGAGCAGCCCTAGGGGATACACACGCCGGCGGCTGACCTCCCAATCCGAAAAAAACCCTGACATTACCAACCGTCCGAGCGGTTTCAACAGGGCAAGAATTCTGACGAGCAAAGCGGCGGCGTACAAACCGCCGCCAGCCATTGGGATGTAGAGAAATAACCCCCAGTGCCGCGGCAAGCCCAGCACTGGAAGCAGGGCAATCAGGAAAAAGCACCAGCCAAACAACATGTGCCGGCTGCGCAGAACCACCGCCAGTCCCGCCAGCGACACGATAACGACAATCGTTCCAAGCCTCTCGAACGGGACAAGGTCGGGCAATACAGCCTGCACGTAAACGCCCAGATTGCGCAGGATTGTCCCGTCCAGATGGTAGCGATAGGCCTCCTGCGCGGCCGCCATGGAACCTCGCGAAAAGATCTTCCCGGCTGCGCAAACACCCGCCACCACGAAGAAGGGTCCGAGGCGGCGAGCCAAATCGAAGGCTTGATGAAACATCCGGCCAATCGCAAAGCGATAGAGCGCTTCGTACACGAGAAGGATGGCGGGAAGAACGGCAGCTGCTTCCTTTCCATTGAGCGCCAGGATGTAACTGGCCAGCGCACCCAGATACAGCACCCGGCGGCGCCGCGGTTCCGAGCTTTCCAGGAAGGAAACATACAAATGAAAAGCGATCATCATGAAACCAAAAGCCAGGAGCTCGAAAATCGCTCCGAAATTGAACCAGATATCCACGTATTCGTGATGAATGGCGCCGATGGCGGCTGCCACAGCTGCCAGCCACACGTTGCGAGTCAACCGCCACAACAAGATAAAGATCAGAGCGAGATTGAGGCTGAACAACAGAAACATGACAATCTGATAGCCCAGTGGATTCAGCCCGAAGATCCGATAAAGGGTCAGCGTGACCAGCCCGCCGAGAGGCCGGTGATAGGACGACCAGAACAAAAAGTTGTGCCAGAAGGCGCCGGGCCGCTGTAGATAAAAATAGATATTGGTGATGTGGTCGCTCGAAAGATAGGCGCGAAACATCTGCAGGAGGAATGCCAACGTGTAGCTATACAGAAGGGCCGCGCAAATCCAAAATTCGCGGGTTCGGTGGTGCGCCAGAGTCACGCACCGGTCATAACATATCTGAGGGGTTAGGGGTTAGGGGTTAGGAGGGTCCGAGCCACGAGCGTAAGCGAGTGGGCAATCAGTGGCAACAATTCCCAAATGGTTGCCACCAACTGCCCGCTTGCTTACGCGCGCGGCTCTGAAAGGTCGCGGCCCTGAAGCCTGACCCCTGACCCCTGGCTATGGTGACACCTCAAACGTCAGTGACGCCCACAGGCTCTCCCAATCGGCAACAGCCTCGTCCTGGACGGGAATCATGTGAACGGCCTTGACTAACCATACGCCCGAATGCGGCAGCCGCAGGCTGGCGCGGCCGTCACCGTCGGTGCGAACCGACTGCAGCTGCTCGGGCGCCTTACGGCTTAGCGCCGCCACAAGAACTCCTTTGACGGGCTTGCCTTCATAGAACAATCGTACATTGAATTCCTCACCGGGTTTGAGCTCGTACGGATTGTTTTCAGGCACGAGTTCCAGCGTGAACCCAACGACGCGATTGTATCCGGAGGACTCGCCCGCGCCTGCCGCCAGCAGCGCTTTGGCGCAGCGCGAGTAAATTTCTCGGACTTTGCGCGGGCCGTGACCCAGCTCGGCGCGCCGGGCAATGATTTGCTCGAGGCCCTCTTCACGGAGGTACTGTTCAAACTTCTCCGGATCAAGCTCAACGTGGGACGTGTTGCTGCGATACCCGATGACCATCACTCCAGAGCCGTCGATTCGGGCCAGTCCGGCGGGGTCCTCGCCATCGCGACCTGCCATCGGTTTTTCCCCTCCCGGTCCGGTGATGAAAAAGCGCTGGATGCGCATTGCGCTGCGCTGGACCGGATCGCCCTGCAACTTTTCGCCCACGCGCAGTCGAGCCGCGACAAGGGATCCTACGGCGGGGCGAAACGAGGACGGTTCGATCCAGAAGTCATGGGCCGCCAGTTCGGCCAGTAACAAGAGCATCACGGCAGAGGAAATCAGAAAGCGGCGGAAGAAAGTAAATTGATTCATAAGTCAGTGACCAGTGACCAGTGGCCAGTGGCCAGCAGTGGTCAGTTACCTTGCTGACCACTAGCCACTGACCACTGGCCCCTGAATTAAGGCGTCTTGTTGGGAGACCCTGGAAGCGGCGTCCTCAGATACGGGAACGTCGAGTCGAAGAAGGAAGCGTTGGACAGTGCCCCGTCGGTAAACGGTAACTGCCCGGACGGCGCCTGAGCCGCGGGCAGCAGAACGCCCATCGCCACTCGCAGAGCGATATCGACGGAATCGTCGCCCGGACGGCGGCCGTTGGGGAAACCAGCGGTGTCCCCGCCAATGACGCCAAGATCGTTCTGCAAACCAGCCGCCTTGGCGGCGATGCTCGTATTAAGACGCAGCATCTCACCCGTCGACCCGTTCTTGTTGAGTCCGTCGACACCCGTCAGGAACGCCGCGATCAGGTCGCTGCGCGGGAACGTTGTCGGCGCCTTCACGCCTGCCGCCCCGAACAACAGTTCCAGAATCGCGGGCAGTGTGGGGTTAGCGACATAGCTTAAGAACTGCGCGTCATCGCGTGGCTCGCTGGAATTGAAGCGGTCCTTATCTTTCAGCCCGATGAAAAGTTCGTTGACTAGCGGGCTGCCCAACCGCGAGACCTGGATGAACGGTCCGCTCTGGAAAGCCGGCCCGCCCGGTCGGAAGAACTCTTGGAAAAGCTGCAGGCGCCGCACCCCTGCCGATGTCCACGCGCCGATTGTCGGGTTGCCTGGAGTGGTGATACAGGAAATCGGCAACTCCAGGGCCAGCGACGTAACGTTCTTGTCGGCCAAATCATCGGCCTCCGCGTTTCTTGGACCCAGCGGGTTGCTGATGTTGACCAGGTCGAAGATTTCACCGATGTTGATGATGAAGGAATCCTTGCGCTGGCCGACAAACAGACGGCCGGACGTGCTGCAGCCCGGGATGTTGACCGAGTAAACGTGGGCCGCGGCGTAGGCCGCGTAGTTGGGGATCGATTTGTTTCCAATGTTGTCAACCGGCTTGACGAACGTACTCGAACCGGTCGACGCATTGGTGACGGGTTGGGGCGTTCCCGGAACCTTGGAGCCGAAGACGTTGGTCGGACGGCCCGAGAGGACATCGACCGTGTACGTCTCGACAACATTCAATAGGCCGGTATTCCCCGCCGAAATCACTCCGGCATTCAGCAGCGCGATGGAAACCTTTTGGGTTCCCCCCGGAGGGCCAACGTCCAGTTGGATGTCTTTGTTGGTATTGGTGAACTGGAACCGGAAGGTGAGGTCCTCCTGCGCATCGCCATTGTTGTCAATGTGGATGTTGTAGACCGCTTCAGGATCCAGGCTAAAGTAGTTCGGAGCGCCGTAGGGATCCTGCAGCGGGATATAGTTTGCAACCAGTGTTACGAAGTTCTCGCGGCCGGTCTCATAACTTCGAAACATATAGAAGTCAGTCGAGTCGACTTTGGGAAGCTTGGTGATAAATGGAGCTTCGCGATGGCTGGACGACATGGCCGGAACACCGGAAAACACCAGCGCAACGATCAGAAGCCCGAGAAGTGTTGCGGAACGTCTTTTCATAAATCTCCTCTGCTCGAATGTGAAACTAATCATTAGTTGTTGCAAGTATCTACGTAAGAATTTAGCAGTTGGATGTGTGTTGGCAAGCGTCCGACGCCACTTTTTCGATGCTGCTACAATTCAAAGGCCGGAGGGCCAGTCGCCAGTCGCCAGTCGCCAGTCGCCAGTAGGCAGTAGGCAATCGGCTGGGTTGGCGGTCTCACTTGTATTCCTGCCACTGATTACTTGCCACTTGAACGGCGATAGGTAGTTTAGACTTCTCCAAGGATGCGTCGACGCGGACTTGTTTTAGGATTCTATTCCAGCCACGACACCGCCAAGGAGGTTCTGCGAGAGCTCCGGCGGCAGCGCTATTGGCGCTCCGCAGCAATCCACAAATCTGTCGATCGTAAAATCCGAATCGACGACAGCGACCTGACACCAGCTCAGGGAGCCGCCGCCGGCGGCGCGGTGGGCCTTATAGCGGCGCTGTCGTTTGGTCTCGCTCCTTCCGGGGTCGCTGTCACCGCTCTCTGCGCCGCGCTGGCCGGCGCGGGCTTCGCTTTCCTGCTGGACCTCGGCATCCGGAGGTCCGTACTGAACCAGTACAGCCGCTGGATCGTTCAGAACGAAACTCTTGTCCTGGTCGATGTCCGGCACCGGGACATGGCTGAAGCCTTATCCATCCTGCGCCGTGTAGAAGACGCACATCCGGCAACATTCGTTTCAAGGCCCTTCGACTGGTTTGAGCGCGACGGCGGTCCAACGCCGTCACTTGTCGAGCCTCTGACTCGCGAACAGATGGGTATCCTGGCGGCCCGTCTGGCGCCCGCCCACCGCATTGTCCGCGGTGCGCTGCGCGGACAGCCACTGTTGGCGCGACTGCGCCACAGCCAACAATTGCTGCGCCGCGTGCGCGAAGATCTGAGTGAAGCGGCGCGGATGGAACAACCCATCACGCCGGCGGCCGAGTGGCTGCTGGATAACGGGTACCTCATCGCCGGTCATATCGCCGAGGTTCAGCACAATCTCACGCGACCTTACTACCGCGTCCTGCCGGTGCTGCGCGAGGGGCCGCAAGCGGGGCACCCGCGCATTTATGGTTTGGCGGCTGAACTGGTCGCCAGCCTGGACGCACGCCTTGACCAGCAGTCCATCCTTGAATTCCTGCAGGCCTACCAGGCCCTGTTTGCGTTGACCATCGGCGAACTGTGGGCCACGCCTCTCATGCTGCGCCTCGCTCTGATTGAAAACCTGCGCAGCCAGGCCGTCCAGGTGGTTCACCGCCAGCACGCCCGGGAGCGAGCGGATTTTTGGGCGCATCGGCTTCTCTTTGCCGCACGCCGCGATCCCGGTTACCTGGATTTTCTTCTCTCGGAACTTGCGCGCGAGTATCCCGATCTGCCACCTCATTTCGCAGTTCGGCTGGCCAGCCAGATCCACGACGAAGAATCCGCCCTGATTCCCGTCCAGACCTGGCTGGAACGCAAGATGGGGATGCCGTTGCACGACATCATCCGGCAGGAGCAGAGCCGGCAAGCGGCCACCCTGGTTTCGATCTCCAACACGATTACCAGCCTGCGCCACCTTGCGCTGCTGGACTGGCGCAAAGTATTCGAGCCATCCAGTCTGGTTGAAAGCACGCTGCGAAGGGAACCTCGCGGTCTTTACTCGCATACCGATTTTCAGACACGCGACCGCTGCCGTCATGTCGTCGAGACGTTGTCGCGTCGCTCCAGTGCGAGTGAAGTTCAAGTGGCGCGCAGGGCATTGGATCTGGCGCGGGAAGCTTCCGAACAAGGGCCGGCGCAACATGTCGGCTACTACCTGATCGGCAACGGCCGGGCTGCCCTGGAACGCGAGATCGGATTTCGTCCGCGCTTTTCCGATCGCTTTCTGCGGGCGGTCCGGCACCATCCCAATCTCTATTACCTGGGGGGAATCGGACTGGCGACGGCTGCAGTGCTGGCCCTGACCCTGCGCAGCCAAAGCGGCGTTTCGCCGGCATTGCTGGCCGTATTGACCCTGTTGGCGTTACTTCCGGCCAGCGAGATCGCCGTTCAACTGGTCCATGCACTGACGACGCGTCTGCTGCCGCCGCGCGTTCTTCCCAAGATGTCGTTTGAAGCCGGTATTCCCGACGAGTTCCAAACGCTGGTCGTCGTTCCGATGATGCTGTTGACCCCTGAGTCCATCCGCGATGAAGTCGAGCGTCTCGAGATCCGATTCCTGGCCAACCAGGATCCCAACCTGTTCTACGCGCTCCTCTCGGATTTTGCCGACGCCGATTCGGAACATCGCCCCGAAGACGACGAGATCCTCGACGCAGTCAGGCTGGGCATCGAAGAGCTGAATCGACGCCATGGCGCCGGTCGTTTTTTTCTGTTTCATCGCGAGCGCCGCTGGAATCCGGTGGAGGGCCGGTGGATCGGTTGGGAACGCAAGCGCGGAAAGATCGAAGAGCTCAACGCCTGGCTCGTCGGGGACAGCCGGGACGAAACGCTCCTTCGCGTGGGGAACACCGAGCGGCTCGATGGAGTCCGTTTCGTGATTACGCTGGATGCGGACACGCAACTGCCCCATGACACGGCCCGCAGGTTGATCGAGACGCTGGCACATCCGCTCAACCGCCCGCGCCTGCACGAGCGCGACGGCCATGTCGTTGACGGCTACACCGTCATCCAGCCACGCGTCAGCACGGCCCAACCAAGCGCGATGGCGTCGGCGTTCTCCAGATTATTCACCGATCCCAGCGGTACGGACCCCTATACGCGGGCCATTTCCGACGTCTACCAGGATCTGTTCGGTGAAGGCAGCTACATCGGCAAGGCGATCTACGACGTCGCTGTCTTTCACAAGGTGCTGCACCAGCGCTTTCCCGACAACACGCTGCTGAGCCACGACTTGATCGAGGGCGCCCACGTCCGCGTCGGGCTGGCCAGCGACATCGAACTCTTCGATTTTTTTCCTACGACGTATCAGGCTCACAGCCTGCGCCACCACCGCTGGATTCGCGGAGACTGGCAGATTGCGCGCTGGCTTCTGCCACGCGTTCCGGATGGGCGGCGCCGCCGGCAAGGAAATCCGCTGTCCCTGTTAAATCGCTGGAAGATTTTCGATAACTTGCGGCGCAGCCTGATTGCCCCGTGCTGTGTCGTGCTGTTGCTGATTTCCTGGATCTTCGCGCCGAGCGCGGCGTGGAGCGCGCTAGTGGCAGGATTGATTTTGCTGCCGATTCTGTTGCACGGAATACAACGTGTGGCCGGAGCGGAATATCGGCTGGCCTGGTTTGAGCTGAAATCTAATTTCGTGAGAGCTGCCGTCACCACGGCGCTGCTCCCGCACCAGGCGCAGATCACCGTCGATGCGATCGCGCGCGTGCTCTGGCGGTTGTTGGTAAGTCACCGGCATCTGCTGGAGTGGCAGACGGCGCAAGCCGCCCAGTGGCATGCCGCCGGACGCGATCTGCGTTTTTTGCTGGGCCTCCTCATTTCCAGTTTGCTGGCCGGCCTGGCCATCGCGTTGCTCGCCTGGATAGACCGGCCGCCGGTGGCAGCCGTGCTCGCGTTTCTCTCGCTGTGGATGACTGCGCCGGTCATCGGCACATGGCTCAACGAAACCAGAGCGCGCCGGCGCGCAAGTGTGCTCACTGGCGACGACGTGCAGTTGCTGCGCCGCATCGCCCGGCAGACGTGGCGTTATTTCGACGACTTCGTTACAGCGGAAAATAATTGGCTTCCGCCGGACAACTATCAGGAGTACCCGCGGGCCGCGCTGGCACGGCGTACTTCACCCACCAACATCGGGTTGTGGATCAACTCGGCGCTGGCTGCGCACGACTTCGGCTACGCGACACTGGACGTCGTCGTCGAGCGGGTGCTGGCGACAATGGAAACGCTGGATCGGCTGGAAAAATACGAGGGGCATCTTCTTAACTGGTACAACATCGAAAACCTCGAACCCCTGCGGCCACGCTATGTGTCGACGGCTGACAGCGGGAACCTGCTGGCGAGTCTCTGGGTGATGAAGCAGGGATGCCAGCAGATGGTTTCCGGCCCACTGGTGAGCGCGGCGCCGCTGCAAGGCCTGGCCGATGCGCTGGCGTTACTGGAATCCGGTGTTGAAAGTTTGGAGACTCCTTCCGTCCCGCCTTCCGTCCAGCTGGCTAGTCTGAATCGGCTGCTGGCTTACGACGGAAACGATGCCGCCGCTATCATCGACCGCATCCGCCAAGCCGCGGCGCTTTCGATCAACCTTGCGGACCAGTTTCAGGAATCCCGCGTAGGAGCGGCGCCAGCCTACTGGGCTGCAGCGCTCCACCGCCAGATTCAACAATGGACGCAGTACGTGGATCGCTATCTTCCGTGGATGGAAATACTGGCGGTCCAGACGGAGGAAACACTTCAGCCCCTGGGATCGACTGGCGTGGAAGTCTGGCGGCGCGCGCTGGCTGAAGTTCCCTCGTTGGCCGAATTGGCCACCGGACAGGTCGAAGCGGTCGCCGCGCTGCTGAACTTATCGGAATCGGCTGATACTCCTGAGACGCCGCTGCCCGGGTGGCTGGCCGAGTTTTCCGAAGCCTTTTCGCGCTCGCGCTGGCTAGCCGGCGAGATGCTGGCGCAGGCAGAAAACCTCGCGGAGCGCTGCCGCAAACTGGCCGATGGAATCCATCTGGAATTTCTCTATGATCGCGAGCGCAATCTGTTTGCGATCGGGTACAACGCCAGCGACGCAAAACTCGACAGTGCGCATTACGATCTGCTGGCTAGCGAAGCCCGCCTGGCCAGCTTCATCGCCATCGCGCGCAACGAAGTTCCTTTGGAGCACTGGCTCCGGCTGGGCCGGCCATTCGCTTCGGCCAACCGCCGCCGCGTCCTGCTGTCCTGGAGTGGGACGATGTTCGAGTATCTGATGCCGCTGCTCTTCCTGCGCAGCTACGAGAACTCGATGCTCGATCAGGCTTGTCGCATGGCGGTCGACCGCCAATTTGAGTACGCGCGCCGGCGGGGAATTCCCGGTGGAATTTCGGAGTCCGCTTTCAGCGCGCTGGATGCAGAAAAGATTTATCAATACCGCGCCTTCGGTGTTCCCGGTCTGGGCATTAAGCGCGGGCTCGAAGACGACCTGGTCGTCGCGCCGTATGCAACCGCTCTGGCGTTGGCCGTCGATCCTGCCGCCGCAGTCGAAAACGTCCGGCGGCTTCTCCGCGAAGGACTGCTGGGCGACTTTGGGCTCTACGAGGCCATCGACTATACGCGTCAGCGCCGGCGGGAAGGAGGTCGCGGCGTCCTGGTCCAGGCGTTCATGGCCCATCACCACGGCATGACGCTGCTGGCCATCGACAATGCGATCAACGACGGCATCATGCAGGCGCGATTTCACGCCGACCCGCGCGTGCGGGCTACCGAGCCGCTGCTGTTTGAACGCATCCCGACGTCGGCCCCACTGCTGCGGCCGGCTTCCCGGCAGGAAGAGCCGGTTGTGCGGTTGAGCGCCGCCGTCACGTCTCCGGCCATCAGCCGCTTTGATACGGCCGATACGCCGACTCCCAAGACCCACCTGATTTCGAACGGAAACTACTCGGTCATGGTCACCAACGCGGGCGGCGGCTACAGTCGCTGGCGCGATTTTGACATCACGCGCTGGCGAGCTGATTCGACCCGCGATATCTGGGGCAGCTTCTGTTATGTCCGCGACGTCGACGAAGGACATGTGTGGACGACCACCTATCATCCGCTGTCGAGCACGGGCCAGCGCTATGCGGCCACTTTCACCGCCGACCGGGCCGAATTTCGCCGAAGAGATGAGGGTGTCGACACCGTCACGCAGATTGTCGTTTCTCCAGTGGACGACGCCGAAGTCCGATACACTACGCTCGTCAATCGTTCCACGCGAAGACGGCGGATTGAGCTGACCAGTTACGTCGAACTGGCGCTTGCGCCGCACATGGCCGACCGGGCCCATCCCGCTTTCAGCAAGCTCTTTGTTCAAACCGAAGCTCTCCGGGAGCGGGCAGCCCTGCTGGCCTGGCGCCGGCCGCGCTCTCCCGAAGAAGTGCCGGTCTGGTCGGCGCATCTGGTGGCGCTCGAGCAAACTTCGATCGAAGAGTTGCAGTTCGAGACCGATCGCTGCAGGTTCATCGGCCGCGGCCGCAGCGTGGAGAATCCCCAGGCTCTCGACGCAGAGTTATCCAACACCGCCGGGTTTGTTCTCGATCCCATCTTCAGCCTACGTGTGCGCCGCAATCTGGACCCTGGTCAACGGATCAGTCTGGCTCTGGTGACTCTGGCGGCCGAATCGCGCCCACGCCTGTTGGAACTGATCGAGAAGTACCACGATCTTTCCGCGTCGATTCGAACACTCGAGATGGCCTGGACCCACGCGCAGCTGGAATTCCGTTACCTCGGGATCCAGCCCGAAGACGCGCAGCGCTTTCAGAATCTCGCCAGTCATGTCCTCTATCCTAATGCGCGCCATCGCGCCGTCGACCGCATACGCCGCAATGCACTCGGCCAGTCGCGGCTGTGGGCCTACGGAATTTCCGGCGATCTTCCGATCGTCCTGCTGGCCCTCGGCGACAGCAACGACCTCGGCCTGGTCCGCGAAGTTTTGCTGGCGCACACTTACTGGCGCGCGCGCGGGCTGAAAACGGACCTGGTCATTCTCAACAGCGAGGCGCCCAGTTATGAGCAACCGCTGAAAAACCAACTCATGCGGATGATCCAGGCCCATTCGTTGCAAACCGGCATGGACCAGCCCGGAGGAGTCTTCCTGAGAACACGCGACCAGATGTCGGCCGAAGATACCGCCTTACTTCAGGCCTCGGCGCGCGTCGTGCTCATCGCCGAGCGAGGTTCTCTTGCGCGGCAGTTGAGTCGTCCCGCCGAAGCCGCCGACGAGCCGCCGGTTCTGCGACTGCAGCGGAGTGTCGCCGAGGAGCCTTCCGCACAACTTGCGTTTATGGAATTGCCCTACTTCAATGGTTTGGGAGGCTTCACACAGGACGGGCGTGAATATGCCATCTACCTGGGTCCCGACGATCAAACGCCGGCGCCCTGGGTCAACGTCATGGCGAATCCCCTGTTCGGCGCCATTGTCAGCGAATCGGGAGTAGGCCCCAGTTGGTACGGCAACAGCCAATCCAATCGGCTGACGGCGTGGTCCAACGACCCGGTGTCTGATCCGCCCTCGAGCGCGTTGTACATACGCGACGAAGAGACGGGATCCTTTTGGACACCGACGCCCCTTCCAATCCGGGAGCTGGATGCCTACCGCGCACGCCACGGCGCCGGCTATACGGTCTTTGAACACAACAGCCATGCGATCGAACAGGAACTGACCGTTTTTGTGCCGGCCGAACACCTCGAAGCGGGAGTCGAATCCACTGCGTCCTCTATTGCGATCCCCGGTGGCGTCGGGTATCCGGTACTGATTCAGCGGCTGCGCCTGCGCAACGCTTCTTCGCGAGTGCGGCGTCTGTCGGTGACGGCCTGGTCGGATTGGACGCTGGGTTCCGATCGCGAGGACACGCAACTGCACATCGTGACCGAATGGGACGCCCGCCTGCGGGTGATGTTTGCCCGCAACGCCTATCACGCCGATTTCGGCCACGCCGTCGCCTTTGCGGCATTGCTTCCCGCAGCCGCTACATTCACGGCCGACCGTACGGAGTTTGTCGGTCGAAACGGGTCGCTGTCGCGTCCAGCCGCACTCGGGCGCGAGGGCCTTTCGGGACGCGCCGGGGCCGGGTTGGATCCGTGCGCGGCTATACAGACCACCTTTGAGCTCGCGCCTGGCCAAAGCGCCGACGCTGTTTTTCTGACGGGTCAGTGTGACAGCGTCGAACAGGTGCGCGCGCTTGTCGAGCGTTTTGGTCCGACCGGCCGGATCGAGACAGCGCTGGCGCAAACGCGAGAATGGTGGAACCGCTTGCTCGGCGCCGTTGAAGTCGAAACACCGCACCTGGCTGTCAATTTCATGTTGAACCGTTGGCTGCTCTACCAGACACTCAGCTGTCGCATCTGGGCGCGCTCGGCCTTCTATCAATCCGGAGGCGCCTTCGGGTTTCGCGATCAGTTGCAGGATGTCATGGCGATTCTGCACATTGCTCCTGGGCTGGCTCGCGAGCATCTGTTGCGGGCCGCACGACATCAGTTTGTCGAAGGAGATGTCCAGCACTGGTGGCATCCGCCCTCAGGCGCGGGCGTTCGAACGCGCTGTTCGGATGACTTGCTCTGGCTTCCCTTTGTGACCAGCCAATATATCCGCACTACCGGGGACAGCGCGGTCCTGGATGAACCGGCGAACTTTATCGAGGGCCGCCAACTGGAACCCCATGAGCATGAGATTTACATGCAACCGGAAGCTTCCTCCGTAGTGGCGTCCTTGTTTGATCATTGCCGCCGGGCCATCGAACGCGGGCTGACCTCCGGACCGCACGGCTTGCCGCTGATTGGTTCGGGCGACTGGAACGACGGGTTGAACCGAGTGGGAATTGAGGGGCGCGGCGAGAGTGTCTGGCTGGCCTGGTTTTTGATCGAGGTTCTGAACAGGTTCTCCGAGTTGTGCGAGTTGCGCGGGCAGACGGTCGAAGGTAAGCGGTATCGACAACGTGCCGTCGATCTGGCGCGGGCCGTCGAAGAGAAGGCCTGGGACGGCCAGTGGTATCGGCGCGGCTATTTTGATGACGGATCGCCGCTCGGTTCCGGCGAGTCCGAAGAGGCGCGCATCGATTCTCTGCCGCAGTCATGGGCAGTCCTGTCGGGCGCCGCCGATCCGCGGCGCGCAACCCAGGCGATGCAGGCCGTCGACGAGCATCTGATTCGGGAATCTGAGCAACTGATTCTGTTGTACACGCCGCCCTTCGATCAATCCAGCCGGCAACCTGGGTATATCAAGGGATATCCTCCAGGCGTCCGGGAAAACGGGGGCCAGTACACGCACGCCGCGCTGTGGACCGCCCAGGCGTTTGTGCGGCTCGGCCAAAGGAACAAGGCCGCCGACCTCCTGGAAATGCTCAATCCGATCGAGCGAACGCCCAACCACATAGAGGTTGCGCGCTATTGCGGCGAACCCTACGTTGTGGCCGCCGACATTTACGCGCTCAAGGGCCACGTGGGGCGCGCCGGATGGACCTGGTACACCGGATCGAGCGGCTGGATGTACCGCGTCTGGCTCGAAGATGTTCTTGGGTTCAAACGTCGCGGCGAAACGCTCCTGATTGAACCGGCGGTTTCCGACGACTGGAAAGAATTGACCATCCGCTACCGCTTCGGTCAAGCGCGCTATGAGATTCGGATCGAAAATCCGGACGGCGGAGGCTCGGTCGGCTCGGTCGAACTGGACGGCCAGCGTCTCTCCGACTCCGCCATCCCGTTGCGCGACGACGGCGCCGAACACAAGGTTTTGGTTCGCCTGGCGGCGGCATCAGTGCCGCGAACATAGAGAGCGGTGGCACTGACCCACGCAGCCAAAATCCGATGGTGACTGCTCTCTTCTTTCCGCACTGATACTTCCTCTAATGACTGGGAACTTTGTTCTGTTCAGAACGTCTAAACATTGAACCGTTCGCTTGGCGACCCCGGGGCTTCGATGGTCCACACACTTCTGCGCTGCCTGGTTCTGACACTGGCCCTGTCTCCCGTTTGGGCGGCCCAGCAGAGTCCGGATGTCGTGCGCCAGGTATTGTCGATTCCCCGCCTGGACAGGCCCCTCACTTTGGAAGATTTCCTCGAGATGAAGCCGGCTGCCGGCTTGGCCGGCCGGGTCGCAAAAGTGGAGGGCTTTACCCAGCGGATGCCCAAGGATGGAGAACCGGCAACCCAGCGCACCGAAGCCTACATGGCTTACGATGAGAAAAATCTTTACACGGTCTTCGTCTGCTTCGACTCGGAGCCGGACAAGGTCCGCGCCAACCTGAGCCGCCGCGAAAACGTCTTCAGCGATGACTGGGTGGAACTGACCGTCGACACGTTCCACGACCAGCGGCGTGGGTACGTTTTTCTGTGAACCCGCTCGGCATTCAGGCCGATGCTCTTTGGTCGGAGGACCGGGGCGGACCGGACTTTTCATTCGACACGTTGTGGCATTCGCGCGGCAAACTCACCTCGCAAGGCTACGTCGTTTGGATGGAAATCCCGCTCAAGAGCCTGCGCTTTCCTTCGGTGACGGAACAGAAGTGGGGATTTACTCTGCTGCGCACCATCCCGCGCAACAACGAATGGGCCTACTGGCCGCGCGTCTCAAGCCGGATTGAAGGCCGGCTCAATCAGGCTGCTACTCTGGCGGGTATCGAAAATGTATCGCCGGGCCGCAACCTCCAGTTGATACCCTACGGCGTTTTTCGTTCCTTCCGCGCCCTGGACACGCGCGACTCCAACCGGCCGCGCTTCACCAGCAAGGGCGCGGAACCGGACGCCGGATTGGACGCTAAATTCGTTTTCAAGGACAGTCTTGTTTTGGACGTTGCCGTCAACCCGGATTTCAGCCAGGTCGAATCCGACGCGCCGCAAATCACCGTCAATCAGCGCTTCGAGGTCCTCTTTCCCGAGAAGCGTCCGTTCTTTCTGGAAAACGCGGATTACTTTCGGACACCCGTCGACCTGGTCTTTACCCGCCGCATCGCTGACCCGCAACTGGGGGTGCGGGCCACGGGGAAAATTGGTCGAAATTCGATCGGAGCCTTGATCATCGACGATCAGTCGCCGGGCAAGGGGGTTCCTCCCGATGACGCCTTGTCGGGCGAGCGGGCCTACTTCGGGATTTTTCGCGTCAGCCGCGACATCTTCAAGCAGTCCAGCGTTGGATTCATTCTGACCGACCGCGAGTTCCGGGAAACCTTCAATCGCGTGGGCGGCTTCGACGGCCGTTTCAAGCTCAATGACAATTGGGTCACACGCCTTCAGGCAGTAGCCAGCTCGACACCGTTCGCTGATGGCAGGCGGCGTCACGGCTCAGCCCTGGAAGCCTCCCTGAATCGCAGCGGCCGCCAGTTTTCCTATTCTCTGCGATACAGCGACCGCAGCCCCGGCTTTGCTGCGCTCGCTGGTTTCATTCCTCAGGTCGACATCCGATCGATCAACCAGTTTGTGACCTACCGTCTGCGGCCCGAAAAGAAGTTTCTGATCGCGCTCGGCCCCGCACTGTCCAGTACTCAGATCTGGGATCACCGCGGTACGCGCTTGAACTCGGAATACATTCCTCTGTTTCAGGCTGAGCTCAAAGGCCAGACCTTCATCAGCGTGGGCCGCTCCAATCACCGCGAGCGGCTGCGCCCCGAAGATTTTCCGATTCTGACGGCCAATCGGGATTTTTCAAAGGCCACCAACTTCGTGTTTTTCAATTCCAACATTTTTTCCACCTTCGGCGTGGAGGGGCAGTACCGCTCGGGGCATCGGATCAATTATGGGCCGCCGTCGGGGCAAGAACCGTTTCTGGCCAACCACAGAGAGGCCAGTCTGACCCTGACTTTCCGCCCCGTCACGTCGTTGCGAGTTGACAACACGTATATCGGGGCCCGCTTGCTGGATCGCTCGAACGGCTCCAGCATTTTCAACAATCACATCATCCGATCCCGCGCAAACTAGCAATTCAATCGAGAGCTGTCCCTACGAGCGATTTTGCAGTACAGCGCGCTTTTAACCAACCCGAGCCTGACGTCGCTGCGAACTTCGAAGAACTTCAATTCGGATTTTCTCTTTACCTATCAGGTCAACGCATGGACGGCGCTCTACGTGGGCTACAACAGCAACCTGCGCGACATCGTTCTGGCGTCAACCGACGCCGGACCGCGCATTGTCGGCAACCAGGACGCATTTCTCAACGACGGGAAGCAGTTCTTCGTGAAATTCTCCTACCTCTTCAGGCCGTAGCAGGAGCAGGCTTCCAGCGTATGAGTTTTTACGTGGTCTTGTCCCCGTCTTTGAGCAGTCCCGCAGAAGCCGGATATCCCGCGCCAGGTCTAGGCGATTACGCGACTGGGCAAGCCCCTCGTGAGAGTGGCTAGTGTAGTGTCCAATAAATAACTGGACTATCCA
>JBPCNK010000177.1:0-10757 GCA_051001345.1 Acidobacteriota bacterium | reverse complement strand
TGGGTGGGCCCGGGCGGTTCAGAATTGTTTTGCGTGCGGGTGCGGAAACGGCGCCGGGAGGGTCCGGAAACGCTGCTGCGGAATCCCAGACCAGCGGCGTATCGACGGGCCCCGGGCACAGCAGGTTGATTCGAATCGACGGGCCGTAATCGATGGCCACTTGCCTGACCAGCGAGAGCAAAGCGCCTTTGGAGGCACAATAGGCGGCGTGCTGGGGAAATCCTTTGAAAGCCGCGATCGATCCATTGACGACGATTGATCCTCCGCCATGTCTTTTCATTTCCGGAATGGCCGACCGCACGAGATAAAAAACGGACTCAAGATTGACCGAGAGGGTCTGCTTCCACAAGTCCACCGAAACTTCCGTTACTGAGCCCAGGCCCAACTGCCCGGCGTTTGTAACAACAACATCCACTTTTCCAAAACGGCCGATGCATTCCTGGACCAGCGAGAGATTGGTCTGCTCGCGCGCGACATCGCCCGCAACGAACTCCGCCTTTCCCCCCAAGGAGCGGATCTCCTCGACAACGCGCTTCCCGCGCTCCTGGTTTCTTCCGTTGGCCAGCACGGCAGCACCTTCTCTTGCAAAAAGTAAAGCAATCGCACGGCCCATTCCACTGGTGGCGCCCGTCACGATTGCGGCTTTGTTGTCGAGCTTGCCCATGACCGGCAAGCTTATCACTTCAGGGGTCAGGCTTCAGGGGTCAGGGGTCAGGGAATTGCGGATTGCGAATTGCGGATTGATTGCGGAATAATTCCGTAGCCCCCTGCCCCCTGGAGCCTGACCTGAAGCCTGATAGACTGACGAAACATGCGCCCGTTGGCCGACTTCACTCCGATGGAAATTCGTGTCCTGGGTGTCCTCCTGGAGAAGGAACAGACCACCCCGGACTACTATCCAATGACCCTTAACGCCATCAGGATGGCGTGCAATCAGAAGACGAACCGATTCCCGGTGATGAGTCTTGGCGAGGATGAAGTGCAGGAGGCGCTGGAAAGTCTCGACCAGTATTTTCTTGTGGCCAGAGCGGGTGGCACACGCGCCGATCATTGGAAGCACCGCGCCGACCTGGTCTGGAATTTGAACCCGGCCTCGCAGGCGCTGCTCACTCTCCTGTTTTTGCGCGGTCCGCAGACGCCCGGAGAGCTGCGCACGCGCAGCGAGCGGATGCACGCGTTTGCTTCGGTGCAAGAGGTCGAAGCAGCCCTGGGTGAACTGGCGGCTTCTTCTGAGCCGCTGGCGCGCGAGCTGGCCCGCAGGCCTGGCCAGAAAGAAGCGCGGTGGGCCGCCGAAAGCACCGCCGACTTAGCCGGGCAATCCATCGCGCCAATTCAACTGGAACCGTGCTCCTCCGGTCTCGATCAGAGAGTTGCTCGGCTCGAGCAAATCGTAGAGCGTCTCGAGGAGGAACTGAAGAACCTGCAAGGGAAATAGGGGTCAGGGGGTACGCCGTATGCCGTCGGCCGTATGCCGTATGCCGGAAAGAAGCCGGCCTGCGGCATACGGTATACGGAATGCCTCACTGACCCCTGACGCCTTTTTTTGGAGTTTACTGAGCAACTCTGCCATACAATTATCAGCGTCTCTTGAGAGCTCAACCGGAGGAATCCATGGGGAATCGAAATTTTTTACGTAGCTGTGTTTTCTTGCTCGTTGCGGGCCTGTTGGCCGCTTTGGCCGCCGCGCAGACCGGGACATCGCGCATTACCGGAACTGTCCGCGACTCTTCGAGCGCCGTCGTTCCCGGCGTTACCGTCACAGCCAAGAACGAAGCCACTGGCGTGGGCTACACACAGATTACAACCGACGCCGGCCTGTACGCCTTTCCCGACCTGCCAGCCGGCAAGTACGCAGTTACGGCCGAATTGACCGGCTTTAAGACCACCCACAAGACCGGAAACATTCTGGAAGTGGGTACCCCGCTGAGCATCGACATCGTTCTCGAGATTGGTGAGATGAGCGAAGTCGTCAACGTCGAGGGCGGGTACGAGAAACTACAGTCGTCCACGGCAGTCATCGGCAACGTCGTCGAGCAGAAGGCCATCCAGGATCTGCCGCTCAATGGGCGCAATCCTCTGACGCTCATCACACTCGAGCCCGGGGTCGTGCAGCGTTCTGCCGGAGCTGCCGGATCGGGCGTTCACGTCAACGGCTCGCGCGACCGCGCCTACAACGTCACCGTCGACGGAATTGAAGCCAACGAGTCCTCCGTTCCGAATCCGGTCAGCAATCTCTACCGGCTGACTCCCGACAACGTCCGCGAATACAAGGTCACCACCAACAACGCGACGGCCGAAGAGGGCCGCAACAGTGGCGCTTCCGTGTCGGTTGCCACGCGCGGCGGCACCAATGAGTTCCACGGCACCGTCTATGAGTTTGCGCGCAATACCGCGCTGAATTCCAACGACTGGTTCGCCAACGCCCAAGGCACCCCCAAGCCGGACATCAAGATGCATCAGTATGGCTTTGAGGGCGGCGGCCCGATCCGGAAGAACAAGACCTTTTTCTTTGGAAGCTGGCAGGGACAAAACGTCAAGTTCACCCAGCCGATCGATCAGACTTTCGGCATCCCGATCCTCTACACGCCGAGCGCTTTGTCGGGAAACTATCGGTACTTCGTCGCCGACCCGAAGACACCGTTTGTGTTCAACGGTCAAACCATCACGCGCAACACACCGCTCCTGGTTGACCGCGCGACGGGCGCGCTGCTTCCGGGAGTTCGGACCTGCTCGGTAGCGACCGACACTAACTGTGTGGCCAGCTTCAATATGTTCGCCAACGATCCGCGCAAAATCGGACTGGACCCGGCCATCGGCAAGCTGTTTGCGACCTATCCGAAGCCGAATTCGTACGCCTTTGGCGACGGTCTCAACACGGCCGGCTACTTGTGGAACCCGCCGACGCGCAACACCGGCCCGCATCAGATGGTACGCGTCGACCACAGCTTCAACGAGCGGCACACGATGTTCGCCCGCGTACTTTGGGCCGACCAGTACACACGCGATGGAGATCCGCTCAATGGCCGTCCGCAGGTCTTTCCGGGGTTTCCGCCTCTGGGCGAAGTCCTCCGCGATACTTCCAACCTGGCGGTCAGCCTGCGCAGCGTCCTGTCTTCGAACGTGGTCAACGAGTTTACGACCGGATTTGCCCGCTTCGTTTTTCTGTTCACCCAGGGCGAGGCTAATCCGGCCTTTCCAAACATTCCGCCGTTCACCTTTAACAACGTAGACCGGCCATTCATCAACACGCCGCGCACGTACCGCGCCGTGACAACACCCCAGTTGCTCGACAACCTCAGCATTGTCAGCGGCTCGCACGTCTTCCGATTGGGCGTCAACGTGCGCTTCTACCAGCACAATGACCAGCGCGGCCAACCCGGCGGCGTCAACGTCACGCCGAGTTTATCGTTCAGTTCGGGCGTTCGACCGCCGGTCGGGTTCAATACACCGGCGGCGGGCACGGCGACTGTTGCCGGAATCAACAGCACCGACAATACTCGGCTGCTGGGCTCGATCAACGACCTGATGGGGATCCCGGCGCGGCTCTCGCAGGTTTTTCTGGGCGACGTAACCGGCGACTTCTTTCTTCCCTTCACCACAGGCAACCGCGTTACGCTGTGGTCTTTCGGACAGCGCCTCAAGCAGTACAACTTCTACTTTCAGGATGAATGGAAAATCCGGCAGAACTTCACGCTCAACTACGGAGTACGTTACGAGCTGAACACGGCGCCGACGGAAGCGGCCGGGCGCGTCTTTGTGCCCGACAAGTCCATTACCGGCTCCCAGGGACCGGTTACCTTCGTCAAAGCCGACCGCTGGTTTGATCGAAACAATCACGCCATTGGCCCGCGTCTCGGCCTTGCCTGGGCTCTCGGAAAGTCGCGCAAAACTGTATTGCGCGCAGGATACGGCCTGGCTTTTGACACGATTTCTTCGTTCCAGGTCACCGCTGTTTCCGGCCGAGTTCCCGGGCTGGTGTTCTCCTGTTCATCGACTGTCGGTGGAGCCACCACTCCCGGGTGCACTCCGACTCCGGACCTGCGCATCAGTGAGGGATTCCCGCAGCAGTTGCCCCCGCCGTCGGTAAAACCATCGTCGAATTTTACGCCGCCTCTGCAACTGCTGTCGAATTCTCCTAACATGGCGGTTTTTGACCCTGACTTGAAAATGCCGACGGTGCATCAGTGGAGCCTTTCGCTGCAGCGCGAACTGATTGGCGGTTTCGTCGCGCAGGCTGCCTACGTGGGACGCCGCGGAACGAGGTTGTTCCGCGCCTACGACGTCAATCAGATTAATGCCGACGGAATTCTACCGTCGTTCCTGATCATGCAGCAGAACCGAGTAAAGGGTTGCCGGCCCGACGGCACGGATTGTCCCAGCGGCGTTTCGGGTGCGGCGGTTCCGATCGTAACCAGCGGTATCGTCACCGCGGGGTTCGTCAACTCGACAACCAGCGTCAACGACCTGACCTTGAACGGCGCGGGCAACTTCGCCGGCCGCATTGAACAGACGACACTGGCTGCCAAACTGCGTCCCAACCAGCAATTCGCCACGATCACATATCTGGATTCGGGCGGCAATTCCTACTACCACAGCGGCCAACTGACCGTCCGCAAGCGCTTCGACCACGGACTGCTGTTTGGAATGGCCTACACGTACGGCAAGTCGATCGACGACCAGTCGGTTGATCCCGTCGGAGCCGCCTCGGGCGGCGGCCTGTCGGCGACCAATTCGCGCACGCCCACCGACACGCGCAACTGGCGCGGGGAGCGCGCTCGTTCGGATTTCGATCGCCGCCATGCTTTCTCGCTCAATTACGTATGGGAGCTTCCGCTGGGACGCGGGCAGAGCTTCGGCAACAGTTGGAATCCCATGGTCAACGCGATCGCCGGCGGCTGGAGCTTCAACGGAATCTACACGGCGATGTCAGGTGAGCCCTTCAGCGTCCGCAGCGGTATTCGAACGTCGAACTTCTCGCACGAGTCTCGCGCTGATCTGGTGGGCGCAGCGCCGAAGCCCGACCTGCAGGAGATTCCCAATGTTATTGGTCCGGTTCTCTTCAAGGACGCCAGCGCGTTCAAGCTGCCGGCGCCGGGGACAAACGGCGCTGGGCGAAATATCTTCGAGGCTCCCGGCTACTGGAACTTCGATATCGGAATTGGCAAGAGGTTCGACCTTACAGAAAGCGTGAGATTGCAGTTCCGGACCGAAATGTTCAACGCTCTCAACCATGCCAACTTCGACAACCCGCGCGACGCGTCGGTCGGATCGCCGAGCATCCGATCCACCTTGTTCGCCCAGACGTGCTGCGCGACGGTAGCGCCTCCGACGACGCAGACGATTGTTCAGACCGGCGAGTCTGCGCGCGTCATTCAACTGGCGCTGAAGTTGACGTTCTAGTCAGTGGCCAGTGGCCAGTGGCCAGTTGCGACTTGGGGTTGAGCGACTGGCTGACCGGAGGCAGCGATGGCGGTGCCGCGGATCAGGCGGGTCATTCTAGATCTAGTGGCCTGTAACATCTGATTTGGTATCAACAACATTGATACGCCTTCGCGGGTGGCTATCGGAAAACTGAGGCCGGTTTTTGACCGGCTTCACCACAGAGGCACAGAGGAACACAGAGAAAAGCGGGCTTACGAGTCTTTCGATCGCAGCACGAAGGACTGTCTCAGTCAGTTCGTTGACATGCGTGCTTAGAATTACAGGCAGTCTGGTCGTTGGGCGAAGTTTTTCTCTGTGTTTTCTCTGTGTCCTCTGTGTCTCTGTGGTGAAGCCGCTTTTCACTGCACCGCAGAGCGTCACTAGGATCAATGCCTGGCGACCGGTGGCTTTTTCTTTTCAGCCCTGGCTCAATTCACCCACCCCGGCAGCGACACATTGGCTCGATAATTCGATTCGTTGTACAGCGGATTGCGAACTGGAGCGTACATGCGATTGCCCGTAAAGGGCCGATCCTGCGTATAAATCCACACGCGCTCCTGGTCCCAGAGGATGATCTCATCGCGCGAGTCGCCGGTAAGATTAATTACGAAAGCGGCCAGATCCGGGTGGCCGTCATCGGGAAACATCACAACCCGCCGCAGCTGCCCATCGACCATCCCACCCTCGCGAATATTGCCGGACAAAAGCGCAAATTCCTGTCCGTCTCCACGCCAGTTGACCGGCAGCAACGGACTGCCTGAATGAATCGGTTCTTCCTGAGCCAGGATGCTGCCGTTGGAATCGAACAGGGTGACAATGCCGGGACTCTTCCAGAAATTGACCACCAGATACTGCAGCCCTGGCAAGTCAGGACGATACCGGGCAACGCTCGCACTTTGCGTGTGCCCAATGCGAACTTGTTTGAGGATCGTGCCTTGCCGGTCCATGATCAGAAATCCTTCGTCGCTGCAGGTCGCATAGACGCGCGGTTCTGCGGTCGGCTCGCCGCTGAAGTTGCCCATCGCCAGGCTATCGACGTGATCCTTGAATTGACTCTCCCTATTCCATACCGGGCGGCCCTTGTGGTCCCACATGGAATACCCGATGAGCACCTCATCCAGACCATCTCCGTCGACATCAAACGGGAACGGGTAGTGTCCGACATTGGCCTGGCCCTGCCACAGCAACTGAAGATCCCTATTGAAGGTCCAGAAGCTGTTGTAGCGATCCTTGATCAGAATATCGCGACGTCCCGCCCCGCCTGACAAATTGAAAAAGGCTATGGAGTCGCCGCTGTTGATCTCGTAAGGCCGCTCCCTGTTGTACGCAGGCGCCGGGGGCATCCAGGCCCACCGTTTCAATTTGCCCGTCGCCCCTTCCAGAATCTGCAGCTTGAAGTCGCGCACCACAACGACCTCGTTGCGGCCGTCCCCGTCCATGTCGTGAATCTGAAAAGGCGTGTCGTTGGTCAGCAAACCGTTGCGGGGGTCCGGCCGGCCCAGCTGCCACAGGACCTTTCCGTCGAGTGTGACCGCAGTCAGGCAACTGATATGGTCAAACGCATCGCCCCTGACTTTGGGAATGTTCTGGGCAATCAACATATCGACTACGCCGTCGCCATTCAGATCGCCCAGTCGCGCGTTGCGCCCGGCGCCGAACTTCGGCGTCGAGAATCGCTTCCATACTTTCGGCCGCGGATTCTGAGCGCGCAATTGAACCAGCGATGCCTCGCGCTCGCTGACGCGTTGCTCGATCTGCTGCTTGGTTTGCGCAGAAGCGCTGACGCGAAATTGCTGGAAGCGGGCCGGGATATTGGCGGTCAGTCCCACCTTGCCCTTGACCAACTCGGAGTCGTCGGCTTGGAGCAACAGTTTGCCGTCGATGTAGCCGCGGATCCGAGAACCTTCGTTTTCGACCTTCAGTGTCACGTAGTCTCTGGTGTCATAGGCGAACGCGGCGCGGCCCAACTCCCGCCATTCCGCAACCCGCAAAGTTTTTTCCTGCGGCAGGCGCACCGCCAGACGAACCTCCTTGCCGCCACTCAGTGCGAATAGATAGTAGTGACGATTGGTGTGGTAGCGGAAAACGACTCCAGCCATCTCTGCCAGCGAAAGCGGTTTGACTTTCACCTCCACCATGTAATCGCCCCACTCGGCATCGCCCGTGATCAGGATCGGATTCATCTGTGCGGCTTGGTCGTTGATCAGATGCTGCTCGAGATAGGGCTGCCCATCTTCATCCCCTGCTACCCAGGCATCGAGGTGGCAAATCGCGTTGGCCCACGGTCCAAGCGCCACTCCACGATGCGGCAGGTAGTGATATTCCTGGATGGCGCCGTTCAATAGTCCGACGGGCTTGGAAAGCCAGCCAGGAGGAAACTTTGAAAAGTCATCCTGGAAAAGATCGACGCTGCTTGCAGTCAGGAATCCCACAGCAAAAACCACAGGCGCAACCAGGACGTACAGCGCTGGAACGGAAACGAGTTTTTTCAGGATCAACATTTAGCGCTCCCATAGCTTGAAGTCCGGACTATTCATGGCGAACGTCGTTCCAATAATTTTTGCGGCGATATTGTAGTTGCGCCTTAGCGCGGATTAATCGGATTAACACGGATTAATTGCAATGCGTCGGAGTTGATAAGAGCAACTCAAGTGCAATGCATCTAATCCGTTTAATCCGTGTTAATCCGCGCTACAGTGTTGTGGACCATTTCCTAATTGCCCGAAGAACGCTGATCAAAATTCAACGAAGCCAATTTGATACGACACTAGTGCACAAAGCCGCGACCATCCGGTTTGCGACTGGCGACTGGCGACCTGCGACTGGCGACTGATCAGGGTTCGACGGTGTAGGACAGCGCCATGGCGGCCCAGCCTGTGGCGAAGGCCGAAATCCACTGATCGTGACCGTGGGGAAAGCCGCTCCCGAAAAACGGCATGATGGGAATCGATCGGGTCTTCACATGCCACGAACCGTCGGGAAATTGAGTCTTCAAAAGGTAGCCAACTCCTCGCCGATACGCCGGATCGTTGACCTCGAGTTCGCCGGCCTGATGCAACGCCACTAATGCCAGACCCGTGGCATAGGCATCGCTTTCCATCTTCGACGTCTGCGCCCATCCACCATCGGCCCGCTGCTCTGCCAGCAGCGCTCGCGCCCCTGTTTCGATCACCGTTCCGCCCTGTTTGGCCCACGCCAGGCCCAAAAGCTGAAAGGCTCGTTCCTCGGTGGCAGCGGGAGTCTCCCGCAGCAACCATGCAGCCGCTTGTTTGACCCTTTCACTGGACGCCGCGCGTTGTCCCTCGTGGCCATACAGCTGCAGCGCCCGCAGGCCAAGCGCAGTCGCTGTTATGTCACTGTATTCGGTCGGTGGCCGGTGGGCAACTGCTCGCCAGCGGCCGTCTCGCGCCTGCAGGCGCTTGATATACTGAATCAGAGCATCCGTGACTGCGTCGGGCGGATACTTCTCTGCGGCCATGCCGAGCAGAGTGTAGGCGACCGTGTCGGCGGCGCCTCCGACGGCAACTCCCTGCAGTGAGCGCTCCCGAATGGAAGCGGCAAAACGTGCTGTTGCTGCAAGCTGCTCGCGAGCGATTGTCTCGTCCACACGCAGGCCTCGCTGCCGGGCTATGGAAACGGTCATGGCAGGAATCGACTGGTGGTGACAGGACGTACATGCCCCGCTCTTTACAAACGTCGGCCCACTGCGCTGCAGCAACGCAATGCTCTCTTCAACGGCCGCCCGGACATCGCTTGAATCTCCCGCCGCAACCGGCGTGCCCGTCCAGAGCCATGCAACAATTGTCAATCCCAAGAGCAGCTTGCGCATTTGTCTTTACTCCTCGGCTCCCGCCTGTCGCAGCACTTTGACGACTTCGCTATCGCCTCGCCTCCGGGCCAGCGTCAGAGCCGTATGACCGTCCCCACTCCGGGCGTTTCCGTCGGCGCCGGCTGCGAGCAGCAACCGTACAGTCTCGAGCGCAACGAAGTCGGAATAGGCTGCTCGCATCAAGGCGGTGTGACCCTCCTCGGTCTTTGCATTCGGGTCAGCCCCTGTGGCAAGCAGGGCTCTTACGATTTCGGCCGAGCCTGACGAAGCCACGGCAATGAGCGGCGTGATCCCTCGCTTTGTCGTGACCTTCGGGTCGGCGCCATGGGACAACAAGACGTCCACGCAGCGCAGGCACTCCGTACCTGCCGCTGCGATCAGCGCCGTCAGGCCGCTGCCAGCCCGAGCATGGATATCGGCGCCCTTATCGAGCAGAAGCCGCGTCATATCGGCGTCGGCCGCTAGGGCGGCCTCGATCAAGGCAGTGAGACCCGCCGAATCTTTCGCTGTGACATCGGCTCCCTTTTCGAGCAGAAATTTGATCGGCGCCGCGTTCCGATCGGACTGGGCGGCCATCGACAGGGGCGTCTTTCCTTCGTTGGACTTCGCGTTGACGTCAGCGCCTCGGGACACGAGAAGCCTAACCTTGTCAACATCACCTACGGCCCACATCAGGGCCGTGACTCCTGCTGAGTTTCGCGCGTTCGGGTCGGCGCCCTGGTCGAGCAAAAAACGCAGGCATTCCTGAGTCCCATAGAGGGCCGCATACATCAACGGTGTCACGCCGTCGATGTCACGGACGTTGACTAGAGAGCGGTCGCCGGCTAGCAAGGCGCGGACCTTCCCGATATCTCCACCCCGAATCGCACGAAATAGCGGTGCGCCTTTCGGGTCAACCGCTGCGGCCTTTCCCGCGGCCACATCCTCAAGGGAGGCGTCGGCCCAAGGGAGACCCTGATCAATCCAGGCTCGCAAAATGCCAATCTCCTCGGCGCTGATCGGACCTGTCGGCGGCATCTGAACCCCGAGCTCTGAACCAACGAGCCGGAGAATCAGCTTGCTGTCGGCGCTGTGGCCGGAAACAAACACCGTGCCAGAGTCGCCGCCTCGCAACGCCATGCGTCTCAGGTCAAGGCGCAGTCCGGCGACCTGCTGGGACGGTCCGTGACACGAATAGCAGTTGGTCTGCAGAATCGGCTTCACGTCGCGGAGGTAGTCAACCTGGAACGAAGCAGGCGGCGGCAGGCTGTCCCGTTTCTGCGCCGGGGTCGGTTCGACAAGAACGCAGCCGGCCGTCAGGCAAAAAAGTACGATGCTTTTCGCTGTCACGCCTTTCCCCCAGTGGTGTTTGGTAGCTATCTTAGGACCGTCTAACCGTCAGGAGCAACCTCAAAAGCTGGAGCTAGGCACCGCTAGTGATTAACGAGTAATCCGAGTACTATCCAAAAAGATAGTTTTCCAAAATCGGAGCACAGCGATGAACAAGTTGCCTCTCAGACTGTCCGTT
>JBPCNK010000176.1:0-10186 GCA_051001345.1 Acidobacteriota bacterium | reverse complement strand
AGTGACGTGGTTCGGGCCGCGTGGCCGGTAGTCAGACCCCGCGCTGTTGTCGGCGCTCTTGATGCCTGCCCCTTCATGGCTCTCTAACTGGTTGTGCCTCAGCCTGTTGCCAGGAGCAGCCCGCCCTTAACAGCGCTGTGTGACTGCTATCACCCATCTTTCCAAGGAATTCTGGTATACTAGCAGCGTCTGATACACTCTAACAGTGTAGGAAGGTGGCTGTATGAGATCGCGAGCTTTTTGGATCAAGAGTTATCTGCTGCTAATTCTGGCGGGTGTCCTGTTTATTAAGGTCATAGTCCCAGCCTTCTCCGGCGATTATGTGCAAATGCCCGACGGGAGCCAAAAGCAGGTGGAGAGCTGGGTCAGCCAGCTGGAGAAGAAATAGTTCACAGCTGGTGGAACGGAATGTAGTTGTAAAACGCACCGGTGATGCGGTGGTGATATACCGGCGCATCGCAGTGGCTGCAGAAGTACCGATCGATTTTCTCGTCGACCTTCTCGACAAACTTCAATTTCTTGCCGCAGTAGGGACAAATCTTCCGGACTTGTGGCGTTTCGTCGGATCGTTTGCCACCGTCCGGCATTGTCGCTAACCAAAAGACCCGCGGGTAAAGTACCCGCACCCTTCCGGGTGCGGCACTGACAATCGCTGCCTACTGCCTACTGCGCCTTGGCAACTTCCTCTAACAAATAAGCCGCGCTCAGGATGCCGCCGAAAAAATTCTCCAGATCCAGTTTCTCGTTGGGAGCATGCAGGTTGTCATCGGGCAGGCCAATGCCCATCAGGATGGAGGGCACTTTGAGCAGTTCCTGAAACGTCGCCACGATCGGAATCGAACCCCCCTCTCGTGTGAAGACAGGCCGCTTGCCAAAGCCCCTTTCGACGGCGCGCGAGGCTGCCTGCATGATCGGATGATCGATCGGCGCCAGCCAGGCGCGCCCGCCGTGCATCGGTGTGATTTTCAGATCGACGCCGGCAGGGCAAAGTTTCCGGACATAATCCTCAAACAACTCTGCGATCTTCTCCGGAGTCTGATCAGGCACCAGCCGCATACTGACTTTGGCCATCGCCTTGGAAGGCAGCACGGTCTTGGGTCCCTCGCCGGTAAATCCGCACAGCAGGCCGTTGACTTCAAAGGTCGGTCGCGCCCAGACGCGTTCCAGGGTTGAAAACCCCTTTTCGCCGGACAGCGCGGGCGCCCCCAGAGACTTGCGGTAGGCCTCGTCATTGAATGGCAGCGATGCGATCTCGGCGCGTTCTTCCGGACTGAGCGGCCGCACCGCGTCGTAAAAGCCGGGAATCGTGACCCGGCCGTCATCGTCCTTCATCTGTGCAAGAATCCGGCAAAGCGCCTGGCCGGGATTCATGACGGTACCCCCGAATTGCCCGGAGTGCAGATCCGACTTCGGGCCGGTCACGTCCAACTGGTAGTAGGCCAGCCCGCGCAGCCCGCAGCAGATCGATGGAACTCCGCGCGCAAACATGGACGTGTCTGAAATAACGACCACATCGCACTTGAGCAACTTGCCGTTTTGCTTGACAAATTCATCCAGGTGCGTGCTGCCGACTTCCTCTTCGCCCTCGATCATGAACTTGATGTTGACCGGAAGCCTGCCGTTCTGCTTCAGGTGCGCCTCGACTGCCTTGAAATGGATGAACATCTGACCCTTGTCGTCGGCCGAGCCTCGCGCGTACAACTTGCCGTCGCGAACCACCGGTTCAAACGGCGGAGAGTGCCACAGGTCCAGCGGATCGACCGGCTGGACGTCATAGTGAGCGTAAACCAGGATTGTGGGCGCCCCCGGAGCGCCGCTCCACTCGCCATAGACGATCGGGTTGCCTGGCGTTTGAAATGCCTCGACACGGGTCAGGCCAATTTTTTTCATGTGCTCGGACAAGAAACGCACGGCCAGCTCGATGTCTTTGCGGTGCTCGGGCAAGGCGCTGATGCTCGGGATGCGTAGGAACTCCTTGAGCTCTTCGACGTAGTGTTCCTGGTTCTCCCGGATGTAATCGCTAACAGATGTCACGCGGAGTCCTCGTGTAAATGGCCCGTAGCCGGCGGCTGGTTCCGGGGCGCTGTATGTGTTGCGTACTTCGTTCGGCGGTCAATCTTTCAATGCGGAGTGCTCCAATGGCAGACCGCAATGACGCCACTCAGATTTTCCGCCCGCATAATGCGCTACGTTTTGAAAACCCATCGCTTCGAGCCGACCGGCTGCCTTTTGGCCCGACCCTCACGTGTAGCTTCCGCAGTACACCACAATTTCGGTGTCCTTGGGCCACTCGCTTGCGGCTTCATCGAGCTGGGCCAGCGGTGCACTGATGGCGCCGGGCAGATGAGACGACCCATAACTGGCCGCGTCGAGCACGTCGACGAGCAGAAAATCGGCCTCGTGCTGGAGCTTCTTCCAGAGCTCCTCCTTTGTGATATTTGGCGTCACTATGGCCTCAGCGAAGGCGGGAATTCTTCGTTTGACATTGCCGGCATTCATTGTAGCATGCAGCCGCTAGGCTCATTTTCATCCGGGGTGGTGAATTCCGGATTCATAAACGCTCTGATGCCAGACGCAGCGCCCACACTCGAGAGCATCCGGCGGGCCCACATAGAAATTCAGAAGATCGCGCTCGTCACGCCGGTGCTGTTGTCGCATCACTTGACGCGCAAGCTGGGAAGCGAAGTCTGGATCAAGGCCGAGAATCTGCAACGTGCCGGGTCCTTCAAGATACGCGGCGCCTACAACAAAATCTCCAGTCTTTCCGAAAGCGAGCGAGGCGCCGGAGTGCTGACGGCTTCGGCCGGTAACCACGCCCAGGGAGTCGCACTGGCAGCCAGTTTTTTCCACATGTCGGCGCTGGTCGTCATGCCGGAGAACACGCCGCAGATCAAGCTGTCACGCACGCGCGCCTACGGCGCCGAGATCATTCAGCACGGCTCCAATCTGGGCGAGGCCTATCAGCACGCTCTTGAGCTGGTCAAGCAAACCGGAAGGATCTTTGTCCCGCCCTATGACGATTGGAAAATCATCGAAGGCCAGGCGACACTCGGCCTTGAAATCATCGATCAAGTGCCCGACGTGGAGTCCGTCGTCGTACCAGTCGGAGGCGGCGGGCTGATCTCCGGCATCGCCCTGGCAATTCGGGCGCTCAAGCCGTCGGTCAAGATTTATGGCGTGCAGGCCGCCGGCGCCAATCCGATGGTCCGTTCCTTTCGCGAAAAGCGCCCGGTTGAGGTCGAATACGTGGACACCATTGCCGACGGTGTCAAGCTGACGCGGGTCGGCGAGCTTACGTTTCCCGTCATTCAGGAACATGTCGATGATATGGTCGATGTATCCGAAGAAGAAATCAGCGAAGCGATTGTGCAATTGCTCGAGAAAACGCATCTAGTAAGTGAGGGGGCTGGCGCAGTCGGATTGGCCGCCCTGCTGGGGGGGCGGCTGCCGACGCTGGTGGGAAAGGTGTGCATCGTGGTCAGCGGGGGCAACATCGATATCAACTTCATGGCGCGAATTATCGAGCAGGGCCTGACCAAGTCCGGCCGCTACCTGACCATCCGCACACGGGTGCGGGACATCCCCGGCGAATTGTTCAAGGTCATGGATGTGCTCGTCGACCAGCGGGCGAATGTTCTTGATATCATTCATCACCGCGCCGGCTGGAAGATTCCAGTCGGCTGGACGGAAATCGAATTCCTGCTGGAGACGACATCGTTTGAGCAGCATGAGGACATCGTAAGGCGGCTGCGCGAGAAGTCGTACTGGGTGGAGACGGGGGGATAGCATGGAGTACTCGCGCTACCGGGTATCCCTGCGAGACCAGGAAAACGCCGAAGTGGATACGATGGAGGTCTACGCCCCGCGTGACCCTCAGCAGGTCGTCGTCTGCATTCGCGAAGCTATCGCCAAAGACGGACGCTACTATGTGGACGAAGAGTCCGGCGTCGAACAGGCCCAAGCCGACCCGAAAGTCGACTATTACGCGACGGTGCAGCACCTGCGGTCCTTTGAGGGATTTTGCCCGGCCTGCGGCGACGAAAGTTCCGATACCATGGAAAGCGCGCGCGTCGCCTACTCGCTGAACCGCTCCGGCCGCTGCGCCCGTTGCGGGACGCTGTTTGTCATCGCTGAATCTTAGGGGTCAGGATTCAGGGGTCAGGATTCAGGGGTCAGGGATCGCAGATTTTAAATTGGATCGCAATCCGAAATCGTCAATAAATCCGCAATCCGCAATCCGCAATCCGCAATTCCCTGACCCCTGACCCCTGAATCCTGACCCCTGGTTCACATTAGACTGAAGACAAGCCCCGACGACGCCGATTGCCGGATAACGATGTTGCGCCGCCAGCGCTCGTCGTCGCGGCGCGGAAAATCCTCGCGGAAGTGCGCTCCGCGGCTTTCTTCGCGGCGCAGCGCGGCGGCGGCCATGACGGTCGCTAGCTCCAGCAGGTTGGCGTCTTCGCAATTGCGCGGGGTCTGGCCGGCCGGGAGCGTCCAGCTCGCCAGTTGTTGCAGCGCAGCCTCCAAGCCCTGACGTGATCGGATGATGCCCACATAGTTGCGCATGATTCGCTGGACTGCGCCGCGCTCGATTGGGCTCCCCGACCTGAGCACGTCCATTGTCCCCACTACATTTTCCGGCGACAGGTCCGGCTCCCAGTCTTCGGCAACGATGGCCCGGCCGGCCCGATGTCCGAACACCAGTCCCTCCAGGAGCGAGTTGCTGGCCAGGCGGTTGGCGCCGTGCACGCCCGTGCAGGCGACCTCGCCGGCGGCCAGCAGGCGCGGCACCGTTGTACGCCCCGAAGTGTCGGTCAGAACACCGCCCATCATGTAGTGAGCCGCCGGGTGGACCGGCACGGGCTGCCGCGAAAGATCAAACCCGAAGGAACGACACGTTTGAAAGATTTTTGGGAAGCGGCGCTTCAGAAAATCACCGTCCAGGTGTGTCATGTCCAGAAACATCTCGCGCCCGCCGCTGCGCTGAATTTCCTGGACCATCGAACGGCTCACGACGTCGCGCGGCGCCAACTCGCCGTCGGCATGGTAGCGGGTCATGAAGCGCTCGCCGGCAGAATTGCGCAGCACTCCACCTTCACCGCGCAATGCCTCTGAAAGAAGAAAGCGCGGGGCGCCCTCGATGCACAGCGCCGTCGGATGAAACTGCATGAACTCCATATCCATCAGGGCCGCGCCGGCCCGCAACGCCAGTGCGCAGCCATCCCCGGTGGCGATGTCCGGGTTGGTCGTGTCCGGATAAATCTGACCGAGTCCGCCCGTGCAAAGCAGCACGGCGCGTGCATGCAAGGAGTGAGTCTCGCCGCTTTTTTCGTCCAGGTAGCGCACACCGCAACATGCTCCGGAGTCGACGATCAACTCCAGGGCAATGGCATGCTGGATCAGGCGCACCTGCTGCAGGCTTTTGACTTTTCGAAGCAGCGTGCGGATGATCTCTTTGCCGGTCGAATCGCCGTGGGCGTGCAGAATGCGCTTGCGACTGTGGGCCGCCTCGCGGGTAAAGGCCAGACGCGCCCCGTCGCGGTCAAAGCCCGTGCCCCACTGGATCAGTTCGACGATGCGGTCGGGTCCGTCGCTGACCAGAACGGCCACGGCCTTTTCATCGCACAACCCATCGCCGGCTTTCAACGTGTCCTCCAGGTGCAGCCCTACCTGGTCCTCGTCGCTGATCGCTACTGCGATGCCCCCTTGCGCGTACTCGGTGTTGGATTCATCGGCCTTCGATTTGGTCAGCACGGTGACCTGGCCGGCCGGGACCAGCTCGATGGCGGCGCGCAGCCCGGCGATTCCGCTGCCAATGATGATGGTATCGGTTTGTTCCATGCGCCCCGTTGACTATAGCAAAAAGTACAAAGGACTAAGGACGAAGTACGCAGGACGAAGTACGCAGGACGAAGTACGAGGGACGAGGGACGAGAGAGGAAGGAGGGGGAACTAGCCGCGATTATTCACGAACTGATCCAGGCGCGAAGCGCCGCCAGCCAATAGCCCCGGCCGTCGGGCAAGCCGTCAGGCCGGGGAATCAGGCGTCCCAGAGCGACGGAGCGCCGAAGGCGCGGCACACCTAAATTGCCTTCTCGATTGCATTGTGTATGTACCGGCCCTGCGGGCCTCGCTCGCTCCTCACTCCGGCAACCCCGCGCTTACGCGACGCTTACGCGACGCTTACGCGCGGGGCTATTGGCTACCGGCGCTTCGCGCCTAGCGTCCTCGTCCCTCGTCCCTCGTCCCTCGTCCTTCGTACCTCGTCCCTTCGTACCTCGTACACTCGTACACTCGTACCTCGTACCTCGTCCTTCGTACACTCGTACCTCGTCCTTCGTCCCTCGTCCTTCGTACACTCGTACCTCGTACCTCGTCCCTCGTCCTTCGTACCTCGTACCTCGTACCTCGTCCTTCGTCCCTCGTCCTTCGTACACTCGTACCTCGTCCTTCGTCCCTCGTCCTTCGTCCTTCGTAGTTCGTAGTTCGTAACTCGTAGTTCGTACTTCGTAATTCGTAATTGGTAGTTTGTATAGTATCCTTACCGTTTGCGTTGAGGGAGACTCA
Organism: Acidobacteriota bacterium; assembly: GCA_051001345.1. GTDB lineage: Bacteria > Acidobacteriota > UBA6911 > JACQSX01 > JBPCNK01 > JBPCNK01. Next base: position 3,616 of record JBPCNK010000176.1, on the reverse strand, counting down.
ATCCATTGAAATCACGACGCTCCGGGTTTCATGCAACGACCATCATAATGGTGCGCAAGGGAGGCCAGGTCGTGCTTGCCGGTGATGGACAGGTAACCCTCGGCTCTACGGTCATCAAGAAAAAGGCCCGCAAGATCAGGCGTCTTTTTCAGGACCGCGTCATCGCTGGATTTGCCGGATCGACAGCCGACGCCTTCGCTCTCTTTTCCCGCTTTGAAGCCAAATTGGAGCAACATGGCGGCAACCTGGGTCGGGCCGCCGTGGAACTGGCCAAGGACTGGCGGACCGACCGCAACCTGCGCCACCTGGAAGCTTTGATGATCGTTTGTGACACGACTAATTCCTACCTGATCTCCGGAACCGGCGACCTGATCGAGACCGACGACGGCATCATGGCAATTGGTTCGGGCGGGCCCTACGCTCTGGCCGCCGCGCGTGCGCTCAACCGGCACACCCAGTTGGCAGCTCGCGAAATTGCGACGGTGGCGCTGGAGACTGCAGCCGAAATCTGCATTTATACCAATCAGGAAATCCATGTCGAGTTGATCGATGGAGCCGCGCTCCCTCCGGAGCAGACCTAGGCAGCAGGAGTATCACAGGGCCGCGACACGAAGGACGAGGGACGAAAGACGAGTGCCCGGGGGGCCGACACGGAGCGCCAACAGTGCCGCGGCCGGAAGGCCGTGGGCCGGTATATAGAATGCAATTATTGGAATCTTACTCATAAGAACCAGACGGAACGAATCTGCACCGTAAGGAGAACCCTGTGGTGACTCATTTGCACGGAGAAGTCGAGACGAAGCCGGAAGCGCTGCCGGCGCTCGACGATCTGACGCCGCGCCAGATCGTCGCGGAACTGGACAAACATGTGGTCGGGCAAAAGGCCGCCAAGCGCGCCGTAGCCATCGCCCTGCGCAACCGCATGCGACGGCAGAAGCTGCCCGACGAGATGGCTGAAGAGATCGCGCCAAAAAACATCATCATGATCGGCTCGACGGGTGTGGGAAAGACGGAAATCGCTCGACGTCTTGCCAAGCTGGCCAGCTCTCCTTTTTTGAAAGTCGAGGCTTCCAAGTTCACCGAAGTCGGCTATGTCGGGCGCGACGTTGAATCGATGATTCGTGACCTGGTTGAAATCGGCATCGACATGGTCCGCCAGGAGCGCATCGACGAAGTCGGCGAAAAGGCGGAGGCCCAGGCCGAAGAGCGCGTTCTGGATCTGCTCCTTCCTCCCGTCAAGGCGCCGAGCCGAGTAGAACGTGAAACGTCTCTCGGCAGCGATGAGGAGTTCGAAAAATTCCAGCGCACCCGCGAAAAACTGCGTGTACAACTGCGCGACGGAAAACTCGATGAACGCCTGGTCGAACTGGAAGTCCAGAACCGTTCTTTTCCCTCCTTTGAAATCATCACCAACTCCGGCGTCGAAGAGATGGACATCAACATCAAGAACATGATCCCGGGTCTATTCGCCGACCGCACCAAGCGCCGTAAGATGCGCGTCGATGAAGCCATCGACTACTTGATCCAGGAAGAGGAACAGAAACTGATCGACATGGATCAGGTTTCCCGCGAAGCGCTCGATCGGGTCGAACAATCCGGAATCATTTTTCTGGATGAAATCGATAAGATTGCCGGCCGCGAAGCAGGCCACGGCGGGCCCGACGTCAGCCGCGAGGGGGTCCAGCGCGACATTCTTCCGATTGTCGAAGGCACAACCGTCAACACTAAGTATGGAATGGTGCGAACTGACCACATCCTGTTTATCGCCGCCGGCGCGTTTCACGTCTCCAAGCCGGCCGATCTGATTCCGGAACTGCAGGGGCGCTTTCCGATCCGCGTGGAACTCAAATCCCTGACCGAAGAGGATTTCGTCCGGATCCTGACTGAGCCGAAGAGCGCTTTGATCAAGCAGTACATCGCTTTGATGGATACCGAGGGCGTGACGCTGCATTTCACTGAAGATGCCGTCCGCCAGATCGCCCACTTTGCTGCTGTCGTCAATCAGAACTCTGAAAACATCGGAGCGCGAAGGCTGCACACCATCATGGAAGCTCTGCTCGACGAAATTTCATTTGAGGGTCCGGATCTTCCGGAAAAAATGGTCACCATTGACGAGGCCTACGTGAAGCTGATGTTGGCCGATATCGTCAAGGACCAGGATCTGTCCCGCTACATTCTCTAATGGCACGGGCAGTAGGCAGTAGGCAGCCGGCAGCGGGTAGTCGACAGAGGCCCGTGGCCAGTCGTGCCGAAAAGGGCGGTGACCATCGAGTTCTTACTTCGTGCGTCAATCTCACCACTCTCTGCGTTCGTGGCACTGAAACTGCCGCCCGTTGGTTCGTGACACGGACGTCTTCGTTTGCGGCACCGACGTATGCGCTGGCCCTGGCGCTTCTGGTGGCTGCCGCAGGCTGTGCCAAAATCGCCGCCCCGATTCCACCCGAGTTGATCGTTCCTCCGGCCCCTTCGATCTTGGCTGGCCAGCAGATCGGCGACGGCTTCGCCCTTCGGTTCGGGATCCCGACACTCGAACAGGAGGACTTGGGAGACAATGCGGTCGGCGCCATTGCACTCTATCGGTGGGTGTCCGAACCGGGCGGTTCGACCATCATACCGCCGGATGCCTCGCTGGTTCGGCGCTGGCCGCGCGATGAATTCGAAAGTCTCAAAGATCCTGCGGGGTTTGTGATCACCGATCGGCTTTCGGCTCGGCCCGTCGGAAGCCTGGTTCACTATGCTCTGCGCTCCGTCAATCGTGCCGGACGTGCTTCGGCGCCCTCGTCTCCGGTCAGTTTCGCCTGGTTGCCGGTGGCCCTGCCTCCACAAACGGTGCGAGCCGAGTATCAGGAAGATGGAACCCGCGTTTCGTGGACGCCGTCTGATCGCGGAATTTTCGGTGAACTGAATCCTCCCGCGGTCGGCTATGAAATTGCCGGAGGCGAGACGCCCGATGCCTTGGTGTCGCTCCTCGGAGTTGACGCGCCGGCACAATCGGCGGTGATCCCCGATTTTCCGGCGCTCGGCCATACACGCCATGTTGCCGTACGCTCGATTGCGCGAAAGGTCCCGCTGGCTGCCAGCCCATGGTCGGCAACTCAAACAGTCGAGGCGGCCGATCGATTCGCACCGCCGGTTCCTTCCGGCCTTTCTTTATTTGCCGCCGTAGATCGGATCCACCTGATCTGGGATCCGTCGCCGGCGCTGGACCTTGCAGGCTACCGCGTCTACCGCTCTGAGGGCGCAGCCGGAGAGTTCCAACTTTTGACCTCCGTGCTGTTGCAGGAGACGCGCTTTGCCGATACGTCCGCACGGGCTGGTGCAAATTACCGCTACGCCGTCAGCGCCGTTGACCGCACAGGCAACGAAAGTGCGCGCTCGGCGGCGCCGTAGCGCCGCCGTAGGCTCCAGGCTTCAGGCTCCAGGCTTCAGGCTCCAGGGAATTGCGGATTGTGAATTGCGGTTTTGGGGATTGATCGATGATTGCGGATTGCGATTCACCCCGGTCGTGCAAAAGGGGCAGTAATCAACGGTGCCGCGAGGAGAGAGAGGGGGGCAGGGCCAACGACAAAAACTCACGAGAACTTTGGACTTCTGTTTCCTCCTCCCAACCCCTTCA
>JBPCNK010000175.1:0-23872 GCA_051001345.1 Acidobacteriota bacterium | reverse complement strand
GATTTTCGATCCCGCCTCCTGTCTGCCGGCCCGCTCCCTTCCGGTCGCGGCTCTGTTGGTTCTCCGTCGCCGGCCTGCGGCCCGCGGCATACGGCATACGGCATACGGTTGCGGCTATGCCGCGCTGGGTCTCTGTGGTGAAGCCGGTTAAAAACCGGCCTCAGTTTCCCATAGCCACCCGCGGAGGCGGATCAATGTTGTTGCTACCAATTTAGATGTTACAGGCCACTAGCGATTGGCGACTGGCGACTCCTTCAAGTTTTTCTCAAACAACTTGAAAATACGCTTGTACTCGTCGGCCCAGCTCGTCGCTTCAGTAAACGCATGATCCTCAACCGGGTACATCGCCACTTCCCAGTTCTCCTTGCGCAGTTCGATCAGACGCTGCGTCAGTCGCACCGTATCCTGAAAATGGACGTTGGCGTCGACCATCCCGTGACAGATCAGCAGCGCCCCTTTGAGTCCCTGCGCGAAGTAAATGGGTGAGCTCTTTCGATAGGCCTCGTGGTCTTGCTGTGGGAGGTTCAGGATGTTGGACGTATACCCCTCGTTGTAGTGCGCCCAGTCGGTCACCGGCCGCAGAGCGGCGCCGGCGGCAAAGACGTCCGGAGTAGTAAAGAGCGCCATCAGCGTGATGAATCCTCCGTAGCTGCCGCCGTACAAGCCGATGCGGCCGGCGTCGACATTGTGCTGGGCGACCAGCCAACGGGCGCCATCGACGTTGTCGTCGAGATCTTTGCCTCCCATGTGGCGGTAAATGCCGGTGCGCCAATCGCGGCCATATCCGGCGCTGCCGCGATAGTCGATGTCCAGGACCACGTAGCCGTTCTCCAACAGGATGTGATGAAACATGTATTCGCGGTAGTAGGTGCTCCACCACTTGTGCGCATTCTGCAGATAGCCGGCCCCGTGGACGAACAAAATGGCCGGGGAGCGCGTCTGTTTTGGGCGGCTTTTTCGTGCCGGGGCATCCGGTTTGTACAGGCGGGCATAAACGGTGGCGCCGTCGCGCGCGCGAAACGTCACAAACTCGGGCACGCGCCACGGGTAGGACCGAAACTCAAATCGAGTCGAAGTGGTGACCTGGCGGGGCGGCGCCTCGGGCCGGTTGTCGGAGATGTACAATTCTGGGGGCTTGTTGGCAAACGAATAGACAATAGCCAGCGACGACTCATCGGGCGCCAGTGTGACGCCGTTGAAGCCCGGATTGGCGGTCAGCCGCGTCCGTGCGCCTCCTTGAAGGGGCATCCGATAGAAGTGCCGCTCGCCCGGATGAATTTCGTTGGTGCCGAGATACCAGTCAGCCTTGTCCTTGGACAATTGCAGATCGTAAATCTCAAAATTGCCCGATGTCAGAGCGCGTGGTGTGGCTCGCTCGCCTAGGGAAACAACGTACAGGTGCGCGTAACCCGTTTTCTCCGAGACGAAATAGATCTCGCGGCCATCGGGCATCCAACCGGCTGTAAACGAACCTGGACCGCTGATCCAGGCGTCGTCGTGCAGGTGATCGAGGACGCGGGTCTTGCCCGTTGCCATGTCCAGCAGCAGCATCCAGCGGTCCTTGTCGTCGTCGGCTCGCGCAAGAATAAAGGCGTTGTGGCCGTCCTCGGACCACTCGGGAGCCTGCATGGAGATGGCCCGTTCTCCCTGGCCGTGGTCCACCCAGGTGACCTCGCCCGTTTCAATCTTCCACATAGCCACCCGCGTGCGTCCGCTGACGTCGCCGACTTTTGTGCGGCTCGGGATGTCCTCGGTGTAACCGGTTCGCGTGACGAAACTGGGGACGACGGTCGAACGCGTTCCGCTCGGGCGGTCGTTGACGACAAAGGTTACGGACTTCTCGTCGGGTGTCAGGCGTAAGTTGGAGACGTTCTGCTGGGGTGTGAGAAGAAATGGTTTGATTTGCGCGCCAAGCGCCTCACTGCGCTTTTTTTCGCGCTCCTGGCGGTCCATCCGCTCGCGCAAAACATCGAACAATTCCTTTTGCTGGTCCTCAAGCGACTTCTGGCTGGTGGCCGACTTCATATCGGTGCGGCCGGTATCGCGGCCTGACGCGCGCGCGTTCGTCGCGGAGGAATCAATCCGGGCTGTCTCGCGGGCGGCGCTGTCGCGGCCGGCTGGCGGAGTGGCGGCGCCGGGTGCGCGGATGTCGGTGACCTGGCGGAGCTGGCCCCCTTCGAGCGACAGAACGAACAGGTTGTTGTTGCGGGTAAAGGAAACCTTCTTAAAATCCGAAGTAAAGCGAGGATCAGATTCCTGCTCGAACGTTTCGGTCAACTTGCGTCGCTCGCCGTTGACCGTGTCGGCCAGGACGATGTCGCCTTGTTCGGCCACGAGCTTGTTGCGGCGCTGCTGATCCCACTGGCCGCCCTGGGGTGGAATCCGGCGCGCTTCCTGCTCGGACAATCGGCGCGGAGCGCCGCCGTCGCGGCCGGCCTCATACACGAAGGCCTCTTCCGGAGCATCCTCGTCGGGCGCCTTCCAGCGGAAGTACACCTTCGAGCTGTCTCCCGACCAGCGAACGTCAGCCGGCGAAGTGCCGACAAACTTCGGCCCTTCCATGATCCGGTCGATGGTCAGCCGGGAGGGCTTTTGCGAATGCAACGGCGTCACCGCGAGCAGAAATAGCAGAAGGAGTGGCACAGGGCTCTGTCCTGTGCGCTTTTTCAATTTCAAATGATCCGCCCTTCGCATTTCGCGACGATTCTCGATTACGCCTTCAATCTGCCGGCCCGCTCCCTCACGGTCGCAGCTCTGTTGGCGCTCCGTCGCCGGCCTGCGGCCTGCGGCATACGGCATACGGCATACGGTTGCGGCTATGCTGCGCTGGGTCTCAGTGGTGAAGCCGTTTTTCACTGCACCGTTACAGTCCACTAGGAGGGAGGCTCATTCTTTTAGGAGGGAGGCTCATTCTTTCGGATTCGTTCGACTTTTCTCTCAAGTTCGCGCTGCAGGCGATCACGGTCGCGGGCAAAATTGTCGCTGGCCTGCTGCGCGGCGTCGTGATCGCCGATGGCGCCCGCGTTGGCGAGTTTCCCCTGCAGATGGATCTCAATTTCTGCCTGTCTGGCGCGATAAACTTTGCGCAGCTCATCGATCTGCTGCCTTTGCTCGGCAGTCAATTCGGCTACTTCGAACTCCTGCTTGCCTTTGAGCTTTTCCATGGCCAGGTCAAAGGCCGACTTCAATTCATCGGACATAGGCCCCCTTCATTTCTTTTCAACCGGGGATAAGGATTGCAACGTGTCGGTAAACTGGCTGGCGCCGGCCGGCACGATTGCGTCATTGAGAACCAGAATCTTCCGGGGCGTCGTGTCCTTATTATAGAAGCGGCGGATGGCGTTCGAATCGGATTTGATGACCGAGCCGTCCAGCGAGACACCGGCAAACAGACCGCGTGAGCGCGAGTAGGTCAGGATGTGCGCGTTCATCTGCGCATCTGTCATGGCTGCCGCTTCACGTCCGACCGGTCCGGCCGCAGCCGAAGCATCGCCGCCCAGTGTGAATTTGCTGACCGGCAACTTCTCGACGCCGCGCTCGTTCATGATGAGCATAACCAGGTCAGTGGCCTTGCCGCCGATCTGCAATCCGAAGCTTCCGCCGCCTACTGTGAAGAAGGAGGGGGCGCCCCACGTGTTGCTGATCTTGCTGCGGCAACTGATGACTCCTTTGCCGTCGCGGCCGCCGAAGATGAATCCGCCCTTTACCAAAGTCGGTACGACTGCCACACAATTGGCGTGGTCCAGAAGGTTCTGAGGAATCCGGCTGTCGGGCGCCCCGGTGATTTCGCGCAACACGACGGCGGATTTGTCGAGCCGTTCAATCTCTTCGAAAGCAGGAGAAGACTGCGCGGTGAGCGGCGCGAACAGAAGCGACAGGGCCAGCGAAAACAGCGCGAGGCGAAGTTTCATGCAATCAGGTTAGGCCGACGCGCAGGCGATTGTCAAATCTGCGGTGCCGCGCGCGCAAGCGAGCGGCCCCACCCGTATGCCGTATGCCGTATGCCGCGCTCTCTGCCTCAGTGTCATTTGTCTCCTTCGCGGAATCATACAGGTCTGGGAGCAAGTTCAATTTCCAGGCTGAACCCGCAGGCTTCCGCCTGCGGCACTGACTCGCCGGCTTGCGGCATACGGCATACGGCATACGGTTGCGGCTCTGCCGCGAGTCTCTGCGGTGAACACTCTTCAAGTCGTCCGCGGCTCTGGTCACCCCTGCTCACGCACAACGAACTGGCGCTCCGTGCTGGCGCGCCGAGGCCTCGGCTGCCTCCAGAACGCGCACGACAGCCAGGCCGCTGGCCCCATCGCTGGTTGGGCGTCCCTGGCTGCGGATGCAGTCGATGAAATGCTCGCACTCGAAACGCAGCGCCTCAGTTCCGTCCAGTTTCGGCACCGAAATATCGCCGGTTCGGTACTGAATCAGCGTCTTGTGGACATCTTCGGGCGATTGGCTTACGGTGACGCCGCGATCGTAGACCTTTACTTTTTCACTCGGCTCGACGTCGTCGTAGACGACCATTTTGCGGCTGCCGCCAAACAGCATCCGGCGGATCTTGACGGGCGCCAGCCAGTTGACGTGGATGTGTGCGATCAGCTTGTCAGGGTAATGCAGCGTCAGGTAGGCGATGTGCTCCTGGCTGTGGTCCGTGTGCGAAGCGGCTATGGCGCTGACTGACTCGGGCACTCGCCCGAGAAGGTATTGCAGGATGGACAGGTCGTGCGGCGCCAGATCCCAGATGACATTGACGTGTTCCTGAAACAGTCCAAGATTTACCCGCACCGAGTCAATGTAGTAGAGCTCGCCGAGATCGCTGCGATCGACGAGCTCTTTGATCTTGCGGACCGCGCTGGAGTAAATATACGTGTGATCGACCATCAGCACTCGATCTTGGCGCTCGGCCAGTTCGATCAGCTCCTGGCACTCGCGCGAGTTGCGCGCCAGGGGCTTCTCGACGAGCAGGTGTTTTCCCGCCAGCAGCGCTTCGCGCCCCAGCGCGAAATGGGTTTCAACCGGCGTGGCCAGCGCGATTGCATCGACCGACGGATCGGCCAGCAACTCGCGGTGGTCGCGCGTGGTGTGAAGTCCGGGATATTGATGAGCGATAAAATCCAGGCGCGCCTGGGACAGATCGCAGACCGCGGCCGTCCGACTGGCTGACGCCTGGTTGAAATTGCGGATCAGGTTCGGTCCCCAGTAGCCGCATCCGAGCACCCCGATTCGAGTCAGAGACGTGGTCATGGGCGTGTGGAGCCAAGTGTCCGTTTCAGGCGGGCCAGATCGCGGGCGCTGGCGGCGAGGTGACTCAAACTGGCGCCGTGCGAGACGCCGGCCGTGCGCGGGTAGTGCGGCAGCGCGACTTCCCGGATGCGAGCGCCGAGGCGCGCGGCTTTGACCAGCAGTTCGGTGTCCACCAGCGGACTATCCGTTTCGAGTTCGATTTTGTCAAGGACCCAGCGGCGGTAGAGTTTGACCCAGTGCAGGTCGCGCACACGCAGACCAAACAATGCGCGCGTTACCAGGCGCTCGGCGGCCGAAAGCAGGCGCCGTGACGCGGGGTCGTGACGGGTTGCGCGGAAGATATTGATGACGTCGGCGTCGTCGAGATAGGGGACCAGATGCACAAGGTCGCGCGGGTCGAACTGGAGGTCGGCCGGCAGGACGGCGGTCCACTGGCCCTCGGTTTGCCGATACGCATCCTTGAGCGTGCGGCCGATGCCGAGGTTGCGCGGGTGTTGCAGCAAACGGATGCGTGGCTCGCTTGCGGCGCGGCGGGCGACCTGCTGGGCGGTCGAGTCGGTGCTGCCATCGTCTATCACCAGGATTTCAAACGACCCTTTCAGCGCCGGCAGCGTTTCCAGCAGAAGGTCCAAAACGCGGTCGATCGTTGCGGCCTCGTTGTAGGCCATCACGGCGAAGGACCAGGCGGGCGGCACGGCCTAGTCGTTTTCGCCGACGGTTCGCAGGACGCGGGCGGGGTTGCCGGCGACGATCGTGCCGTCCGGGACATCGCGCAGGACGGTGCTCCCGGCCCCAACCATGGCACGCTCACCGATAGTGACGTTGGGCAAAATGACCGAGCCGGTACCGACAGATGCGCCGCGACGGACAACGATGCTCTCTTTGCTCCAGTCGCCTTCGCTGCGCAGGCGGCCCGCCGTGGTAGCGCGGGGATAGCGGTCGTTGATGAAAGAGACGTTGTGGCCGATAAAGACGTCGTCTTCGATCGTGACGCCCTCGCAGATGAAGGTGTGGCTGGAGATCTTGACGTTGCGTCCGATCCGGACGCCTTTTTGGATCTCAACGAACGCGCCGATCTTGCAATTGTCGCCGATCTCGCAGCCGTACAAATTGACGAAGTCGTAAATGGTGACGTTCTGTCCGAGCTTGACGTCGTCGCTGATGCGCTGAAACCTCGGCGGATCGGGCGGGGTGGGCATTCTAGGCAGCAAAATATCAATCGGAGGGGGCTTTGTCAAAACCGAGCGGCGCTCAAAGGACGAAGGACTAAGGACTAAGGACTAGGGACTAAGGACTAAGGACTAAGGACGAAGGACGAAGTACGAAGGACGAAGTACGAAAAGACACGCCGCGGCGCGCCCTCTCTCCGTGGTCAAATTTCATGAGCAAACTCCGACCCTGTCCATTGTCCTTAGTCCTTCGTACTTAGTCCTTTGTACTTCGTCCTTCGTCCTTTTGCTCTCTGGCCAAAAACGCTATAATGACCCTTCTCCAGCCGGGGCGGCGTACCCAAGTGGCTAAGGGAGAGGTCTGCAAAACCTTTATGCAGCGGTTCGAATCCGCTCGCCGCCTCCAAAGATCCTTCAACTCGCAGAGCGACTCGTAGGATGAAACAACTTTACGACAAAGCCTACATCTGGACAGACCCGGCAAACGTGGAGCAAGGCGCGTTGCAGCAGATTAAGAACGTGTCGCAGCTGCCCTTCATCTTTCGGCACGTGGCTGTTATGCCCGATTGCCATTATGGAAAAGGCGCGACGGTCGGGACCGTGATTGCCACCAAGGGCGCCGTTGTGCCGGCAGCCGTGGGCGTAGATATCGGCTGCGGAATGCTTGCGGTGAGGACCCCTCTGAAACGCGAGGCTATTACGGACTTGCCCCGCCTCCGGGAAGGCATCGAACGCCGCATACCAATGAGCGCGGGCCGGAACAATTCCAAAATAACGGAGACGGCGAAGGCACGCATTGGCCAGCTCGAGACTGCAGCCAAGAAGGACTATTCGAAAATTGATCCGAACTGGCGCCATGCTCTTGGGACCCTGGGCGGCGGCAATCATTTTATCGAGCTGGCCACCGATACCGACAACACGGTCTGGCTGACGCTCCACTCCGGTTCCCGCGGAGTTGGAAACAAGATCGGCAACAAGCACATCCGGATTGCGCAGGCCTCAATGGAAAGGCGCAATATCGCCCTTCCGGACAGGGATCTTGCCTACTTGTCCGAGGGGACGCCTGAGTTCCACAACTACATCGACGATCTTCAATGGGCGCAGCTTTTCGCCAAGCTGAATCGCGATGAAATGATGGACCGGGTCATGCTGGAGCTGTCCTACCAGCTGTACGGCGATAACGGCCACCTCCGGGAGCTTGAGGAGCAGCGCATAAACTGCCACCATAATTTCAGCCAGATGGAGAACCACTTCGGGCAAGACGTCCTGGTGACGCGCAAAGGTGCGATTCAGGCCAAAAAAGGAATGTGGGCGATGATCCCTGGATCGATGGGGACGCGCAGCTACATCGTACAGGGACTTGAGAACACGATGGCCTTTCATTCGGCTCCCCACGGGGCGGGCCGCAGGTACTCGCGAACGAAGGCCAAGCAATTATTTACGATGAAAGACCTTGAAACGTCGATGGCGGGAATTGAATTCAGGAAGTCAGGCGTGCTGATCGACGAGATCCCGGGAGCTTACAAGGACATTGACCAGGTGATCGAAGATGCGAAGGATTTGGTTGAGGTGAAGTACATCCTGAAGCAGTTCATCAATATGAAGGGCGACTGATTGGAGCTCCTTGTTTTTTGGCAAGTGTTTTGCAGGCGAAGGCAAGAGACCCACGAGCAAGGGCCGCCCGCGCGGGGACTGAAGGTGTCATGCGGCGTGCCGTCCCGTGGGCTTAGCGATGCGTGCGAGACTCAGCCGCAGTTGGAATGGCCTGAGGAGCCGATTCAAAGTCTCCTGCGTTGGATTGTGCCGGGGGTTGATGGCTCGCAATAGGTTGGGGCTAGCCATGCTGATTTTCACGCCGAATTCTTTGACGCCCATGGCCCGGATGACCTTTCCGAGAGCGTGCTGAAGAGGCACACCCTCTTCGATTGCGGCCAGTAGAAACTCTCGGGCGAATTTCGGGTTCCGCAGATCCTGCGCGAGTCCAAGGTTCCAGTCCTTACTCCGTTTAGCCATGATGGTGTGTCACCTCCAAGTAATCCCTCCAGGATCGCCGCGCCCGGCGAATATCTCCGGGTTGGGATGCTTTGTCTCCGCCGATAAGAAGCACGACGATTGAGGGTCCGTCTTTACCAAAATAGATCCGGTACCCGGGTCCAACGGCAAGCGCGCTTCCCAGACGCCGTCTCCAACAGACCTGTGATCACCCGGGTTGCCCGTTTCGAACCGGAGCACCCGCGCTTGAACCCCGGGCCCTTACGACAACACCCAACGTGTCAAGCCAATCGCGGAAAGGGTTTTTGCCGTTGGCCGCAAGGTATTCTCGGATCGTCAGTGTCATTCAGGTCCAGATATAAAATATCATATATGATACGAATGTCAAGCAACCCTTAGAGAAGGTAAATCTGATTCAGCCGAAGAGAGCGGTGACCATTTCAGGGGCAAGTGATCAGTAGCAAGAACTCCCGCAGCGCTGACAATTTGCAAACAGATCGGATCAGGGCCGGATTTTCAGTGCCGTGAACGAAGAGAGCGGTGGAGGGTCGAGCAGGTAACGGACGTGGAGTTGGCAGCCATGACTGGGCCACGAACGTGAGCGAGTGGGCACTTGGTGGCAGGATTTTTACCTTTGTTGTGAAAGCTGCTGGCTCTGATTGCCCGCTCCCTTACGGTCGCGGCCCGGACTTTGGTCGCGGCTCGGACTTTGGTCGCGGCTCGGAGTTGGTCGGCGGGTCCGGAGTTGGTCGCGGGTAAGTTGGGTTCTCGGGGGAAAAACGGGCGGGCTCTCCGCGTGTCTTACGGTAGAGGTTTCGAATAGAGCGAATCTGGCCGCAGTGCATGGCAACGTGCATCGCTTGGTGATATCCGAGGAAATGCGTTCGACCTGGAGCTACAGCGGCAGAGCCGTAAGCAGCCGTCGTACGTTGTTGCAAGCCAAGTAGCGTTGTAGTGCGCAAAATCTCGAGAAACCCCATGTAGAGTTCCTCCAGCTTCTCAAAATTACGTTGGAAGTCGAACGGTACGGCGTCGATTTGTTCCTGAAGCGCGGGAGTGACGTCCGACGGCATTGTGTCGCCGCGCTCCAGGCTGTCCAGATGCCACTGTGCCTCAATGCGCAGATGTCTCACGATGATGTTGATGCTGTTGCTTTGCGGAAGCGGCCGCCAGTCGATCTCATCGTCGCCTAGATCGTCGACGGAGTCCTTCAAGAGATCCCAAACGCATTGATTCATTTCGGAAACGATGGGCAACGCGTCGTCCATGGCTCGTCTCCTCTTGGATCGCCGGTCCGGTGTCAAAGGTGTCGGCGCTTCGCGCCTCGGGTGGCTGGCCTTGTTTGCTGGGCAAGCCATCAGGGGAGCGAAATGGAGCCAACCACCGTAAAGGCTATGCCGTCAAAGCGCACAACCTGAAGGTTGCGCTTGTACGAACTTGGAGCATTGGCAGCGCCCAGCGGCAAAGGTCCACCAAAAAAGGACTGCTCGAGGACGTAAATCGTGTCGAAGAGGTCGCCCGGAACCACTTTAATTTCGCCCAAGCCCTGTATAGGGTGGCTTGGAAGAGATACCGGCAGTACCGCTGCAGCTCCCGCGTTGATCGCCAGCAACGCGGCAGCAGGAGTGGCGGTTTGTCCCAGCACGAGAGCCGACGATGGTGGCACCGGCCTCCAACCGGTGTGCTTTTGGCAATGGCGGCACGGCTTTGAGACAGACCTGAATCGCACTATCACCGCGCCCTTTATGGGTGCGGCTCTGGCAGCGGGGCACTGAAAATCTGCAAGGCATCTCACATGGGCTCGTCGGCGCTCGGGCCGTAGATCTGTGGCACGGTCGAGCCCATGGGGCGCAAGTAAGTGGATAGTTGGCCGCGATGGTGGATCGTATCAAGTAAAAAGCCCCACGCGTTGTCATACCCAGTCTCGTTCATGACCTGCTGGCCCTGAAACAGGAACGGAACCCGGCGTTCCCAGCGGTCGGCCGCCAGACCCTGGAGCCGCTTGGTGATGCTGTCGTGATGCTTGTCGTAGGTATCAAGGATCTCCTTGACCGTCGCCGGAGTGGGTACTTCTACCCAATCCAGTGTGCCTTTCTCCAGCCCATCGGCCAGCACGATCTCTTCGCGGACAATCAACCACGCAATCTCACGGGCGGTACGGGCCTTGGGGTCGGCCCGGTAGTCGGACCTCTCCTGTGGAATCCGAGAGATCACTTTACGGGTGGCGGGAGCTTCTTTATCCCAGAACTTCATGAAGAGTACCTTTTCGTCCATGTGGTCCTCCTAAGTAGTCGGCAGTTGGCAGTAGGCAGTCGGGAGTTCAAGAGAATGCCGGTGACAAATTTTCAGAGCCGCGAACGAAGAGACCGTTGACCATCCTGTTGGCGGCGGGTGGGACAATATCACCACTCTCCGCGCTCGTGACAACGAAACTGGTTGCCTTTGGTGAACCTTAATCCGAATTCCCTGGAGCCCGGTGCCTGAAGCCTAATCACTTATCGGCGGTGCGCTTCACGGAGAATTTTCCAACCCGGCTGGGGTCGTCGCTGCGTTTGATTTGACCGGTAATCTGGTCTCCTTCCACCTTTAAGTCGGCGGACATCGTCCCCCCGTCTTTCTCGATCTCAAACGTCAGCTTATCCCCTTCGAGAACACACTTCGTCATCGGGTACTGATCACCTTCGTTTGGCCCTCCGCTCCGGTAATCTTGTTTCCTTCTTGCTTGAGGATCAGGAAGGCTGGAATGGTCCTGCTTTCGCCCGTGGAGCTGACCACTTCGATCGTCCCTGACCACTTTCCGGTGATGTCGGCTCCGCCCAGCACTGTCAGTAACAGAAGACTTGTAAGAACCTTGCTCATAGTTGAGCTCCTTTTCAGAAGAAATCGGACATCCGGCGTATTTCCGATTTGTCTCCGTACTACGAAGTTGAGTTCCCTTTGGGTCCAAGAATAGGGGTCAGGATTCAGGGGTCAGGCCATTCACGGCATCAACCGCCGGCCACCCCCTGAGTATTGACGTACAACGAGAACATCGAAGTGCTGCCGCACAGGAACAGGCGGTTGCGGTGCTTGCCGCCAAAGCACAAGTTCGCGCATCGTTCCGGCAGGTCAATGCGCCCTAGCAACTTGCCCGCCGGATTAAAGATCGCCACGCCGTCGAGTCCCGCGGCCCCCATGCCCCAACCGACCCACAGGTTGCCGTCCACATCGACCCGCATGCCGTCGGGCGTGCCGTTCTGCTCGGCGGTGATCAGTGCGCGCATGCCGGACAACCGGCTGCCGCCGTCGACCACATCGTAGGCGCGGATTACGCGGGGCGACGCGCCCGCCTCTACGATGTAGAGCTTGGATTCATCGGGTGAAAACGCGAGGCCGTTGGGACGGTTCACGTCGCCGGCAGCCACCGCAAGCTTCCCGGACTGTGGATCAAAGCGGTAGACGTTGGTGGGCAACTCGGGCTGGGCAACATGCCCTTCATAGTAGCCGAGTATGCCGAACGGCGGATCGGTGAACCAAATCGAGCCGTCAGACTTGCACACGATGTCGTTGGGCGAATTGAGCGGCTTGCCATCGTAGCGGTCGGCGATCACCGTGATTGTTCCGTCGTACTCGGTGCGCGTGACACGCCGCGCGTCGTGTTCGCAGGTGAGCAGCCGCCCTTGCCGGTCGCGCGTATTGCCGTTCGAGTTGTTCGAGGGCTTGCGGAAAACGCTGACGGCGCCCGTTTCCTCATCCCACCGCACGATTTGGTTGTTGGGGATGTCGCTCCACAGCAGATAGCGTCCGTCGCCGAACCACACCGGGCCTTCGCACCAGCGCATGCCCGAAGCGATTTTCTCGACCTTGGCGAGTGCCAAACGGTACTTGGCGAAGCCAGGGTCGATGATCTTGATGAGCGGATCCGGGTAGCGCTCGCTTGGCTGCCATTGCGCCAGGGCGCGCGGCATGGCCGACAGCGCCGCCATCGCACTGCCGGCGGCGAGGAACTTCCTGCGGCTGGTTGCCATGATTTTCCTCCTCCTGAAGACGTATAGCAACCAACACAGGGACCGTGCGCGCAAGCCAGCGGGCGCGCAATTCGCGGCGACCCTTTCAGTCCGTTCAGCGGCTGGAGTGCGGTGGCGGCAGAAATTTCACGCAGACGGGCGAAGGCGCCTCGGCGAAGACTCCTGACGGTTTCAACCGGCCGTTGCCGGCGTCGATCCGGCAAAGCAGGAGCGTATCGGAATCCTGATTGGCTATCGCAAGATGCTTTCCCGAGGGGTCGATTCCGAAATGACGCGGCTTCTTTCCTCCCGTGGCTTGCTCCTCAATGAACGTGAGCGTCCCGTTGTCCGGGTCGACGCTAAAAAGCACAACGCTTTCGCGACCACGATTGGATCCGTAGAGGTACTTCCCCGAAGGATGGATTCCGATCTCCGCCGTGCTGTTCCTGCCATCCCAAGAACTCGGCAGCGTGGAAACGCTCTGCAATTCGTTCAATACTCCGGCCTTCGGATCGTACCTGAATGCTGTGATCGTGGAGTTCATTTCGTTGATGACGTAGGCGAAACGGCCGTCCGGGCGAAACACCATGTGCCGCGGACCGGCGCCGGGTTTGAGCTGCTTAAACGGCGGGTTGTGCGGGGTCAGTTTGCCTTTCTGCGCGTCGAATCGATAGACCAGTACTTTGTCCAATCCGAGGTCACACACAAAGGCAAACCGATAGGCCGGATCGAACGTCACACCATGTGCGTGGGGTCCCTTCTGGCGGGCGGGATGGACGCTTTTCCCGACGTGTTGCACGAAGTCGGTAGCCTCACCCAGCCGTCCATCGGGTTGAACGGGGAGTACCGCAACACTGCCGCTGCCATAGTTGGCCACCAGAAGGTTGCGGCCCTCGCGGTCCAATAGCAAATGGCACGGGCCTGTGCCCTTCGAAGAACGCTGGTTTAAGAGTCTCAACTTTCCCGTGACGGGATCGATCGAAAAAGAACTCACTGCGCCGCTGGGCTTGCCCTCGAAAGTATCCACTTCGTTGACCGCAAAAAGGAGCCGGCGCCTCGGGTCAAGTTCCAGGAAGGATGGATTGGGTGTTTCGGCCGCCAGTCCGAGCGGCACCAGCCGGACATTCTGCGAAACCTCGGGATTGTCCGTCTGCAGCGTGAAAAGATAGATGCCCTTGCTTTTTGCTCCGGTATACGTGCCGACATACACCAGGGTGTCTTTTGTCGCGGCGCTGCCGGTTTGAGTGGTTTCCGCCCCGCTGACCGCGCCGCGAAGAGCCAGCGCAACGACGAGGGCAACCAGAGCAACCATCGCAGTCTTCACGGATCGCATATTAATTTCAGACGATACCACACCCGGACGGTGGGAGCCCACATTGAGCGGCCCGCTCGCGCAATGAGGGGGGATTTGCCGCGCCGGGAATCCGATGATTGCCTTGGGAGCGCACGAATCTTGCCGCCGCGTCAGTGCCGCGCTGTTCAGGTGCGGTGATCGTGCGACTTCAGCTTCTGTCCCAAGCCGTGCCCGCATTTCCAAGAGCACACCGGCTAGAAGCCGGCGCCTCCGCATATTCGACTTTTTTTTCTGACTGTTGTCAGTTCTCACGCTGTCCGTGGTATACTCAATGTAGATACGGAGGAGCCTATGACGATTCGCGTCGCGATGTGGGGCAATAGCTTGGGGCTCCGGGTTCCAAAGTCGGTTGCGCTGGAGGCACGGATCAAAGAAGGTGATCCGGTCGATGTGTTGGTGAAGAACGGTATCATTGTGGTCCGGCCAAGTCGACCGATGTATTCCCTCGACGAACTCGTCGCGCGAATTACCCCGCGGAATCGCCACAGCGAGAGCGATTGGGGCACCCCCGTCGGCGGAGAAGTGTGGTAGCTCGCGCGTATGTGCCCAATGCGGGCGATCTCGTCTGGATCACGTTCGATCCACAAGCGGGGCATGAACAGCGCGGTCGACGGCCTGCGCTGATCCTGTCGCCGCGCGTTTACAACTCGAAGGCACGCCTGGCGATCGCGTGTCCGATTACCAGTCAGGTAAAAGGCTATCCGTTTGAGGTCCCGCTTCCGCCCGGTGGCAGGATCACAGGTGTCATCCTCGCTGACCAAGTAAAGAATATCGATTGGCACGCTCGCCAAGTTGCCTTCGAGGCGAAAGCACCAACGGACGTCCTGGCAGATGTGCGCGGGATGCTACGGGCATTGCTCGGGCTCTAGGGGATACTCGTTGTCGTGGATCCCTTCCGTAGTCGAGGCAGCGGCGCAGGTGTCAGTGCCGCGAACGGCAGAGAGCGGTGACCATCGAGTTTTCGCCACGTGTTTCAATATCGCCACTCTCTTCGTTCGTGGCACTGAAATTGCGTGGCACTGAAATCGTCCGAGAATTGTAAACGAGATATGATAGCGGGACTCACACAAAACAGACCAGCGGAGGACGAGGCATGCGACAACCCAGGATAACACGCCGGAGA
Source organism: Acidobacteriota bacterium (assembly GCA_051001345.1). GTDB lineage: Bacteria > Acidobacteriota > UBA6911 > JACQSX01 > JBPCNK01 > JBPCNK01. The sequence continues at coordinate 9,010 of JBPCNK010000175.1, read as the reverse complement.
TTCGTCTCGACTGCGGCCGGTGCAGCTTTCAGCGCCATGATCGTGCCGCGGCACGTGCTCGGGGGACGCGGGTACGTGGCGCCAAGTGACAAACTCAACGTCGCTGTTGTCGGCTGCGGCGGCCAGGGCGCCTCCGATGCAACAGAACTGGTGGCGGGCGGCGAGAATATCGTGGCATTGGCCGATGTCGACTTTGATTACGTCGACAAGGTTGTGGCCTCACGCGCGATGGGGCGCGATGGCAAACCGAATCTCACCGTTATTAAGCTGCAGGAAGCGTATGGAAAGGCGAAACGCTACGCCGACTTCCGCAAGATGTTGGAGGAGCAGAAGGGCATCGACGCGGTTTTGATTGCCACGCCCGACCATACCCACGCCGTGGTCGCAAAGGCTGCCATGGAACTGGGCAAGCACGTTTACGTCGAGAAGCCGCTGACCTGGTCGGTTCATGAAGCCCGCGTGCTGCGCGAGACGGCGATACGGACCAAAGTGGTCACCCAGATGGGAAATCAAGGGCATTCCAGCGACGAAGCGCGCCTGATCAACGAGTGGGTTCAGGCCGGCGTCATCGGTCCGGTCAGGGAAGTCCTTGCCTGGACGAATCGTCCGATCTGGCCGCAAGGCCTGCCGCGTCCCGCCAAAACTTCAGGTGCGGCAACCCCCAGTCCGGCATTTCCGTTTCAAACGCAGGAATGGAATCAGCGCCGCCTCAATAAGGACATGGCGACGGCGCTGGCCGGCCAGTATTCGACACCCGCGACTCTGGATTGGGATCTGTTCCTCGGTCCCGCTCCCGAAGTGCCGTATCACCCGATCTACCATCCGTTCAACTGGCGCGGCTGGGTGGACTGGGGAGTAGGCGCGCTCGGCGACATGGCGGCGCATTTGATTGATCATCCCTATTGGGCGCTGGGGCTGGCTCATCCTGAAAAGATTGAAACGACCTCGACGCCTTTCGGCCTTGATGAGAACGGCAAACCGGCCAGCTACCCGCTGGCCACCCAGGTTGTCTACCACTTTCCTGCACGGCCACCGCAGCCGCCCGTCAAGCTGACCTGGTATGACGGGGGACTGATGCCGGGACGCCCCGACGCACTGCCGCCCGACGTGCCTTTGCAGCGCGGAGGTGGAGTCATTCTTATCGGTGAGAAGGGTATCCTGATGCACGAGACCTACGGCAGAAACCCGCGCCTATTCCCGGAAGCGCTGATGGAAGTGGCTGCGAAGATACCGAAGCGCAGTGACAGGGTCGATGGCGGCCTGCACCGGATCAACTGGGCGCAAGCGGCCAAGGGCCACGGCAAGGCAAGCTGCCCGTTTGAATATGCCGGCCCGTTGACCGAGACGATGCTGCTCGGCATCGTGGCGCTGAGAACGGGCCAGGGTCGACAGATCAACTACGATGGGGAGCTGGGAAAGATCACCAATGTGGCGGATGCAAACCAGTACTTGCATCGGGAGTATCGGAAGGGGTGGAGTCTGTAGTTACCAATTCCGAGTTACGAGTAACGAGTTACGAAGGACTAAGGACTAAGGACTAAGGACGAGTTACGAATTACGAATTACGAGTTACGAAGGGCGAACTAGGATTTTTTGGCGAGCTCTATCGCGTGCTCTCGCGTCTTCCTTGTATTCTTGCTACTAACCACTTGCCACTTGCATGAGTACCCGCGTGTTACTGGTCCGACATGGTGCGACGGTGTTGTCGGCCGAAGACCGTTTTGCTGGTTCGACCAATGTCGAGCTGTCAGAAGCCGGCGAGCAACAGTCCGAGCGGCTGGCCATGCGCTTGGCGGGCCTGAAGCTGACGGCCGTTTACTCCAGCCCGCTTAAACGTACGCGACGGACGGCCGAAATTGTCGCGGCGCCCCATCGGCTGGAAGTCGAGACAGTGGATGCTCTGCGGGAGATGCACCACGGCCATTGGGAACAGCGCCGGCGAGCTGAGGTCGAGCAGATCTTTCGAAACGAGTATCAGGCTTGGGAAAATGATCCCTTTACGTTTGCGCCCGAAGGCGGAGAGACCGGGCTGGCCGTGCTGGCACGGGCGCTGCCGGCGCTCGGCACAATCGTTGAGCATCACGCCGATCAGCCTGTCCTGGTCGTCTCGCACAAGGCCACCATCCGTCTTCTGATCGGGAGCCTGCTTGGTTTTGACTTGCGTGGCTATCGCGACCGCCTCGATCAGCATCCCTGCTGCCTCAATGTGATCGATTTCAAGCATCAGACCCGGGCGCGGTTGATGCTGCTCAATGACATCTCGCATTACGAGGACCATCCGGAGACGACGCGGGCCGCTTTGTCGAAATGGTGGGACGATCCGAAGGTGTGAGGGCTGGTGTGGGACAGGCTTCCAGCGTCACTTTGGCTGGGCGGTCCTAAGGACGTAACGACCACGACCACGAGCACGTGCACGTGCACGAGCACGTCAACGAGCACGATAACGGCAACGACCACGAGCACGTCAACGACCACGGTCCTAACCCTAACCCTAACCCTAACCCCTAACCCCTAACGCCTAACTGACCCCTGCCCCCTGAAGCCTGACCCCTGCTCTTAAACAGCCGCCCACAAGAGCCGCCAGGAGAAATACGGCAATGTCCCACCGTGTCGTTTGCATCACCAGCCACACGCACAGCCCGACGCCCAGGACGGCAAAGCCGTTGGCAAAAGGCAGTTGGAATCCCGGTTTCAAGTCCGAGCGTTTCCGCAGGACGGGAATTGCGGCACACGTCACCGCGTAGGATGTAAGCCGCGCTATCACACTGATGGTCGCAAGCCATGCGAAGCTTCCTGAAATCGCCAGGACCAACGCCGTCGCAGAGAAAAAAATGATCGAGACCACGGGTGTCCCACGGCGCGCGTGCAGATTTGCAAAGACCGCTGGGAAATCGCCGCCCTTCGCAAACGCGTAGGTCAGTCGAGGCGAAATCAGCATCATGGCGCTGAGGTTTCCGATGACGGAGACACACACGGTCAACGCGATCAATGCGCCGGCGACAGGGCCGAGAAAGTTTCTGCCGGCATCGGCCAGGGGCCTTTGCGATTCGGCGAGATTTGGGACGGTGCCGAGAGCCACAACCTGAACCGTAATGTAAATGGCCGCGCATATCCCAAGTCCCCCGATCAATGCCGAAGCGAGATGTTTCTTGGGGTCTTTGGCCTCGGCCGCAGGGATGACCGCGTACTCGAAACCGGTGAAGACATAAATAAGAAGGAGGACAGCGGCGCCGAAGTTTGTGGAATCCGGCAGCCCAAAGCCCTTGAAGCGACTCCAGTCCACAAAAAAAAGACCGGTGATCGCAAACAACGAAAGCACACCGACCTTCATCGCCGCAAAGGCGTTGCCCACTCGAGCGCCGGCCCGAATGCCCCGGATATTGATCAACGCGAGCAGCAGCGTAACGACGGTCAAAACAACAGCGCGGCCCCAACCGTGGGTCGCCCGCGGCAGGAAAAATCCGAGATACAACACCAGGACGTTGCTGTTGGCGGCGAAAGCGCTGACGCGCGCCAGCCAAACCGACCATCCGACCTCAAAACCTACAAAGGGGCCGAATGCCGTCTGGCCGTACAGATAAGGCCCGCCCGTCTCGGTAAAGTAACTGGCCACTTCCGCAAAACACAAAACGAAGATGTACACAATGGCGGCGCAGACGACAAAGGCGATCGGACTGGATATGCCCAGAAGTTTTGCGACAGCCGACGGCACGCCGAAGATGCCCGAGCCGATGATGCCGTTGATGGTCAACGCGGTCAGATCCCATCGACCCATCGATCGCACAGGCCTGGTTTCGGTGGTTGCTGCAGAGGGCGACATTGCGCGCCATCATACGTTCAAGTGGCAGGTGTTCAGTAGCAAGAATACAAGGAAGAACAACGATAGGGTTTCCTTGTATTCTTGCCCCGGAAGCAGGGGTCAGGGATCAGGATCAGGGTCGCGGAGTCGCGGTTGGTGAATGCTATGGAAGGCGCGACAATTCGGATATAGAGTGAGGATTGTATGGAACGGACCGATGAGATCAAGAAAGTGCTTGCGCAGAAGGGCGGCGCCGCGTGGTCGGTGACGCCGGAATCAGTGGTCTACGACGCGCTCGAACTGATGGCCGAGAAAAACGTCGGAGCCCTGCTCGTCATGGAAGGGGACCGGCTCGTGGGTATTTTTTCCGAACGAGATTACGCTCGCAAAGTAGTCCTGAAGGGAAAGTCGTCGGTCACGACGGAAGTCAAGGAAATCATGAGCAGTCCGGTGACTTATGTGAGCCCCAGCAACACGATTGACGAGTGCATGAGACGGATGACCGATGGACGGCTGCGGCATTTGCCGGTGGTCGACGCGGACAAGGTTGTCGGCATGGTATCGATCGGAGACCTCGTCAACTGGGTCATCACGGCGCAGCAGGAAAGCCTGAAGCAGTTGCAAGGCTATATAGAAGGAAAATACCCGGGCTAGTGGCCTGTAACAACCGTATGCCGTATGCCGCGGGCCGGCGACGGAGCACCAACAGAGCCGCGACCGGCCTGCGGCATACGGCATACGGCATACGGCATACAGTTGCGGCTTTCATGCCACACTCACGATGAACCTCGTCAACTTTGTTTTTCAAGCCGCAGCTGAATTGGATCGCTGGTCTGAACCTGCCGTGCTTCACGAAGCAGGAATTGTGACCTACCGGGAGTTGTTCGAATCCGTTCGGGCCTGCGGCGGAATGTTTCGCGCGCTGGGCGTCCAGACGGGAGACCGAATTGGTATTGCGGCTCTCGATTGTCCCGAGTTCATCATTTCTTTCCTCGGTTCGGCCGCCATCGGAGCGGTGGCCGTGCCGGCCAGCACGATGCTCTCTGCGTCGGAACTCGGATACATTTTCCATCACTCAGCGGTGAAGCTTGCCGTCATAACCGCCGACCAGTTGGACAGGATCAGGGAGGTGCGCAGCGGCCTGGGCGCACTCGAGACCGTGCTGCTCGTCGATGGTCAATCCGAAGACTCACTCGATTTTTCCGAGGTTCTCTCTCAATCCGACCCGGTCGGCGTCGAGCCGGCCGACGACGAGAGCGCCGCGTTCATTCTTTACACGTCGGGCACTACCGGGCCGCCCAAGGGCGCCGTGCATATTCACCGCAGCTTGCCGCATACAGTCCGGACGTATTGCAGCCACATTTTGCAGGTCAAGCCGGAAGACCGTTTGTTTTCCTCCTCGCGTCTGTTTTTTGCCTATGGACTGGGCAACAGCCTGTCGTTTCCGTTGGCATCGGGCGCCTCCGCGATCCTGTGTAAGCCCAGGCCCACGCCGCCATTGATTGCCCAGACCTTTCGCCAATATCGTCCGACGATTTTTTTCGCAGTGCCGGCCGCTTTTCGCGCCCTGCTTGAATACGCCCGGGCCGGAAATCGGCTGGAGGTCGACTCGATTCAGTTCTGCGTTTCCGCCGGCGAAAAACTGCCGGAGCGCATTTTCCATGAATGGCGCGAGGTGACCGGACTGGACATCCTCGATGGGATCGGTTCAACCGAGATGCTTCAGATGTTTATGTCCAACCGAAAAGATCGCATCAAGCCGGGCAGCAGCGGACGGCCGTTTGCGGGTTATGAGGCAAAGATTGTCGATTCTGCCGACAACGAACTCGACGGCCCGGGGATCGGAAACCTCATGGTCAAGGGCGCCAGCGCCTGCGCGGGCTACTGGAAGGATCCGGAGAAAACTGCGGCGGCGATGTCGGGAGACTGGTTGCGCACCGGCGACGTGTATCGCCGCGACGAGGACGGCGACTACTGGTTTGAAGGTCGCGCCGATGACCTGTTCAAGGTCAAAGGATTGTGGGTGTCGCCCGTGGAAGTTGAAGATGCGTTGCTGGCTTGTCCGGAAGTTCTGGAAGCGGCTGTGGTCGCCGGCATCGACGCCGACGGCATGAACCGCGTGGTGGCGCATGTGGTAGCGCGGGACGCATTGTCTGGCAAGAATCTTGTCGCAACATTAAGGGGACAGGTCAGTGAGCGGCTGCCCGCCTACAAGTGCCCGGAGGAAATCCACTTGAGCGGCGGGCTGCCACGCACCGCCACTGGAAAATTGCAGCGGTTCAAGTTACGGCAAACGCTTGGATAGAAATTTGGAGGCTGGTATGAAGAAACTAGTCCTTGCATGCGCACTGATTGCCGCGACGGTAGCGTCACAGGCGCACGGAGCAGCGCAGCCTGCGGTTGGCGCGCGCGATCGAAGGCCGAACATCATCTTTATCCTGGCCGATGATCTGGGTTACGCAGAACTCGGTTGCTACGGCCAGAAGAAAATCCGGACACCGAATCTGGACCGTCTCGCAGCCGAAGGGATTCGCTTTACGCAGCACTACTCCGGCAACGCCGTCTGCGCTCCGTCGCGCGCGGTGCTGATGACCGGAAAGCACTCCGGCCACGCGCTCATTCGGAACAACAGTGAAGTGCAGCCCGAAGGGCAGCACCCCATCGCGGCGGCGACGGTTACCGTAGCCGAGTTGCTGAAAGCGCGCGGCTATGCAACGGCGGCCATCGGTAAATGGGGTCTGGGATTTCCCGGCTCGGAGGGCGATCCCAATCGGCAGGGCTTCGATCTGTTCTTTGGCTACAACTGCCAGCGTCATGCGCACAATCACTATCCGAGTTACCTGTGGCGCAATGACAAGAGGATCAATCTTGAAGGCAACGACGCAGGGGCTACCGGGCGACAGTTTTCCCATGACCTCTTCGAAGCCGAAGCTCTGCAGTTCATCCGCGACCACAAGGAGGACCCGTTCTTCTTGTACATCCCGTTTACGGTCCCGCACGTAGCGCTGCAAGTTCCCGGGGATTCGCTGGCCGAGTACCAGGGACAGTGGGAGGACCCGCCCTACACCGGCGGCAGGCGTTATCTGCCGCACCCACATCCGCGGGCGGCCTACGCAGCGATGGTAACGCGGCTGGATCGCAGCGTAGGTCGTATCGCAAAACTCATTGACGAGTTGTCGCTGGGCGACGATACCGTGATTTTGTTTTCCAGCGATAACGGGCCGACCCACGACGGCGTGGGCGGATCCGACTCCGAATTCTTTGCCTCGGCCGGACCTTTCCGTGGTTTGAAAGGCAGCTTGTACGAAGGAGGCATTCGCGCGCCTCTGATTGCCCGATGGCGGGGCAAAATCAAACCGGGCAGCGTCAGCGACCTGCCCAGCGTCTCGTATGACGTGCTTCCCACACTGTGCGAGATCAGCGGCTCGGCAGTTCCCGAAGACACCGATGGAGTCAGCTTTTTGCCCACGCTTCTCGGCAGGAGAAACCAATCGAAACACGAATACCTTTACTGGGAATTTGCAGGCTATGGCGGACAGCAGGCTGTCAGATGGGGCGACTGGAAGGGAGTGCGCCAGAACCTCCACAAAGGCGAGACCAAGATCGAACTGTACAACCTGGCCCGGGATGTCGGCGAGCGCAAGGACGTAGCCGCCGCGCACCCCGAAATCGTCGCGCGCATTGCCAGGATCATGGCCGCCAACCACGAGAAGTCTGAGGTCTTTCCCATAGCGGCTCTCGATAAATAAGAGTCGCCAGTCGCCAGTCGCCAGCGGCGGCCATGTCCGGGCCGGCGAACCATGTCCGGGCCGCGCGCGTAAGCGAGCGGGCAATCTCAGGCGAGCAGTCGAAAACAAAAGGATCCGACTCATGAAAACACTGAAAGAAAGATCAATATGCGTGGCCATTATGATCCTGCTCAGCATCCTCGCCAGCGGCGTTGCGGCCGGCCAGACAACAACCCGGAGCCTGCGCTTCACCAAAAAGCACCTCTTCGTGAACCCCTACGAAAGCTGCGCTGTCGGCGACCTCAATCGCGACGGCCACCTCGACATCGTCTATGGCCCGCACGTGCTGGCAGGACCCGACTTTGTTCCGCTGACTTTTCGCCCCAACCACGTTTCGAAGGACTATGTGCGCATGAACAGCGATCATGTCTACGACGTCGATAAGGATGGATGGCTCGACGTGATCACGGGAGCCTGGGGCGAGGAGGGTATCTTCTGGTACAGGAATCCAGGCAGGAGCGCAGCCGAGCGCGGCGCGCCCTGGGAGATGCACTTGCCCTGGCAGGAAAACCTGCTTACCAAGACCCGCGGTCGTATGGAGATGTTTGCTTTGCATGACTTCGATGGAGATGGCGTCCCGGAGATTCACTCGGCGTGCTACCGCAAAGAGGATCCTCTCGAAATCTGGCGCTTCACAAAGAATCCGGATGGGACGCCGGCCTTGCAACTGTTCGTCCTTGGAGCAGAGGGCGGCGGTCACGGGTTTGCGTTCGGCGATGTCAACGGCGACGGACGGGAAGATGTGCTCTGCGAGGTCGGCTGGTACGAGCGGCCGGCGGGGGATCCCTTCGCCAAATCCTGGAAGCTCCACCCCGAAACCGCCCTGCCTCATCCGAGTTGTCCGTTTGTGGTCAAAGACCTGAATCAAGATGGCCGTTTGGACATTATTTTTGGCAAGGGCCACGCCTACGGTTTGTATTGGTGGGAGCAGCAAGCTCCCAAGCCGGATGGCAAGACCGTGTGGAAGCAGCACGTCATTGACGAATCCTGGTCGCAGGCCCACGCGCTGGACCTGGCGGATCTGGACGGCGACGGTCAGGACGAGCTGATCGCGGGCAAGTGCATCGGGGCTCACAACGGCGACGATCCCGGGGCCGCTGATCCCCCTGCCGTTTACTACTACAGTTGGAACCGATCGGCATCGAAATTCACCCGTCACACGATCTCCGGGCCGGACGCAGGGATCGCGCTTGGCAGGCAGTACAGCGTAGTGGATCTCAACGGCGACGGCCGGCCGGACCTAACCGCCCCAAGCAAGCAAGGGCTGTGGGTGTTCTTCAATCAGGGGCGCAAGTAGGGGTCAGGCTTCAGGGGTCAGGGGTCAGGGAATTGTGGAGTGCCGCGCGCGGAACGTTGCGGGCCGTCAGAGTCACGGCGGTCATGGCGGTGCCGCGCGCGTAAGCGAGCGGCCCCGCTCCTGCAT
>JBPCNK010000174.1:0-4566 GCA_051001345.1 Acidobacteriota bacterium | reverse complement strand
TCTCGATCCGCCGGCTGTCTCCGTCACCGATGAAGACTAATGCGGTAAACAAATACGAACATTCTTAGCGCCGTTCGACCAACTCTCAGACAGTCAGATTACCATCGCTGCTAAGCTATTCTCCGATGTTGATGAACCCCACAAAGCGTTACAACCCGTCCTTCAGCAGGCGGAGCGCTCAAAATCTCTGACGCCGTATATGGACGAGCAAGCTCTAAAGTCTTGGAAAGAAGTCTGGCTCAAGAATCAATGAGCGGATTCCAATTGCAGCGGGAGCATAGCAAACCCTTGCAGCTGACGGCGCGATACGGTGTTTCTCAAGTAGTCCTTTCCTTCCGGTCGGATGCTGATCGCGCGCCGCAGCTGAAGGCCATCGGTAGGCCTTCCAAGAGCAATACGCAGGTCCGTTCAAATGAAGTGGTTGCTTGGTCATGGACAAGGAAGAGCAAACGTCGGTCCGCATCAGGTACTTTAACGCGCCGCCCCAAAAAAAGTTTGGCAAGGGTGGACGGATCCCGCTTGGATACGTCGCTGGTTTGGGTCTGATCCCAAGTTTCAATCGCCGGGTAACTTCGGATTAGAATCTCTGCTGTAAGGCCGCTCGCTTACGCGCGCGGCACCGCCGTACTTCGTAGTTCAGCCCGGCGGCCAATTCATGGCCCGCCCCCCCAGCACATGGACATGCAGGTGGAAAACACTCTGACCCGCTACGGCGCCGTTGTTGATGACGAGGCGATAGTCCACGAGCTTCTGATCGGCGGCGATCTTGCCCACCGCCAGCATCAGGTTTCCAAGTAATTCCTTCTGGCCGCCCAGGTCCGAGAACTTCTCGACATGTTGCTTCGGAATCACCAGCAGGTGAGTGGGCGCCTGCGGGTTGAGATCCTGAAAGGACAGGACGTGCTCGTCCTCGTAGACCTTCCTGCACGGAATCTGGCCGGTGACGATCTTGCAGAAGATACAATCGCTCATCGATCCTCCCCAAACATCGGTATCTTCATGTGGTGTTTCCGCGCCGTGCGAGCCGCGTCGCTGTAGCCGGCATCGACGTGTCGCGCGACGCCGATACCGGGATCGTTGGTCAATACGCGCTCCAGACGCTCGGCCGCGTCGGCTGTGCCGTCGGCGACAGTGACCTGCCCGGCATGGAGCGAATAACCGATGCCGACACCGCCGCCATTGTGAATCGATACCCAACTGGCGCCCGATGCCGTGCTCAGGAGCGCATTGAGCAAAGGCCAGTCGGCCACGGCGTCGCTGCCGTCCTGCATGGACTCGGTCTCGCGATACGGCGAGGCCACCGAGCCGCAGTCGAGATGGTCGCGGCCGATGACTATGGGCGCTTTCAGAACGCCGCTCGCTACCAGATCGTTCATGCGCAGGGCAAACCGGTCGCGCTCGCCGTAGCCCAGCCAGCAGATCCGCGCCGGCAGACCCTGAAACTGGACGCGGCGGCGCGCCAGCTCAATCCAGCGGACCAGCGCCTGGTTGTCCGGAAACATTTCCAGGACAAGGTCATCGGTAACAGCGATGTCGGCCGGATCGCCCGATAACGCCACCCAGCGGAAGGGGCCGCGTCCTTCGCAAAAGAGCGGGCGAATATAGGCCGGCACAAAGCCGGGAAAATCGAAAGCATCGGCCACGCCGGCCTGCTGAGCCACGGCGCGAATATTGTTGCCGTAGTCAAACGTCACAGACCCTTTCTTTTGCAGCGCCAGCATGGCCTGCACATGGCGCGCGATCGACTCGGTTGAACGGCTCAGGTAGTTTGCAGGGTCCGAATACCGCAGTGCGGCGGCTTGTTCAAGCGACAGGCCCGCCGGCACGTACCCATTGAGTGGGTCGTGTGCGCTGGTCTGATCGGTCAGCACGTCGGGGACAACGCCGCTTGCGACCAGCCGCGGCACGACTTCGGCGCAATTGCCGACGAGTCCGACCGAAAGGCTTTCGGCTCGATCGCAAGCTGTGCGAATCCACCTGAGAGCTTCCTCCAGATTGCCGGTCATGCGGTCGCAGTAGCCCGTGTCGACGCGCCGCCGGATGCGCTCCGGGTCGACTTCGATGCCGAGAAAGCAGGCGCCATTCAACGTCGCCGCCAGCGGCTGGGCGCCGCCCATTCCACCCAGTCCGCCGCTGAGAATCCATCGGCCGGCCAGCGAACCGGCGAAGTGTTTGGCCGCGACACTGGCGAACGTTTCATAGGTTCCCTGAAGAATGCCCTGCGACCCGATGTAGATCCAGCTGCCCGCGGTCATCTGCCCGTACATCATCAGTCCCAACTTCTCCAGATGCCGGAAATGATCCCAGTTAGACCAGTGACCCACCAGGTTGGAGTTGGCGATCAGAACACGCGGCGCAAACGTGTGCGTGCGAAAAATTCCGACCGGTTTTCCCGACTGCACGAGCAACGTCTCGTCATTTTCCAGTTTTTGAAGCGAGTCGATGATGGCGTGGTAGCACTCCCAATTGCGGGCTGCGCGGCCCGTTCCGCCATAGACAACCAGTTCGGCTGGGTTTTCGGCCACGTCTGGATCAAGATTGTTCATCAGCATGCGAAGCGCTGCTTCCTGGTGCCAGCCCTTGCAGCGCAACTGGCGGCCGATGGGGGCGCGGATTCCGGTCAGAAGTTTCATATTCTCAAAGTCCATCAATTACGAGGTACGAGGTACGAGGTACGAAGGACGAGGGACTAAGGACTAAGGAACGGGCGAGGGACCTGGGAGCGCGTCCCACAGAGAGAGGGAACACAAAGGGATTCTTTTCATCCTACGTCCGTCCTTGTACTTCGTCCTTCGTCCTTTGTCCTTTGTCCTTCGTTCTTCGTACCTCGTAATTTGTAATTCGTAACTCGGTTGATCATAACTCCGCCAGCAGTTGGGTGAACGCGCCGCTTTCGATCAGTTGCTGGAGAGCGGCCACGTCCAGGCTGGTCGCGCGGTCGCTCGATTGAAACGTCACTCGCTCGCGAATCAGCCCATATGCCTTGCTGCACCCGGCGCCGGGCAGCAACGGTCGGAGCAGATCGAGCGCCTGGGCGGCGCACATCAACTCGATGGCCAGCACTGCGCCGACATTGCCAAGCAGCGGCGTCAACTTCAGCGCCGCGGTCATCCCCATGCTGACGTGGTCTTCTTTATTGGCAGACGTGGGAATGGAATCGACGCTGGCCGGGTGGGCGAGCAATTTGTTCTCCGATACCAGCGCCGCCGCCGTCACCTGGTTCATCATCATTCCCGAGGTCAATCCGGGCGTGCTGGACAGAAAGGCCGGCAGCCCGCTTAGATCCGGATTGACCAGCCGCTCAATTCGACGCTCCGAGATCGATCCGATCTCGGCCATCGCCATGGCCAGATAATCCAGGGCCAGCGCCACAGGCTGGCCGTGAAAATTTCCACCCGACAAAATCGAGCCGTCGTCGCAGAAAATCATCGGATTGTCGGTGGTCGAATTCATTTCGGTTCTCATCACCGCCTCTACGTGAGCCAGCACATCGCGCGCGGCGCCGTGCACCTGAGGCATGCAGCGCAGGCTGTAGGCGTCCTGGACACGACCGCAATCACGGTGACTTTCGTTGATCGGACTTTGCTCGGTCAGGGCCAGAAGATTGCGGGCCGTGATTTGCTGGCCCGGAAAGGGCCGCGCTGCGTGAATGCGCCGGTCGAAAGCTTTGCGGCTTCCAAACAGCGCCTCGAGCGATAGCGCGCCTGCCACGTCGGCGGCATCCAGCAGCGTGCGGCAGTTCAGACAGGCAAGCGTTCCCAGTGCAGTCATCGCCTGCGTGCCATTGAGCAGCGAGAGACCCTCCTTGGCCTCCAGGACAAGCGGCTCCACGCCGGCGCGCTTGAGCGGCAGCGCGGCCGGAAAAGCCGTGCCGTTGTCCCAGAGAAACCCTTCGCCGACCAGCGGGAGAGCCATGTGAGCCGAGGGCGCCAGATCCCCGCTGGCGCCGACCGATCCGCGCGACGGAATCACAGGAATCAGGTCGCGATGAAGAAACTCGACCAGTTTTTCGACGACTTGCCGGCGTACGCCCGAATGACCGCGCAGCATCGTGTTGGTGCGAATGAGCATCATGGCGCGCACCGCCGCCCGCGGCAGAGGCTCGCCCACGCCGGCGGCATGACTGCGGACAAGATTGAGCTGGAGCTGCCGCAGATCGGCAGCTTCGACCCGAACTTCCGCCAGCTTTCCAAAGCCTGTGCTGACGCCGTAGATGACGCGGTTTTCCGCAAGCGCCCGATCGACCAGCGCACGGGCGGCGGCGATCCTTTCGAAGGCCTCCGGGGAGATCTCCACACGGGCCGCGCCGGCGGCGATAGCGCCAAGTTGTTCAAGCGACAGATCGCTGCCGGTCAAAATAACCGTCTCGGGCATGGTTTCCAAGATAGCGCGGATTGGTGCCAATTAAAACAGTTGGTAGTCGGCAGCGGGCAGCGGGCGGTAGGCAGCGGGCAGTAGGCAGCGGGCAATAGGCAGTCGGCAGGGGGCAGTCGGCAGTTGAGCGCGTCAGCGCGAACCCCCGGATAACGGACCGGGGGGCCCGGAGAAGAGGGGGGGGGAGGAGCC
>JBPCNK010000173.1:0-3324 GCA_051001345.1 Acidobacteriota bacterium | reverse complement strand
GATTTTCGATCCCGCCTCCTGTCTGCCGGCCCGCTCCCTTCCGGTCGCGGCTCTGTTGGTTCTCCGTCGCCGGCCTGCGGCCCGCGGCATACGGCATACGGCATACGGTTGCGGCTATGCCGCGCTGTGTCTCTGTGGTGAATACTTTCTCCAATAGGATCGACATGGTTTCCATCTCGGGCTATTCACAAGTGAATTCACCACAGAGGACACAAGGGTACTGCCGGCTGCCCACTGCCGACTTCACCGCCCACCCACTCGGCGCAGCGCCTGTTTCGAAAATGTGAGCTGGACGCGCGCGCCGGGCTGAAATTCTGCAGGAGGATGAGTCGCGGGAATGGAAACCTCCAGCATCGATCCATTGTTGCATGCGACTCGAACCGAGCAGGAATTGAGGCGGGGCCGCAGCGACTGAATTTGTCCAACGACGGAATTGTCCGTGGGGTTTGTCGCGGCCGTTGTGACTGTCAACGCGATATCGCCGGGACGGACAAACCACGCGCCGGAGGCTTCAGCCTGTTCCACGGGTGCTTGCAGCGCGATTCCGTCCCAGTCGATTCGGACGGCGTCGGCGGTGTGCTCAACCAGGCGGGCTCGCAAAATATTGGGCATCCCTAGAATTTCCAGGACGGCTTGGCTGGCGGGATTTCGGAGCACGGATTCGAAGGTTCCGATTTGAGCAATCTGTCCGGACTGCACAATCGCGATGCGGTGACCTACGGCCAGCGCGTCGTCCAGATTGTGCGTGACATAGAGGACGGGGAGCTGCGTCTCGTGTTGTAAGGTTCGCAACTCGTCGTGCAGGCGCTCGCGGATGGACACGTCGAGTGCCGAGAAGGGCTCGTCAAGAAGCAGCACGTGGGGTTCGGCGGCCAGAGCGCGCGCGATAGCAACGCGTTGCTGCTGGCCCCCTGAAATCTGATGAGGGTAGCGGGCCGCTTCGGCGGACAGATGCATGCGGTCAAGCAGCGCTCCGGCACGGGCCATCGCGCCAGGCTGCCTCCACAGCGGGTAGGCGACGTTCTCGATGGCCGTCAGATGTGGAAACAAGGCGTAGTTCTGGAACACATAGCCAACCCGCCGCCGCCGCGCTGGAAGAAACACTTCGGTCCCCGGCCGGTTACGCCGAAAAAACACCACCTCGTCCAATCGAATCTCGCCGGTATCGGGTGTCATCAATCCGGCGATGGCGTCAAGTGTTTGGGTTTTACCCGCTCCGGAAGGTCCGAACAAAACGAGAATCTCGGCCCGCGCTTCGATCTGAACGGCCAGCTCGAACGACTCATAACGCCGGTTAATTTCGACGTGGAGCCGGTGCGGCGTCATTGCGGAAACGAAACGGCCGGCGCTCGCCTGGGCGTCTCGAGACGGCGCGCCAGCCAAAGACCGAGGAACCCGAGCAGTGTCATCAGCAATACCATCCGGTTGGCCAGCGCGTACTGTTGACTCTGCACGGCATCGTAGATGGCCAGCGGCAGAGTCTGCGTCCGATCGGGGATGTTTCCGGCGATCATCAGCGTTGCTCCGAACTCGCCGAGAGCGCGTGCTGTGCCGAGCAGCAAGCCGGCCAGGAGGCCGCGGCGAGCCAGCGGAATCGTGATCCGCCATAGAATCTCTGGTTCGGACGACCCCAGGGTTCGAGCCGCATTCTCCAAAGAGCGGTCCACACTTGACAGGGCCGCCCGCGAAGCCTGAATCATCAGCGGCAGGCCGACGACCGTCGATGCCACAGCGGCTGCCGGCCAGGTGAACAACAACGCCAGCCCCGACCACTCAACCAGCGGGTTGCTGCGGCCCAGTGCCAGAAGCAGGTAGTATCCGATTACGCTCGGCGGCAACACCAGCGGAAGGTAGATGAAAGTTTCCACGGCAAGTTGACCTGCAAAACGCCGTCGTGCCAGCAGCAGCGCCAGCGGCAGTCCCAGCACGATCAATCCGGCGGCCGCAACCGCCGTGACTTGAATTGACAGAAACAGCGCGCTCCAGTTCATGGCGCACTGATCGAGCCGCCGGGTTGTGCGGAAGGTTCGAACGATTCGCCAAACAGGACAAATCCATAACGGCGCATCACGGCGCGTCCTTCCGGCCCGTTGACAAACGTGGCGAAGCTGCGAGCCTCGGCTTCCATTTTCGTTCCTTGAATGATCGCCAGGACCTGGACCAGGGGCTTGTGCAGTTGTTCCGGCACCAGTCGCCAGCGGCCGTTGCTGCTGATACTGAGCGACAGCGCCAGGATGGCGGCATCGACATCTCCCGTCTCGGCGATCTGAAGGACCTGACGGATATTTTCGGCGAAAACCAGGCGCGGGCGCACCACCTCCCAAACACCGGTCGACTCGAGTGACTGTCGCGCAGCAATCCCATAAGGAGCGTGTTCCGGATTGGCGATGACGATTCGACGGATCTCCGGACGGGCCAAATCTTCGATACGGGTCAGTAGATGGGGGCCGTCGGTTCGAGTCCAAACCGTGAGACGCCCTATTGCGTAAATCTGACTCGAGCCGGCCAGGATGCGGCCGCTGCCTTCCAGTTGGTCGATGTAACTGGCACTGGCTGCTGCAAACAGATCCACGGGAGCTCCCTGTTCGATCTGGTGGGCGAGCTGGCCCGTTGAGCCAAAATTGAAAACGACCCTGGTGCCGGTCTGCTTTGAAAACAACGTGCCGATCTCAGTAAAGGCGGGCGCAAGGTCGGAGGCTGCCGACACGGTCAGGCTTGGCGCTTCGACGCGACAAGCGCCGGCAAGCAGGGAACACGCAGCCAAGAAAAGGGTTCGCATAGTCCACATGGCTGGGACGATTATATACGATTTTATGTGAAAAAATCGTTTTGTTGGCGTACTCTGGCAGTGCTTATGACGGAGCTGATCCATTTGCCGGAGGCTGCCCGCCGTTTGGGCATCAGTTATCCAACGCTGAAGCAATGGATCTACGGGCGCAAAATCCGGTCGCTCAAAACTCCGGGCGGCCATCACCGCATTCCCAATGCAGAAATCGAAAGGCTGACGGGGCGCAGGCGCGCGACCGGAAAATCCAGGAAAGGCTCGGTCGATCTGTTTGCCATCAGCGGACGCAACAAGCTGGCGGGAACAGTTTCGGAAGTGCGTTTCGAGGGCCTGCTGGCGCAGGTGACCATCGACATAGGAGGGCAATCTGTAACAGCCATCATCACTCGCGGCGCCTGCGAAGAGCTAGGCCTGCGCAAGGGCCGCCGCGCCATCGCCTTGATCAAGGCAACCGAGGTGATGGTGATAAGCAGGGGTTAGGGACTGTCACGAAATAAGTATACCATATCTTGGGGTGATTGGTGTACACTGCCCAAGAA
>JBPCNK010000172.1:0-12960 GCA_051001345.1 Acidobacteriota bacterium | reverse complement strand
GAACCCCAGATCGGTGATGGGCCCGACGTTCGGGTAGACCATCTGAGGGGAACCGCGCGGTTTACCATCGAAAACCTGTACGACCCACAGATCCCATCGGCCCGAGCGGTTGCTGGAGAAGAGCACTTCTCGCCCATCAGGTGTCCAGCCAAGCAGGAGATCATTGGCTGGGTGTTGAACGAGCGGGATTTCGGGACCTCCTTCTACTGGAATGGCCAAGATGTCGCGCGGGTGCCAGCCTCCTTGGGGAGACAGGTCATACGCGACGAAACGCCCGTCTGGGGAAAAGCTCATCTTATTCCACTGAAAGTTCGTATTCAGTGTCTTAAGCACTCGCACGGAGCCATCTGCAACTGAGAACAAGACCAACTGGGAAGTTCGGTCTTGGAAGACCGTCGCCGCGACGTATTTCCCGTCCGGCGACCACTCGTGAACCAGTTGCCGATTGAGAAGTACCATGTCCCTGTTGCTATGGAGAACGCGCGGCTCAGCGCCGTCGATCCCCACAATCCGTACGTCGACGATCCCGGCCTCACCCCATACGTAGGCGATCTGCTTTCCGTCTGGCGACATCTTGTTATAGTCACCCGCTCCGCCAGGTCCCTTCGTCAGACGACGGGTCTCGCCTGTTGTGAGATCTCGCAAGAAGAGGTGTGCGTGGCCCCCTCCGTCCTCTTCCGCATAAAAGCGGTATCTGCCGTCAGGGGTAACCGAATGGGTGGGGGCCTCAGCCGCAGCCACTTTGTAGTGCTTCGGGGCTACTTTGACGGGATCTTGAGCCGTGACGACTGAGACCACCAGATCGACGACTAGAAAGACAACCAGCGTTGCTTTTGGTCCAGGCATTGTTACCTCTTTCTGTGACGCTCATTCCCAACAAAGACAATTTCGTGATCACCAGTCCGGGTGCGTGTCGAGCACCTTGTTGAAGGTGAGACCTTGGAGATTCGAACCGTCAGCCTCGACCACGTAGATTTCCTTGTTCTTTCGCCAGTCCCCCGAAGTTCCGTCGCGATCTGAACCGAAGACGATTCCTTTCCCATCGGGCGACTGACGTGGCCCCCAGCTGCCCTTGCGCTTGCCCGGCGTGTACGTGAGTCGTCGCACATTGCTACCGTCGGCATCCATGGCGTAGACATCCATATTCCCGTCCCGGTCGGAGCAAAACACGATCCTTTTGCCGTCCGGCGACCACGTAGGATTGAAGCTACGCCTCTTGCCCGGGGTGTACGTCAACCGTTGGACATTGGCGCCGTCGGCTTCCATGACGAAGATCTCTTCGTTTCCGAATCGGTCGGAGTAAAAGAGGATTTTCCGCCCATCTCGCGACCAATCAAGATCGTCGGCGGCTTCGCCGGGCGAATGCGGAAGGAGGTGTGGGTTTGATCCGTCGGCCTCCATTACGTAAATATGTCCCTCTGACCATGGGTCCGCGGGTGGTCGCCACGGGCCCCGCACCGGTCCCGATATGAAAGCGATCTTCGTTCCATCCGGGGACCAGGCCGGGGACCAGGGTAGATAGCCTTTTCCCGACCGCGTGAGTCTTCGAACGTTCGATCCGTCGGGATTCATGATGTACAGTTCCCAGTTTCCACCCCGGTTCGAGTTGAAGGCGATCTTCGTGTGGCCGGGTGACCACTGGGGATAACCGCTGCCCTTTCCCTTCCCCGGCGTGTGCGTCAGCTGCTTCTGATTCTGACCATCCGGATCCATGACGTAGATTTCCTGCGTCCCGCTTCGAAACGAGTCGAAGGCGATTTTCCTTTGACGCAGGTCTGCCTGGCCAGAGTGCGGACCCAGCGGAGCGATGACCACAAGGCTGACGAGCAGAATAACAAATGTTTTTACTTTTGGACTAAGCACGACCCACCGCCTTTCCGAATGTCGCTGCCAGGCGATTGATTTCTGTCATGGCGCTTCGTTAACTTCGCGGGCAGCGCGATTGCCTGACTGCAGCGCGCCTTGCATCTCCCTAATCCACGCTGACGTGTGGTCGCCCGCGAAATGGACCCGGCCTTCTGGCCGCGCTAGGCTAGGTGCGGCCACAATTCACGCATCTGCCCTGGCTTGTACCAGCTAGAAGCGCCGCGAGCCCACACGTCCTCATCCCAACACTTGGATAGGCTTCCTTCAAAGTTCTCCCGGATTTCCGGGTAGACTTTCTCCATCTGTTCCAGCACGAAGTTTAATCGCTCGCTCTCTTTCATCGCGGTAATCTGCCGGGCAAGCGGACCACCTGAATAGGATTGCAAGATGCCGCGCGGGCCCGGCTCCCTGCTCAGGCGATGATGTAGAAAATAGACCACCGTTCGCCATTATATGGATTTGACATCATATGGATTGCATGTCATATTATGAGAGTGAGCTGGGTTGTTGAGATCGGCGTTGAGTTTGAGCCGGAGTTCGACGCCCTGCACGAGGACTTGCGGACGGAGGTTCTGGCGTTGTCGCGCCTTCTCCAGCAATTCGGCCCGCAGCTGAAGCGGCCCCGCGCTGACACGCTGAACGGGTCTCGCCATGCGAATATGAAGGAGCTGCGCTTCAGCGCGGCCGATGGCGAGTGGAGAGTGGCCTTCGCCTTCGATACGAAGCGCAAGGCCATCCTGCTCGTGGCGAGGGATAAATCGGGCGTCAGCGAAAAACGGTTCTACCGCGAGCTGATCCGGAAGGCTGATGACCGTTTCGACGCTCATCTTGCCCGGCTGAAAAGGGAAAGGAAGTAACCATGCCTGTGAACGTGAATGACAAAATCAGGAAGCTGAGCCCCTCCCAGCGCAAGAAGGTGGAGGCCCGCGCGGCTCAGTTGATTGCCGAGGAAATGACCTTGCGCGAGCTGCGTCACGCGCGCAAGCTCACGCAGGTCCGCATGGCCAAGACTCTCGGGATCACCCAGGACAGTGTTTCGCGCCTCGAAAAGCGCAGCGATCTCCTGCTGTCCACGCTCCGGAAGACCGTCGAGGCCATGGGCGGCAGCCTGTCTCTTGTCGCTGAATTCCCCGACCGTGAGCCGGTTGTGCTGTCCGGCATTGCCGGAGACGATCCGGCGCCCAAGCCTGCGGGCCGAAAACACGCGCACGCCCCCGCTTAGCGGAGCAGGGCAGGGCGGAGCGGTCGCTTTCATAACTTCATAACTTCATTTGAAAGAATGGAGTCTATATGCGCTTCCCGCCCGCAGGGGCGCTGCCGTCGTGGTCCGTGAGAAGCATGGCATCCGTGACGCTGACGAAAAGCGGTGTGATGGTGTCGAAGAGAGTTCCGCCCAAGCCTATCGAAAGCTGCCCTCGACGAGATAGACCGGGTGCTGGCCAAGCACTACGGCTTGACGAAGGAAGAGCTGACCTGGAGTGCGCCCTCAATACTAGATAGATAGACAATCTCAGAAATAGAGAATAGTCGAATTGGCACGGTTATTGGACACGAACAAACTCTCCGCTCGTTTTTACTACTTTCCCACGGACCCACACGTTGTCATCGAAAAAATTTGCGCCAGGAAGGCCTATAAACGACGATCGTCCAGCAAGCCGACCCAGAGCAGGGCCGATTTTTTCGTTGCTCTCGGTGCGGCGCGCCGTTTCCTGGTTGTCCTGCCTTCCGCCTATTCGTCCCACAGTGATCTCCAGAAGTGTTTTGCCTAAGGTCCGCCATCGGCCGGCGCTCATTCAACTGCGGAAGCGGCAAGTTCTCGATGACATCCAAGCGGATTCGATGTCGGTTGTCTGACCTTGTTAGACGGCGTGCTCGTACATTTTACTGGCCCGCGAGTGCGGCAGAGAAAAACGGTAATAGCTTCGTTTCAACTCGCCAGCGGTTCCGGTTGCCGTGACCTCCGTCGAATTCCTCATAGATATGACGGATCCCTGATTGGGTGAGAGCGTTCGTCAGCAGTCTGGCTCTCGTGACGATTTCGTCCGATCTACCACAGTCAATGCGCAGAGCTCTCAACCGGCGCAGATTCGTACCGCGGGACGCCACCAAGACTTCAAGATCGTTCGCGTGCCACTTTTGCCAGACAGACTGGACACGCTGCAGCTTGCCATTCACGACCTCGAAAGGGAAATCGACGAACAAAGGAGGTCGGTTCGGATTGGGAGAATACGCTGCGGCAAAGCCCACCAGCCCTGGCAATCTTTCGGCTGCCTGAGCCGGGTTCTCTGCCGCGAGCACCCTCTCCCAGTCTTCTCTGTAAAAAGGAGTGTTGTCAAAATACTCACGATTGTCGAAATAGCCGGTGACACCGCTCATCGAATAAACAGCCCCGTAGATATCCGGAAACTCCAGCGCCAGCCGGAGCGCGCCATTACCGCCCCTCGAGAAGCCCGCCAGCCCTCGACTGGCGGCGGAGGGTAGCGTCCGGTAGGTGCGGTCAGCGAAGTTGACGAGATCGCGAGTCACAAAGTCGGCCCAATTGCCGATCACTGGCGAATTGACATAGTGAGCGCCACCGTACCGATTGTAGGCGTCCGGCATGACGATGACCATCTCGCGAACGGCGCCGGCGCTTATCCCGGAATCCATCGCATCAAGAATCGTCAGTCCCTGGAACGTTCCGTCCACCCAGACGGTATTGCGCTGCGTGTTCCCATGCAGAAGATAGAGTACCGGGTACTGGCGCGTCGGCTCCACCGCGTAACTCGGAGGCAAATAGACGATGACACTGCGATCTGCAGAATCCCCAAGCAGATTGCCCGCCAACGCGCGGCTGCGAACGGTGGCAAACACCAACCGACCGGCGGGTCCGACCGGCTGCGCTTGTATGGCGCAAGAGTACAACAGGATCGTGATTACAATGACGAGCTTTATATCAAGACCTCCAGAGCAAGACCGGCATCTCCGGACGCAATAGAGGCTCCCTCTCAACATCCGCGAACTTTTTTCTCCTGAGCCAAAGGAGAACGGCGAAAAGCGCCAGTTGGTTCAGCAACCGGTTGCCACGGCGAGCGCGCGGCACACGTGTGTCATTTTCTTCGGGTTGAGGCTTCCTATGTACTGTCTAAGCCTCTGTCTCTCGACGGTCTGCATGTGGTCCAGGTTGACCGCAGAGGTGGTTTTTAAACCTTCTTCAGTGCCGACAATCACTTCGCTGGGTGCGCCTCGGATCGTCGAAGTGATGGGAGCCACCATCACGGTGCGAAGCAGCCCGATGACTTCCTGACGGGTCAGGACCAGCACCGGTCTTGGCTTGTTGGGCGGTTTGAAGGTGTACAGCCAAATCTCACCGCGGTTCACTTCTCTGGCCATTCGCCCTGCTCTTCCCAGCCTTCAAATTCCGAACCGAGCTGAGTCTCTCGGCCATAGGCCTGCCGGTATTGAGCGGCAATTTCCGCATCTCGGCGCCGGCGAAGATACTCCCACCCCGCCCGGCGCAAAACCGCCGAGCGCCCATGCTCTTTCACTTCGTCGCTGGCGTCTAAACGGGCAAGGAGCTCTTCATCGACCATAACCTGTATAGCTTTCATGTGGGTATTGTATGTGGATAATACCTGCAGGGTCAATCCACGAATTGGCTGCCGCATGACGGCCGGCGCCCCCGGCCCTTATTCCGCGTAACTATGCCGGTCGGCGGCGGTGCCCGGCGTGTCTGTCAGCCGCTTCACATTGGAACCGTCAGCAGACATGACGTAAATCTCTACATTCCCGTCCCGGTTGGAGTTAAAAGCGATCCTGTTGCCATCGGGCGACCAAGCAGGATCCGAACTGAACTTGCCGGAGCCCGGTGTATGCGTGAGCCGCTGGACGTTGGAGCCGTCTGCATCCATCACGAAAATGTCCTCCCTATTTCCGTCCCGGGGGGATTCGAAGAGGATCCTCTTTCCATCTGGCGACCACTCTGGACTCCAGGCGTCATCGTGCTTGCCTGCGGATTTCGTGAGTCGCGTGACATTGGAGCCATCCGGATCCATGGCGAATATCGCCATGTTCCCGTCCCGGTCGGATGCAAAGGCGATCCTCTTGCGATCGGGCGACCACGTGGGATGTCGGTCGTTGCCCTTCCTGTTGGTGAGTCGCTGTTGATTCGACCCGTCCGGGTTCATCACGTAGATTTCCTGGTCCCCATCCCGGTATGAGTCGAAGACGATTTTCCACTGGCGCGGGTCTGCTTGCCGCGCCTCCTGAGCGGGAAACAGGGGTCCGATTAACGCCAGGCCAAAAACTAGAATGACAATCATTATCTCTCTGGGCCCAAACATTTTTGCCTCCTTCCCTCCCGTGCGGCGGAGCCGAGGAGAAAGTTTTCGTCTGTTCATAGCATTAGATGAATCGCCTTTTAGGGCAGCGCATACGCCGCCAACACGTCCGAGACGCCGTGCTCGCTCTCGCTCAAGAAGCCGCCGCCGCCGGCGGCGATCACCACGAATTGCTTCTTGGTTTTCTTTCCCCGGTACGTCATGGGCGTGGCGTGGCCGCTGGCTTCGAGCGGCGTGTCCCATAATTGTTTGCCGTTGTGCGCATCGAACGCCCGGAAGCGGCTGTCGTTGGTCCCGCCGATGAACACCAATCCGCCGGCAGTGACCATCGAGCCGCCCAGATTCCACGCTCCGGTCGCCCCGCCCAGCGGCACTCTCCAGGCGATCTCGCCGGTTTTCAGATCCACGGCGCTTAGCCAGCCCCAAGGCGGCTTTTGACAGGGGCGCTGCTGCCGGTCATCGAAGTGGGCGAACTCGCCGAACTTGCTGAACTTGCGGTAGCGAACCGGCGAGCCCGGCGGCTGCTCTTTCATTGCGCCGTACGTCGCCATTTCATTGGTGTTGACGAAGAGATAGCCGCTCGAAGGATCAAACGAAGCGCCGGACCAGTTGCCGCCTCCCAGCGTTCCGGGCCAGACCAGCGTCTGCTCCAGGCCCAGCGGCGTGTATAGGCCGCCGCTCACCAGCGAATCGAAAAGCTGGAGGCATTCGGTGACTTCGTTGACGTCGGCCCGCGTGATCGGCTGCTGCCGGCTCAGCGGCGGCGGCTTCAGCGGGAAGGGCTGCGTCGGCCAAGTGGCTTCGCCGGGGACCTTACTGGCCGGCACGGGCCGCTCCTCCACAGGAAAGACCGGCGTGCCGGTGGCGCGGTCCAGCACGAAGACAAAACCCATCTTAGTCACCTGCGCCACCGCCGGCATGCCACGCGCCGTCACCAGCACCGGCTGCGCCGGCAGGTCGTAGTCCCACAGGTCGTGATGGGTGGTCTGGAAATGCCACTTCAACTTTCCGGTCGCGGCATCCAGAGCCACCAGCGAATTGCCAAACAGGTTCTGGCCTTTGCGATCAGCGCCGTAGAAATCGTACGTGGGCGAGCCGGTGGCCAGAAACACCATCCCTCGCTCAAAGTCCACGCTGATGGGCGCCCAGGCGTTGGCGCCAGAGCGGTCTTTCCAGGAATCGCCTTCCCAGGTCTCATGGCCTGTCTCGCCGGGTTGCGGAACAGTGTGAAATTCCCAGGCCAGCTGGCCGCTTCTCACATCGAACGCGCGGACCATGCCGCTCGGCCCGAGCGACGGGCTTTCCTGAAGGGCCGAGCCGACGATGGCGAGATTTTTGTAGATCGCCGGAGGAGAAGTCACCTTGTAGGACGCTTTGGGCCACTTGTCGGCGGCGCCGTGGCGGAGGTCCACGATGCCGTTATCGCCGAAATGGGCGTCTGGCTCGCCGGTGGCGGCGTCCAACGCGATCAGCTTACCGTCGAGCGTGCCGTAGACGATGCGCTTTTCCTTGCCGTTCTCCCAGTAACTCACGCCGCGATTCTGAAGATACTCGCGGCTCTCCCGGCCGGCCTGCGGATCAAACGCCCATAGTTCTTTTCCGGTTTCGGCGTCCAGCGCGATCACGCGGCTCGATGGCGTGGTGAAATAGAGCACGCCGTCCACCTCCAGCGGCGTCGCTTCGAAGGCCGGCGGCTTCTCGCCCATGTTCAGTTCGCCGGTGTGGTAGGTCCAGGCTCTGCGCAGCCGGGTGACGTTGCCGCGATGGATATGGTTGAGCGGGGAGAAGCGAGTGCCGCCGGCTTTGGAGACCATCGCCTTGCGCTCGGCTTGCTTGGTTTGCTGCGTATGGACCGGCCGCGCGATGATCATCAACGCGACGACGAGAATGGCAAATGTTGTTCCTTTCGGTCTCGTCATTTTTACCTCCTACTAACGCAAGTGGCAGGCTGCCAAGTGCCCTTCCCTCTTGGCCTCCAGTGGCGGCGCCACTTCGCGGCAGAGGTCCTGGACTTCGGGACAACGGGACGCGAAGGGGCAGCCATGTGCCCGTGAGCGTCGAGTAATCCTGGTATGGCAAAGCGTCCGCCCCCATCCACAGTTATCGTGCCGCGGGGCAGTGCGCGATTTTTTGCCGGACCGATCCATCGGATACGCCCGTTCTCTATTAAAAGTGACGCCTCGGCGCGGAAGCTGCCGGAGGCAAGATCCAGCACACGAACTCGTTCGAGAAGCACGGGCGGCGGCACGGGTACACGCCGCTCCAGCCGGATGGGAATTTCCCGCCGGACGCCATCATTAAGCGGTTGGAGCCAAAGTTTATTGCCGGTCACATAAAGCAATCCGGAACCGTCCGGCGTAAAGCTGAATTCGCGGCCATCGGGCTCTGTGAACACTCGAGGCTTCGCCGTCGCGGGGCTCCCGCCACCGATCTGAGACACAAGAATGCCGACCCCATTCCGAACCGATTGTGCCACTCGGTCGTCGTATATATCAGCCTTTGAGTTACTGGTAGGGAGCAAGGGTTCCGGCTTGGCATCGGGCACCAAACGCAGCCGGTAAAATGAGGGCTTTGTTCCGGGCAGTTCGGCTTGATAGTAGAGCGTCTTGCCATCCGCGGAAAGGTTGGGAAAAGGCTCCAAATCGCTGGCTTTTGGAACTAACACACGTAACGTCGGACCGGCTGGGTCGATCGCGATGATATCGTGATCGCAAGCCGTCGCGGCGATCAGATCACCGTGAAGACTCCATGAAAGCTGCTCATAACCACACTCAGTGAGGGGAGCAACCGTGCGAGTCTTACCCGATAGAAATTCCAGCACCTGAATTTCCCGCTTACTGCCCAGGCGGCGCACGAAGGCAAGTTGGCGCCAGTCCGGCGAGATCGCGTGCGAGATCGCGAGGTCGGACTTCGTACCTTCGCCTACAACCAACTGCCGGGCCGATCCACCATTGACGGGCTGTTCCCAAAACTCTCCCAACGCCTGGAACACGATGCGCGAACCGTCCGGCGAGAGTCTGGGATCAAGAATGGTCCTTAGTGGCAGACTGTCCCCCACCTCCCGGGGTGTCCACTTTGGAGGAGCAGTCGATTGCCGAATTAACAGAGTCACCTTTGCGCGGAAAAGGACCGCTTGGCGCCGGCCAGTGGGCAGGGCGACCTTCCAGAGATGCCCCAGGTTCCCCATGTACATTGTCGCGTTATCAGCCGAAACAGCGAAGCCGCCCGCGTGGAAGCCGGACGCAGGCACGACGCGCCGCTCGGCGCCGTCAGAGATCGGTGCAAACACTACTTCGTCGCCTGGGGGCCGGTCTTGGCATCTGGCGTAAAGCCCACCCGACTTGGCGTTTGGGATAACCGGATCGGCAGCACCTTCGAAAAGACGCAGCGTGGACACCTTGCCGTCGGGACCCTTAGTCTCAACCCGGGAGCTGATCCGCTGCGATGTCTGATCGCGCTCCACCAGCGTCCAACTCAAACGGCCATCCGGCATGTAAAAGACCGACCAAACCGGGCCCAGTGCCCGAACCGTTTCCGGCTCGCCCCCGGAGAGTCTTATTTGACGCACGTCAGCCGGCGGGTACGCCCACGGCGGGCGCCATCCCTGCCGGGGGCCCCACGCTTTTCGATCGAGCCGGAGATAAGCAACCGACTGTCCATCGGGCGCCCAGGCCGGACGATCCGCCCAGGTCTCGCGGGTCAATTGTTTTATTTCCCGAGTCGCCAGGGTAAGCACAAAGATGTTGCCGGCTGTGCCATCGCGATCCGAATCGAACGCGACCAGCTTGCCATCCGGCGAGATCGCCGCGCTGCTGTCGTAGTAAGGCCCAAACGTCAGTTGCTCCGCTTCGCCGCCCTTGACCGGCAGCCTGAACAACTTGCCAAGCATTGTAAAGATCAGCCATTCGCCATCAGGCGAAAGAGCAACGTCCGGCTCCGTAACCTGCGTGGTCTCAAACTGAATCGTGCGCCACCCATCGCCTTGCGGAATTGTTCCTGACCCGGCAGACGGTGAAACTACTTTGGCCGTTTTCTTCGCTTGCCCGAATACCGTCGAGGCACTGAAAGACACAATCGCAACGATAGTCACGACAAACAAACAAGCGGTGGTCAGAAGTTTTTTCATAATCATTGTCTTAATCCTCATGCGAAAATATCAATAGGCGGAGATGCGCGACTTTTGTCGCCTGGTGAAAGGCCAAGTTTAACTACTTAGCCTGGAGCTTCTTCAGCATCTCAATGCCGTTGGTATTCTGAGGATTCAGCTCCACGGACTTTTGAT
Organism: Acidobacteriota bacterium; assembly: GCA_051001345.1. Lineage (GTDB taxonomy): Bacteria > Acidobacteriota > UBA6911 > JACQSX01 > JBPCNK01 > JBPCNK01. Next base: position 2,493 of record JBPCNK010000172.1, on the reverse strand, counting down.
AGTTTTTGATGGCCAGATCTTTGTCGCCGTTGAACATGTAAGCTTCGCCCAGGCTGTCGTAGACATTGGAAGATTTTGGGAAGGCTTCAACATTCAACTTGAAAATCTCAATCGCTTCGTTGACTTTTTTCATCCGCAGCAGCCTGTAACCGACGTCATTCATTTCATCTTCGTCAAGTTTGTACGTATCCGAGCGTTTTTCATTTAATTCGCGATACTGCTCAAGCGCAGGAGCGATTCCCTTTTCCTGGATGGTGGCGAAAATCATTTCGGCAATGGATTTCTTATTAGCGGCAGCTTCAACTTCGGCAAGCATTGTTTGCAATGCAACTTTCGGCAAGTACCTGCCGTTCACGATCACGGCGTTGATGCGTCGAGTGTTATCAATGTTGTTAAGCGGGTTCGCATCGAGCAGCACGAGGTCTGCAAGCTTACCTCGCTCGATCGTGCCCATTTCTTTTTCTTTGCCGAAGAACCGCGCCGGATTGATGGTAGCGGTTTGTAATGCTTCCATTGGCGAAAAGCCCACCTGAACAAACAACGCGAGCTGGTCGTGCAGGGTGAAGCCAAAAGGAAGGCCGCCATTATCTGTTCCTGCGAGGAATTGAACGCCCACGCGATGCATCGCGGCTGCAAGGACTTCCTTATGTGCGAAATGCACCTTGACGTTTGGGATCTGCTCGGGAGAAAACCTGGTCGACGGACGCTTCATTGCATCTTGAATCTTTGCTGGAATGTATTGCAGGTATGGATAGCCGTAGCGTGTGAAGAGGAAGAGTGCCTCCTCCGCTGCCAAGGGATAGAGAGTGGGGCACTGCCACGTGTGGTACTTGACGAACAACGCGTTGAGCCGCTGAAGCTTGGCGGGATTGTAGCTATCACGATTACGCTCTGCTTGGTCGACTTCGATCAGCGAAACCCGAATCCCCTTCTTGCCTTCACGGATGCTCACCTCACGCAACGTGTCCTCAAGGTCGGAGCTTTCGGTCATGACACCTATCGAATGCTCTATGCTTTTCAGTCCAGCTTTGGCTGCGTCCGATGATCTGACTCCCCACGGAACGTGCCCCGCCGCCGTCAGCCCTCGCTTCTTCGCTTCATCCATCGCCGCGAAGAAAGCCTCGGGTGACAAATATGAGTAAATCTTGATGAAATCCACGCCCGCTTGTTTCAGCCGGCGCACCTCTGCACGCGCTTGCTGCGCGCTCCTGACCGCTCCCGGATTCTTGTCATTGGGCCCCTGCGGCCCATCAACAGCAGGCCCGGCAACGACCATGCGCGGTCCCAAGAGGGAACCTGATGCGACCTGTTGGCGCAAGTCGAGAATACGCTCCAAGTTGTTGCCCATGTCGCGCACGCCTGTTACACCGTTGGCAAGAAATAACTTAAGGGCTGACGCGCTAACACGCGGAATATGAACGTGCATGTCCCATAGACCCGGTATCAGAAACTTGCCCGTCGCGTCTATCACCTGCGTGCCGTCAGGTATTTGGACCGACCCTGTCTTCCCCAGCGCGGAAATGTGCTCGCCGCTGATGATGACGGTCTGGTCGAGCTTGAGAGCACGTTTGGAGTCTCTTGCCGTAACGTCAATCACGGTAACGTGTGTGAAGACGAGCGGCTGAGACTGAGGGGTTGGCCTGGTTTGCGCGAGGAGCGGCGCGGGCGAGGCAATGAAAGAGACAGTCGCAACGGCAGTCACGAAAAACAAACAAGCGGTGGTCAGAAGTTTTTTCATAATCGTTACCTTAAGGCTCTAGCGAAAATATCAACAGGTTGAGATGGGTTGGAACTCGACTGCGCCGTGCTATTACCAGTCATTTCGGTGTACTGATGGGCGCGGGCGGGCGGAGTTTTTCGGGATCAAAGAGCCAGCCACCCTTGAGCACGCGCCAGATGGTTTGAGTGTTCTTGATATCTTCGAGGGGGTTTTTGTCGAGCAGAACGATGTCGGCGAGCTTGCCGGGTTCGAGCGTGCCGAGGTCGTCCCGCGCGCCCACGGCTTCGGCCGCCTGCTGCGTGGCGATGCGCAGCACTTCGATCGGCGTCAGGCCTGCTTCGACAAAGTGTTCCAACTCCCAGTGAAGGGCAACCCCAGGGAAAGGGACAAGGGAATGGGTGTCGCTCCCGGTCTGGAGCCGTACACCGCGCCGATGCGCCGGCTGAATGCCCGCCAGCCAATCAGCCCACAAACCACGCAACATACTGTTGCTTATGGGGTTGTCGAAAATGCGAATGCTCGATTCGGGTATGAAGGCCCTGAGCTTCGGATCGGCAAGCCGTTCGGGTTCCGTACGCAGCAGCAAGACATTTCCCCACGGTGCTTCCAGGGTCGGGACCCAAAGCGTGCCGGCCCCGGCGAGCATCTGATGGATGTCGTCGTACGCACGCGTGTATCGATCGAAATGTTCGAGGGAGGCAAATCCAAAGGTGACGCTCTTGGTGATTTCCTCCACGGACATTCCGTGCCCGATCACGGGTAATCCTTGTCGC
>JBPCNK010000171.1:0-17924 GCA_051001345.1 Acidobacteriota bacterium | reverse complement strand
TTGTTGGAGAGCCGGACGCGGGAAATCTGCATCTCCGGTTCGAGGAGGGGAAGGTGAGTCGGGCTGCTGCTAGCCTCGCTCTCCTTCCTACTCTACCGGCACTGACACTTCCCATCGATGAACGGATGATTCTGGGAAAGGCTTTCCATCGGCGCCGCAGCTTCCTCGATCACGTCCGCGTAGTAGCCCGTCTGAAGTCTGCCGAGCGCCGCCTGCAAAGCTGCGCGGTCCCTGAGGCCATGGCTTCCTCCGAAACGATCGATCAATCGACTGTGGGTCGCGCGTACCTCTTCGAGTGAAGGGTAACGTGTCATTCAGCAAGGCGAGTCAAAAGCTCGGGATGCTTCTCCATAAATTCATCGACGGTTGAAAGAAAAGCGCTGTTTTTTACCTGCTTCAAATGGTCGATGAAGGAGCGGACAGCTTCCTGTGGTTCTGGGGTCAGTGCTTCGATCTGCCGAATTAGCTCTTTCGTCTGCGGGGACATGTTGATCATTATAGACGATTGGCTCGGCCACGCGCCTCCAGTTCTGCGGCCCGCATCCCATAGCAGTGCTTGTGCGCTATGATGAATAGGTGTGCGTGCCGGGGCGGTTGAAATGGGCAAAAGCGAAACTAGCTGGTCGCGCGCACCCAGATTTTCAGTCAACGTCATCTTCAGTCTTTAGAAACAAGGCCCATCAGTTCGGATAAAAGTTACGGCCTCGGAGGTCGCGCGTGAACAAGATACTTATCGGCAAAGGCGAGCAGCCTGTCCACTTGCTTGCCAAGTACGGCAACCGCCATGGCCTGGTTGCCGGCGCAACCGGCACGGGCAAGACCATTTCGCTGCTCGTGCTGGCCGAAGGATTCTCGCGTCTAGGCGTGCCGGTGTTCATGGCTGACGTCAAGGGTGATGTCGCCGGCCTGTCTATGCCCGGCGCTACCAACGAGAAGATCCAACAGCGCGTCGCCCAGATCGGCATCGAGAACTACGTTCACGAGGCCACTCCGGTCTTGTTCTGGGACCTATGGGGCAAGGAGGGCCATCCGGTACGCACTACGGTCAGCGAGATAGGCCCGAACCTGCTGGGTCGGATGCTCGAGCTCAACGACGTCCAAGCCGGGATTCTCGAGATCGCCTTCAAGCTGGCCGATGACCAGGGCCTGCTGCTGCTCGACCTCGACGATCTGCGCGCGCTGCTCAGGTTCGTCTCGGACAATCGCACGGACATCTCGACGCAGTACGGCCTGGTCAGCACTCAATCGGTGGCTGCCATCCAGCGCGCCCTGTTATCGCTGGAGCGCGAAGGCGGGGAGGTCTTGTTTGGCGAGCCGGCGCTGGAACTCAGCGATCTGATGCGCACCGACCTCAACGGCCGCGGCATCGTAAGCATCCTGGCCGCCGACCAACTGATTCTGAAACCACGGCTGTATTCGACCTTCCTGCTGTGGCTGTTGTCCGAACTCTTCGAGAATCTGCCCGAGGTTGGCGACCTGGACAAACCCAAGCTGGTGTTCTGTTTTGACGAAGCCCACTTGCTGTTCGACGACGCTCCGCCGGCGCTGCGCCAGCGGGTCGAGCAGGTGGTGCGGATCATCCGGTCCAAGGGCGTGGGCGTGTACTTCTGTTCGCAGTACCCCGACGACGTGCCAAACGATATCTTGGGGCAACTCGGCAACCGCATTCAGCACGCCCTGCGCTCCTACACTCCGCGAGACCAGAAGGCGGTGCGCACTGCCGCGGAAACCTTCGTTGCCAACCCCAAGCTGGACGTCGCTGAAGTCATCTCCCAACTTGGCGTCGGCGAAGCGCTGGTGTCCACTCTTCAGGAAAAGGGCGTGCCAATGCCCGTGGAGCGCACGCTGATTTGTCCGCCGCGCTGCCGCATGGGGGCAATCACGACCGAGGAACGCGCGGCAGTGCGGGCGCGCAGCCCCATAGGCGGAAAGTACGACGCCCCGGTCAACCGCGAGTCGGCCTACGAGATCCTGAGCAAGCGGGCTGCGGCGGCCGACCCGTCGGGCCAGGCTCAAACCGAGCAGCAGTCTGAAGCGCGCGGGCCGGTAGGGGACTTTCTGTGGGGCACCAAGCGGCGCCAGGGCATGGTGGAAACCATGGCAAAGCAGGCCGCGCGTACCGTCGGCAGCCAGATCGGCCGGCAGATTCTGCGCGGCGTGCTGGGCGGCATCCTCGGCGGATCGCGCCGCCGCTAGCGCCGAAGCGCCGCATTGGGCCTGTGGTGCAGCGCGGCAAGCCACCACCAAACTCGGCAGGCGGCAGTGCAGTGCCGGAGCGCCAACAGATCCGCGACCGTGAGGGAGCGGGGTGGCAGATCGAAGGCGTAATCGAGAATCGTCGCGAAATGCCAAGATTTCACCTATTGGAATTGCCTAGGCCGCCCGTCGATGGGTCGCAATGATTCTTATGCGATAATGTCGGCCAGCACTCGCTTTAGGCGAGCCAGGTTGTCTTCCGTGATTTGCCACCAGAACTCAAAAAACAGAATTGTGCGTTTCAGCCTGGCGCTGGCTGCCGTTCTTTCCTTGTCAACAAGCGATGGGGCCGAGGCATGCAGTATCACAGCGCCGGTGTCGGTTTACGAAATGGCGATGCGTGCCGATGTGGTTGTGCGCGCGACGGCTATCGAATACCCCAGCATCCCAAAGTGCCCGTCGAAACCGGCCGCTTCAGCGGCATTCCTCCCGATGTGAAAGTGGAGTTCGTAGTCGACGAGATTCTGAAAGGGAGTCTGCAGTCCCGAAGCCTGATCATTGCCGGATACCTTTTCGGAGAGGATGACTACAACGACAACCCGGTTCCATACGGATTTGTGCGCAAGGGTGGAAGAGGTGGGAGTTGTTTCGCCAATGGCTACAGAAAAGAAGTGGGGTATCTTCTCTTCCTCAAGCTGATGCCCGCTGGCCTCACTCCCTATTGGTATGCACTAGGGCCCGTAAACGAGCAGCTGCGCTCACCCGACGATCCGTGGGTGTGGTGGGTGAAAGGCTACCTTTCAGGATTGAGCGAACGCTCTACGGCTTCGGGTGAGCCTTAACGACCCGATTCCAAGTACTGGAGAGCCGGCTATTACCACGCACAAGTTGAGACAGAGCAGCGGCGCTTGGCGCCAGACCTTGCGGTAGACGTTGCGCTTGGCGACAACAGTAGCGTCGTGCTGGTCCTTAAGAATAGCGGCGGCGGCGAGTATCGAGACCGTATGGGTTCGCTGAACTACTCGGTCGATGGCGAGAGCATTGGCACCTACCGCCTATCGAATTCGGCGGATACAGCTTTCCGATCACCCGGCGGCGAAGTCCGAATCCAAACTGCAGTTCGGCTGGCCGGAGGCAGCCGAAAGGTTTGCGCAACTGTCAACGCCAATAGCTGGGAACCGGATGTGCGGAACAATTCGGTCTGCCGAGATCTGGTTGCTTTGCGTCTGGAAGGTCCCGACTGGACCATACGAGAGCTGCTGCGGAACGACCAGGGAAATCTTGTTATTCGCATCGCTAACGTCGGAACGGCGCCGTCCCGAGGCGAAGGCGCCGCCGTTCGCGTCATCGATATCGACCAAGCCCGGCACCGTGAGGTAGGTCATTTTCACCCTGTTTTTCCCGTCGTCGCTCCAGGGGGCGACTTCGATTTTGTTCCTGAGCCACCGATTACCGGCGATTCGGGGAGGAAGTTCAGGGTGCTGTTAAGCCCGGATCATTTGCTGAGCGATCTGGACACGACCAACAACGTCGTCGAGGGATCGGTCGGAAGGCAGCGGTAGTGTGGGGGCGTAGCGCGCCCGCTCAGCCTATTTCGGTGCGACCTTGGCTGAATTCCATGAACTCGATGACCGCTTCATCTTTTTCGATGAAGACGACGCGCAAACCTTCGAAGGCATCAAAAGGGCCGAGCAGCACGTTCTCCCCCTCGAAGGCTGCTGTCAGACAGTCGACGACGTACGCAGTATGACAACGGTCGCGAACGGGACCAGTTACCGGCGAATCCGATTCGAAGCGCAGGAATTCGATTCGATAGGGGTGGTCGTCCGGATTGGTGATCCACACCTTCGTCGCTTCCACGTAAACCTCGCCCGATTGAGGGATGTCGGTGATGACGCCTGTATGGTGAAATTTCCGCATGCGATTCTCCGCGAAAGGTAACATCGAGTCTTTGCCGCGTGTGACAATATCACCCCTTTCCCCGTTCGCGCACTTTGATACTACTGCCTACTGCATTGAGGAGAGAGCCATGAGGAAACTCGCCCTGTTGTGCGTGCTAGCCGGTTGTGTTGCCGTCGGTCAGGCGCAAATTCGAAAAGTTGAAATGAAAATTGACGGCTACCTCTGCGGACGTTGAGCGTACAACGTCTCCAAGGCCGTGAGCCGTTTGGACATTGGAATCAAACCTCAGGACGTTCAATTTCCTGAGATCAATAAGGGACTCGCCTACTTTGTTCCACCGCCGGACCGCGCCGTGGACCTTGTGCGCCTGGCCCAGTTTCTCAAACAGTCCGGTTACGAGCTTCGCCTCGCTTGCCTCGACGTCGAAGGTGTGCTGGACCCAGAGTCTCGCCTTCGACGTACTCCATGACAATGAAGTGCGTGTCTTCATGGCAGCCGACGTCATGGAGCGTGCAAATATGCGGATGATTGAGGCTGGAGATGGCGCGCGCCTCGCGCTGGAGGCGCTCGCGCAGTTCGCCCGTAGCGGGAGTTCTGGATGAAAGAACTTTGATGGCAACGGTTCGATCCAGCCGGGTGTCGCGAGCGCGGTACACTTCTCCCATGCCACCTGCACCAAGCGGAGACAGGATCTCGTAGGGTCCAAGAAGGGCGCCTGAAGTCAGCGACATATTTCCTGGGTGAGTCTTACCCCGATTCTAACCTATCCGGTTGTCGCTGGTCGCCGTGCCGCTCATAGCAGTGCCGCGACCGTCACGGAGCGGGCGCTGAACTGGCTCCCGCGAGAACTTCGGTCACATCCGCTACCTTAGGATAGGATAGTTTCGTACATTCGATCAAAATCTCGGCCGGCGATAACCCATGAATCCCTCCCAGGCCTTGGCTACGGAATATTCGGAAAAGGCCAAGGCCTACGCCCGACACTGGGCGCCGGTAATTGGCCCGATGGCGCTCCCGCTGTTCCAGGCGTTGCCGCTGGGGACAGCGGGCACGGTTCTGGACGTGGGAACGGGTACCGGCAGCCTGCTTCCAGATCTTCGGAAAAGCGCGCCGAACGCGATGATCCTTGGCGTTGACTATGCAGCGGGAATGCTGCAGATTGCGCGTCAAACCGGCGGGCCCTTACTGGCCGTCATGGATGCGCAACAACTCGGCATCCGCTCCACCACGATCGACGTGGCGGTTTTGGTTTTCGTACTATTCCACATGCCAGATCCATTGCGGTGCCTACGCGAGGTCCGGCGCGTGTTGCGGAGCGAAGGCGCCATCGGCATGGTCACGTGGGGGCAAGACCCTGGACTCCCCGGGGTATCGATCTGGACGGAGGAACTCAACCGCGCAGGAGCGAGACCGGACCCGCGGGACCCGAGTGTCATGCGGCAAGGGCAGATGGATACGGCGGAGAAGCTTCGCCGTCTTTTGGATTCAGTGGACTTTGCAGCGGTGAAAGGTTGGAGCACCAGTGTTCGGCTCCAATGGACACTGGAGAATCTACTGGCATTGCAGATGGGCTGCGGGATGCCGGCGCGACGGCTTTCCAGTTTGTCGAGCGAAGCGAGAGCGCGATGCGTGTCGCGCGTCAAGGCGCGCCTGGCGGAACTGGCTGGCGCGGAGCTCACATACGAAGCCGAAGTGCTTTTTTCCACCGCCTCCCGGCCGGCCTAACCACGCGGAAGTGTCAGTGATAATGGCGCGCCGCCTACGGGCACGAACACGAACACGTCAACGTCTACAAGAGACTTCCACCCCGACCCTCAGAACCCTGACCCCTGACCCCTGACCCCTGTTGTATATGGTAGTATGGTACTGATATGGCAACAAAGGTCACCTTTACTTTGGATGATGAAACAGTCGCGAGACTGCATCGGGCCGCCGAGCGTTTGGGCAAGCCCAAGAGTCAGGTCGTGCGCGAGGCCGTGGCCGATTACAGCGAACGAATCGGCCGGTTGAGCGAACGGGAACGCCTGGACTTGCTGAAATCATTTGACGAGGTCGTTCAGGCAATTCCTCGCAACTCACTGATTGCTGTTCAAAGGGAACTCCGCCAAATCAAGGCAGCACGCCGCGCAGGCGGTCGCCGTCCGCTCCGATCAGATCGATGATTTTTCTGGACACGTCCATTCTGATCGATTCGCTGGCCGGCCCGCGGCGGTCCGCGGCGGGATTGCGCGCTGCCATCGAGCAGGGCGAGCGCATCCTGCTGCCAACTCTGGTGCTCTATGAATGGCTGCGGGGGCCGCGACGTGAGCAGGAGTTGCGGGCCCAGGAGACACTTCTCCCGCGCGAATCCGCTGTCGTCTTTGGTCCCGAGGAGGCCGCCGTTGCGGCGCGGCTTTACTTGCAGGTTCGCCGGCCGAGAGGGCGCGAGATCGACTTGGCGATTGCCGCTTGCGCCATGGTACATAAAGCATCTCTGTGGACATTGAACACTGCCGACTTCGAAGATATCCCCGGGTTACTGCTGTGGAAACCGAGTCGCTAAACTCCGAAGAGGCGGGCGCCTCGTTCCGCGAGACGCGCGTGCTGCCAGTCCGAGGTTCAAAATTTTCATGCGAGGTTGTGAATGTTTTTCATAAATGAGGATAATGCCGGTTAGAAGAACCGCAGGAGGATCCATGGATCGCCGAACATTTATGCGCCTGGCTGGAATCGGCGTGGGCGCCGGGACTCCGCTCCCTTTCTCAACCGCAGCTGTCCCTGCCGTGTCTACCCAGACACGCGTGCCGGGCTCACCGAGCTCGCCGCTTGCAGGCCGGGCGCTTATGAAGGTAGGCACGCAACATGGCTCCTCCGATGAGGTTCTTCGCGTGCTTGCGGCTTTCGGAGTCACCAATATCTGCAGCACGCTTCCGTCGCGAAGCCTGGATGCGAACTGGTCGGCCGAAGGGCTCATGAAACTCAGAGAGCGAGTGGAATCGTTCGGGATTCATCTGGACATGGTCCCGCTGCCGCTCAGTTCAAGCTACATCACTCGAGCGGAAAATCCCAACATCATGCTGGGCAAAAGCCCCGAGCGGGATCGGGAAATTGACCAGGTCTGCCAGATGATCAGAAATACGGCAAAGGCCGGCATTCCAGCGCTGAAATACAATATGAGCATTCTTGGCGTCGTGCGTACAGAGCCTACCGTGGGCCGCGGCGGCGCCTCCTACAGCACGTTTAACTACGATAAGGCTAGGCAGGAACCTGCCTTGACCGAGGCCGGACCGGTGCCCGCAGACGTCTATTGGGAGCGCATCGCTTATTTTCTAAAACGGGTCATCCCAGTAGCTGAGGAATACAAAGTAAGGATGGCCTGTCACCCTCATGACCCCGGTATGCCGCCAGGCAGGGGATACCGCGGCGTTCACACGGTCCTCGGAAGTGTGGATGGGCTGAAGCGCTTCCTTGAAATCACACCCAGCCTTTATCACGGACTGAACTTCTGCCAGGGAACCGTCAGCGAAATGCTGGAGAATCCGGGTAAAGAGATTTTTGACGTGATCCGCTACTTTGGGAGTCGCGGGAAGATTTTTAACGTCCATTTCCGAAACATCCAGGGACGTTTTCTGAACTTTCGCGAAACCTTCATCGACGACGGCGACGTGGACATGCTTCGAGCGATGCGGGTTTACAAAGAGGTTGGCTACGCCGGCATGATGATGCCGGACCATGTTCCAAAAATCACGGCAGACGCGGGCCAGGCTTTCGCCTATACGTTTGGCTACATCAAGGCGTTGATTCGAGCCGTGGATGCGTAAGCGGTGCCGCGCGCGTAAGCGAGCGGCCCCAGAGCAGAGATACTAATTGCTTTCGCCTGCGGTTGGCAGCCGGGTAGACGGGAACACCGTTCTGGGTTTATCTTGAAGACTTCACGGGAGGTACCATGACACTGCGACATTTTCTCGCCCTGACGCTTTGTGCATTTTTTTCGAGCGCCTACGCTCAGGACCTGCGCAACATTGCAGCCCAGCGCGAAGGAGGCCGGCTGTTCTCATTCGGCAGCCAGTACGACAAGTCCACCTGGCCGGCCACGAATCTGATCGATGGCTCCGCTGACAAGGGCTGGTGCGCCCAGAGTGCGGGGGCGCAGTCGGTGATCCTCGCTTTCAAGGACGACCAACTCGCCGAGATCCACGACATCCTGATCAATCCGTATTCGCACGAAGACAAAACAAACTGGGCCAAAGACGTCGAGTTTCACGCTTCCTCGACCTATCCCTTCCGTGATTTCCGGCTGGTGGGAAAAATAACGCTCACGCCAGAAGGGCAGGACCAGGTCTTCTCGCTCCCCGCTCCCATTCAAGCCCGCTATTTGAAAGTCGTTTTCCTCAGCAATGGCGGCGGAAGCTACATGCAGGCGGGAGAGATCAAAATCATGGGGCGCCTTTTGGCCGGCAGTCCGCCGGCTCCCAAGTATTCGAACGTAGCGGCTGCGTCCGCGGGCGCTACGATCGAAAAATTCACCAGCCAATATGACGACTCTTCGTGGGCGGTAAAGAATCTTCTCGAAGAGGATGGCGTCAATCAATGGGCCGGCAAATCCAATGGCTCTCAGGAAATCGTCATCGCACTGCCGTCCGTCGCTCAGGTCACCGACATCTCCATCAATAATTACGCGCGGGAAGATCCAACGAACTGGGCCAAGGATGTTGAAGTGGAGTTGTCACCGACGGTCCCCTACAAGGACTACCGCGCCGTCGGCAAACTGACGCTTCCTCCGGTCGGCGATCTGCACACCATTTCACTTCCCCAACCCGTTGCTGCCAAATATGTCCGGGTCCTGTTTCGGAACAATCGCGGCGGCTCTTATATGGAGGCCGCCCGCGTCAGGGTTTTCGCTGCGGACTCAGCGGGCGGAAAATCCGACGCCCTTGGGACCGCCAAGTCGATCGACCAGCAACTTCGCGAGACCGGCCGAGCCGTCGTTCACGAGATACACTTTGCCACCAATTCGGCGGAAATCCTCCCCACTTCCGAGACGGTGCTGCGCACCATCGCCGCCGTGCTGCAAAACGATCCCAAGCTGGAGCTGATTATCGAGGGACATACCGACAATGTCGGAGGCGCAGAATCCAATCTGGATCTTTCCAGAAAGCGCGCCGATGCCGTCAAGCGCTGGCTCGCCGACAAGGGCGGGACGAGCGAACTGCGCCTGACGACGATCGGCTATGGCCTGACCAAGCCGATTGCCGACAATGCCGCCGAAGAAGGCCGCGCCAAAAATCGTCGGGTAGAGTTAGTGAAAAAATAGAGTTCAGGCGTCAGGGGTCAGGGGTCAGGGAGTCGGCGTTGGGCAGTCGGCAGGGAGCAGTGTCATCAGTGCGTCGACTTGCCAACGAATCAATCCCTATTCCCCAATCCGCAATAAATCCGCAATCCGCAATTCGCAATCCGAAATTCAATCCCCAGTCCCCAATCCCCAATCCCCAATTGGCCGGCCCCAGACCCTCTCTCTAATAAACCAGCCCCTTCATCCGTTAACTGCATGGAGCCCAAGGACAGGTAGCCGATGGTAGACGCCAAGGCAGACTGGGTACTGCAGATCCTGGAGCGCTATGAAGCGCCTCTGGTCCGCTACGCCTGCGGGATCGTCGGCGAGATCGAGTGCGCCCGCGATGTCGTGCAGGACACCTTTCTAATGCTGTGCCGTCAGGATCCCGGCCAGATCGGCGATTACGTCGTTCCATGGCTTTACAAGGTATGTCGGAATCGTGCACTGGACGTTCGAAGGAAAGAGAATCCCATGCGACCACTTGAAGAAACGGATCTGAACACCCGGGCCAGCGGCAATCCGGGGCCCTCGGCTCTGTTCGAACACAAGGAAGCTCTCGAACAGGCCTTGGGAATCATCGCCGGCCTACCGCCAACGCAGCGAGAGGTCCTGCTGCTCAAGCTCGAAGGTGATCTCAGTTATAAGCAAATCGCCGAGATCACGGGGCTATCGTCGTCCAATGTGGGTTTCATCCTTCACACCGCCATCCAGAAGATACGCGAGCGAATGAAAACGCCAGCCGTACCTCCGGCCAAAAGCGCCATCAGGAGGATTCAATGATAGAAGAAATCAAACTAACCGCCTACGTGTTGGGAGAACTCGATCCGGCCGAGCGAGCCGCGCTCGAAGCCGAGCTCGAAACCTCGGCGGAAGCTCGCCGGCAGCTCGAGGAGATCCGTCGGGCCGTCGGCGTACTAAGAGAAGCAGTCGCAGTCGCCGGGCCTGCGGCGTTGCGCAGCGAGCAGCGCGAGGCAATCGAACGGGAGCTGCGCCGCACGGCCGCGCCACGGCCGGCTTGGAAGCGTCTCTATGTTGCCGCTGGCCTGGCCGCTGCGGCTGGCTTGGTAGTGGCGGTGGCGTTGACAGTCTCAAATAGACCTACGGAGCCTGTCCGCGGCGTCGCAATGCGAAAGTCCCAGGCCGAGCAGCACAACCCGGTGTCGGAGACTGCGGATCGATCCGCGGACGCGAGCCGTGCGATCAGACCAGGCGAAGACGCGTCTGTTGGAAGTGTCAGGCTGGCCGAGCAACGAAAAGAGCAAAAGTTAGCTTCGCCGGCCGCAGCCACAGACGGACTGCATAGAGACACCGCAGGGCCGGTAAATTTTGGTACCAGGCGTGACCTGGCAACGTCGGAAATCAAACCAGAGATCAATGTCGCGGCGTCACCCGGAGTCTCTGGAACCGTCGTGGATCAAACTGCCTCGGCGAAGTCGGAAATCAAGAAAGGGATCAATAGCACCGCGTCCCCCGGAGTCTCCGGAACGGTTGTGGATCGTACTGGATCCGTTATTCCGGGAGCCACCGTTACAGTTCGCGATCTAAAGACCGGGTCGGCCAAAACGGTTCTCAGTGATGGGGCGGGGAATTATCAGATTCCCAATCTGCCTCCCGGCGAGCACGAGCTAAAGGTTCAGTTGCCTGGTTTCAAAGACAATGCCCAAAAGTTCAACGTTGCCCCGGGCCGTGAAAGTCGTGCCGATGCCCAACTTGAGGTTGGTGAATTAGCCGAGACCGTAACTGTCCAGAAACAGTCTGGTCCTCGTCAATCGTACAGTTCAGCCCGACAGATAATCACGCGCGGCCAGCAGCGGGGGACCGAGGGTGGCATTGGGGGCGGCGTCGGTCCGGTAGCAGCGCCTGTTCCCGTTGCCAGGACCAGCGACGAGTCTGTCATCCGGAAGTACGACAGGCCCGACCAGCCTTTCAACACCGAGGAGTACGATCATTTATCAGACAATCCCTTCATTGCGGTCACGCAGGATCCGCTGTCGACTTTTTCGATCGATGTGGACACGGCTTCCTATGCCAATGTGCGGCGCTTCTTGAATTCCCGGCAACTTCCCCCCAAAGACGCCGTGCGGATCGAGGAACTGATTAATTACTTCAGCTACGAGTATGCGCAGCCGCGCGGCGAGCACCCCTTTGCAACCCATGTCGAAGTCGCCGAGGCGCCCTGGAACAGGGATCATCGCCTGGTTCGCATTGGGATCAAAGGCAAAGACATCGACTTTTCCCGTCGTCCCGCCAGCAACATCGTGTTTTTGCTGGATGTCTCCGGATCGATGGACCAGCCCAACAAACTCCCGCTCGTAAAAGACGCGATGAAGCTGTTAGTCGAACAGCTCGGCGAAAACGACCGTGTCGCCATCGTCGTCTACGCCGGTGACTCGGGCGTGAGGTTGCAATCGACCCGCGGCCACCTGAAAGAAACGATCCTGACGGCGCTGGACCGGCTGCGACCGGGCGGCTCAACCAATGGCGGCTCCGGTATCAATCTGGCCTACCAGATGGCTGCTGCAAACTTCATTCCGGGCGGAATCAACCGGGTCATTCTGGCCACCGACGGCGACTTCAACGTCGGCGTCACTAGCCAGGGCGAGTTGATCCGTTTGATTGAGGAAAAGGCGAGAACCGGAGTCTCCCTGAGCGTTTTGGGCTTCGGCATGGGCAACTACAAGGACTCGACCTTGGAAAAGCTTGCCGACAAAGGCAACGGCAACTACGCCTATATCGACACGATCAATGAAGGCCGCAAAGTTCTAGTTGAACAGCTGGCAGGCACGCTGCTGACAATCGCCAAAGACGTCAAGATTCAAATCGAGTTCAATCCGGCGCGCGTTGCATCGTACCGGCTGCTTGGTTATGAGAACCGCGTGCTGCGCCACCAGGATTTCAATGACGACAGAAAGGATGCCGGCGACATCGGCGCGGGTCACACGGTTACGGCTTTCTACGAAGTTGTGTCGGCAGGCGGCGCAGCCGACATGCCGCCGGTCGATCCGTTGAAGTACCAAAGGCGGACGGCGCGCGCAGTCAAGGACAAAGCCTCAAACACTGGAGAGCTGCTGACTTTGAAACTGCGCTACAAGGATCTCGAAGGAAATAAGAGCAAGCTGATTGAAATTCCCGTGGTCGATGGAGATCGTTCGTTCCGGGCGGCGTCCCCGGATTTCCGGTTTGCAGCGGCGGTCGCCTCGTTTGGGATGTTGCTGCGGGAGTCCCCCCACAAAGGCGACGCCAATTTCCAGAACGTTCTGCAGATGGCTGAATCGAGTCTGGGAGCAGACCGCAGCGGCTATCGTTCCGAATTCATCGAGTTGGTCCGCATGGCGCAGGGGTTGAAAAAGGGTTCAGAATGAAAGGTCAGTGGCCAGTGGTCAGTGGTCAGTCGGAATTGCCTATCGAATGCTGACCCCTGGCCACTGGCCACTGACTCTGCGGTGAAGCCAATGAGTTCACCCCTGCTATGCCCGCGGCATTGAAATCAACCTTGCCAACTCAGGCAGCATCGGCAGTGATCGAACACGCACTCCGGTGGCGTTGAAAATGGCATTTCCGATCGCGGGTGCAATGGCCACGATTGGCGTCTCGCCGGCGCCTGCCGGCGGCAGATCCTTGCGATCGACCAGGACTGTCTCCAGTACAGGGGCATCACCGAATCTCGGCACTCGATACTTGGAAAATCTCGCGTTGATGATTTTGCCGTTGCCAAAGTCGATCGCCTCAAACAGCGCGCCGCCGATGCCCATCATGACTGCGCCCTCGATCTGGTTCTTCAGGCCGTCGGGATTGACGACAGCTCCGCATTCAAAAGCCGTGACAGCTCGCACGACTTTCACTCCGCCCGATTTCGTCGTGGCCACTTCTGCACAACTTGCGACGTATGACCCCTTTTCGAAACCACCGGCAATGCCGAAACCACGCCCGTCGGCGGGCTTCGCCTGCTTCCAGCCAAACCTGTCTGCAGCCGCCTCGAGCACGGCTCTGAGGCGCATATCTTTGAGGTTCATCAATCGAAACTCGAGCGGATCTTTCTGGGCCAGCCACGCCAGTTCATCCATGTGAGTCTCGCGCGCAAAATGATTGGCCGTGGCTGCAAGACCGCGATACGAGCCTTGGCGCAGCGGCGAGCGCGCCGAATGAAATACGATCTTCTGGTTGGGGACATCATAGAGCGTGCGGATGGAAGAGGCGCCAGAATTGTAGTTATGGAATTCCCAGGCCGTGACCATGCCGTTGGCGTCAATTCCGCTGCTGACCTCGATGACGCCGGCGGGACGATGGTAGGCCCACGTGAATTCCTCTTCGCGCGTCCAGACAAGTTTGACCGGACGTCCCGCCGTCTTGGCCAATCGAGCAGCTTCGATGGCGGCTTCCCCGGTGTGCTTGCCGCCGTAGGCCGAGCCGGTATCGGGCACGATGACGCGAACCTGGTCTTCCGGAAGCCGGAAAGCATTGGCCAATTCAGTGCGCACGCCAAATGGCCGCTGTGTGCCGGTCCACACCGTGATCTTGCCGGCTGCCCACTGCGCCAGAGCCGCCCGCGGTTCCAGCGGCGCATGGGCGATATAGGCGACTGTATAGGTCTGTTTTGATTTCTTGTCGGCGGCCGCCAGACCCGCTTCCATCGATCCCACTGCGGAGGCAGGCCTGCCTTCGGGCACCTGAGTTTCGGCCGGATTGCGCAGATCTCTGAAAAGGTCGGCAGCCGAGGACTGTGGGATTTCCTTCCATTCGGCCCGCAGCAGCACCAACGCCCGCGCCGCCGCTTCCTCGGACGGAGCAGCGACGCCCACGAAATTGCCGTCATGAACGAGTTTCACTCCGGCAAGCGACTCAACGGCGGATCCGTCGAGCGAAACCAGTGTCGCTGCCAGGGAAGGAGGACGCAGAACCTTGCCAAACAACATCCCGTCAACTCGGAGATCGGACGTGTAGCGATGAACTCCGGATACCAGCGCACGGGCGCCGACTCTAGGTACTGCCTTGCCCGCCGTTGTCCAGCGCTCGGGCGGCGTGAGCGCAACATCAGAGCCGGCAATCTTGACGAGTTTCTGACCACGTGTCAGTTGGCCGAACGTGAGAGCTTGCGTGCGGGCTGAATCGAGGACTTTGCCCTGTTCGATTTTCAAGCCGGATCGATCCACTTTCCACTGCTCGGCGGCCATATCCAGCAACAATTCGCGCGCAGCTGCGGCCACCCGACGCAGCTGCGCGCCCATCGCCGGCGTCGTGCGGCTGCCGAACGTTCCGGCATCAAAGGGCGTGCGCTCCGTGTCGGCCATGACCAGTTCGATTGAATCCATGGGCGCGCGCAGCTCTTCGGCCACGACTTGAGCCAGTGACGTCCGGATATCCTGGCCGATTTCTGTTTTGCCCGTGTAAACGGTGACCCGCCCGTCCTCTCCGATATGCAGCCATGCGCCGATATCCTGCAGAGTCCTTGACGCGCCGCGCGAATTGGCGCCGGATTCCTGGGCGGACGCTTCGCCTGCGAGCGAGACAATCAGCAGGCCGCCGCCGACTGCCTTCAGGAAGTCCCGCCGGGGAAATTCGAATTGGTAGAGTGAATCTTCGGAAAGTTCATATCGTTCCGGCTCGAAAACGCCCAGAGGATTGCGTCGGTTCACTTGGCCTCCTGGCGCATCCTGCGGGCAGCCAAACGAATGGCCGAAGTAATCCTGAGGTACGAGCCGCAGCGGCAGATATTGCCATTCATCGAAACGGCAATCTCCGCGTCGGAGGGAGTTGGTGATTTTTTCAAAAGCGCCACTGCCGCCAGAATCATTCCCGGTGTGCAGTAACCGCACTGCATGGCGCCGGTGTCGATAAAGGCCTGCTGAACAGGATGAAGCTTGTCGCCCTGGGCGAGGGCTTCAATGGTCGTGATTTGTTTTCCGGCAGCGGACGCAACGGCCATGCTGCAGGACCGGACGGGCCGGCCATCGACCAGCACGGTGCATGCGCCGCATTGACCTTCGCCGCAGCCGTACTTTGCGCCGGTCAGATCCAGATCGTTGCGCAGCACACTCAAAAGCGTGCGGTCCGGGTCGGCGTCCACAGGCAGCGTCTTGCCGTTTACGTTAAGGTTCCTGACGGGATTCATGGCTTCACAGTCGCGAGTCGCGAGCCGCGAGTCGCCAGAAAAGCACCAAGTAACGCATGTCTTATTCTAACAAATCCAGAGCACAATTCACCGCGTCGCACAGCGACGGAAGGGCTGCCGAACCACAGAAAAAGCGGAGCCGGGGACCCGCTCGCGGTCGCTCGCGGCACTGTAGATTGCGGCGCCGACAACGGCTTGTGACGAGTTTTCTGGCTCCTGCCCTTGGAAACCTGCTGTTACTTTCCCATCTACTCTGGTAAAATTTGCTGCTGGAGTTTTTTAAAGAATCAAAGGATCAGAGTGACTCGTTTATCACGCAAGGAAATCGTCAAGGAAGATCAAATCCACGCGGGGATCAACCGTGGGACCACTTGGATGCTGGGCAATGCCAGGGCCCTGTCCATCGTCGCCGCCATAATCCTGGTAGCCGGCGTTGGCGTCTTTTTCTGGCGCAGCCATCGGGCCAGCGCCGACTCCCGCGCGCAAGGCCTTTTCGGCGAGGCGTTGCAGTCTTTTCACGGGCAGGTGCCGAGCGCCGCCCAGCCGCCTCAGCAGCCCCCGCAACAGCCCAATTCGCTGACGCGTACTTTCAAGAGCGACGAAGAGAAAAACCAGGACGCGCTCAAGAAGTTCGCACAGGTCGCTTCCGATTACCCCTCGACACAGGTCGGGCGCTTGGCCCGTTACTACGCCGCGCTCTGCAAACAGCGTCTTAATCGAAATGACGAGGCCGTCAGCGATTTGAAGAAGGTGGTCGATGAGTCCGACGACCGCGAGGCGCGCAATCTGGCTCGTAATGCTCTGGCCACGCTCTACCGCCAAAAACAGCAATACCAGCAATCTGCCGATTTGTACAAGGCCATCCTGGGCGACTCCGATACACGCTTCCCCGACGCGGCCGTGCTGATGGCCCTCGGTGAAACGTACGAAGAAATGGGAAATCGGAAGGAGGCGCTGCAGTACTACCAGCGCATCGCCCGCGAGTTTGCCGACTCGTCCTACCGGCCGGAAGCAGACAGCCGAATCGCCGCCCTAGGCCAGGTCCCAGCTGTGGCAAAACCTTAGGGGATTTGACAGTCCATAGGCTGGAAGCCTGAAAGCAACCGAGAGATGTCCAAACTCCAACCACAGGTTGGAAGCCTTGGCCACCTGGCTCCTTATGCCATGCAGGAGGAGTCCTCCCTGGGCCGGCGCTTCCCGGAGCCTCCGCATCCTTATCGTTCCGAGTATCAGCGTGACCGCGACCGGGTCGTACATGCGCGCGCTTTCCGGCGGTTGGAAAACAAAACCCAGGTCTTTCACACCCGAGTTTCCGATCATTTCCGCAATCGCTTGACCCACACCATCGAGGTGACGCAGATTTCGCGCACCATCGGCGCCTGCCTCGAGTTGAACGTCGACCTGTGCGAAGTACTGGCGCTCAGCCACGACATTGGCCACAGTCCGTTTGCGCACGTCGGCGAGCATGTGCTCGACCGCTTGATGGCCGAACAGGGCGAAGGTTTCGATCACAATCTGCACGCCCTGCACGTCGTCGAATACTTCGAGGAACGTTACGCGGATTTCCGCGGGTTGAATCTGATGTTCGAAGTTCGCGAGGGCATCGTCAAGCACTCGCGGGATTACGAGGGCAAAAGTCCGGCGTCCGTGGACCTGTCGGAGTACCGCCTGGCAGAAAAGCCCACGCTCGAAGCCCAGTTAATCGATCTCGCCGACGAGATCGCCTACAGCTCGGCCGATCTGGATGACGGCCTGGAATCTGAATTGATCTCCCTGGAGCAGATTCTTGCCGAGGTCCCGTTCTTTGCCGGTTTGTATCGGGAAATCGAGCGACGCTATCCCGCCGTGACCCGCAAACTCCAGTTCAATGAGACCCTCAAGCGGCTGATCGATTTGCTGGTTACCGATCTGGTCGAGTCCAGCCGACGCCGATTGATTGAGGCCGGCATCAAGAACCCGCTCGAGGTGCGGCGCCACGCGGTACGCTTGCTCGGCTTTTCACAGGAAGTGGAGAGCTGTAAATCGCAGTTGAAGGATTTTCTCACCCGGGCGCTCTACCATCATCCCGATCTGGCACGCGGGCGGCGTGTGGCCGAGCAGATGGTTGAAAGGATGTTCCGTCACTACATGGAGTGTCCCGAGGACTTGCCGCGCAACCATTATGTCCGGCTGGGCGGTTCGCCTCCGCATCGGGTCGTCTGCGATTACATCGCGGGCATGACCGATTCGTTTATACAGACCCGCTATCAGGAAGTGTTTGGTCCGATCGAAGTACCGGCGCCACGGCCCGGCTAGCCGAGCAGTCGCCAGTCGCCGGTTGCCGGTTGACCAGCCACCGCTTTTGCCCACCCCCAGCCCGCCCCCCCCCCCGTGTGCAATTCCCAATTAGCCACTGTGGGCGGT
>JBPCNK010000170.1:0-14971 GCA_051001345.1 Acidobacteriota bacterium | reverse complement strand
GGAGAAAAGCTGAGAAAAACGCCGATAGCAAAGGCCAAGGCGGTGCGCTCGGGCGTGTCGTCGACGTGGGCCAGTTTGTATAGAATCTTAATAAAGAGTGACTTCATCGATTGATCTTCGAATTACGAGTTACGAGTTACGAGTTACGAATTACGGGTTACGAACTACGAAAGGCGCCCAGTGCTCCGTAACTTGTACTTCGTAGTTCATGGCGAACTCGTTCCGATAGTTTTTGTGAGTGATATCGCGCATGCCGCTCAAGAGCTTGATCAGTTATAGCGCGGATTAATCGGATTAACACTGATTAACACGGATTAACTGCAATAGGTTGGCGCTGATGAATTCAACTCAAACCCAATTCACATAATCCGTTCAATCCGTATTAATCCGCGCTACTTTGTTGTGGGCGATTTTCCATTTGTCTTTCGCAACTGATAGCATAATCGGTAACTCGTAATTCGTAATTCGTAACTCGCAATTCCTACCAATGTCTATACCCTCCAGCGACCCAAGGCTCGACCGACCCATCTTCATGTCGCAGCCGCAGCCCCGGTTGTGATTCGACCTGGCCGATGATCCGCAGCGGCCGCCCACCGGCCGATTGCGGCAAGTCGGCGCCGGGTGGAATCGTGAAGATCAGCTCAAATTCCTCTCCGCCATCCAGAGCAACCAGAACCCGATCGCCTGCCGTCAGCAAATCCACGCACGCATCGGCCGGCAGCGCCTCTTCGTAAACGAGCATTCCGACACCGCTTGCTTCGGCCAGGTGTTCGAGATCGGTCGACAGGCCATCGCTGAGATCGATCATCGATGTGGCGCCCAGACGGGCGGCTTCCCGGCCGGCAGCGCAGGCCGCCTGCGGGGCCAGGTGCCAACGTACCGCGCGGGCCGCGGCGCTGCTGTCTGCGAGCGGAAAATTCCGGCTCCAGACTTCCACTCCGGCGTCGGTGTCCAGCGGTTCTTCGGCCGGAAACCGTTCGAGCAATTTCAGGCCAGTAGCGGACTTTCCCAGGGTCCCGGTAACGACAATGCGATCTCCCGGCCGCGCGCCATCGCGCTGCACGGCCTCACCTCGGGCGACCAGGCCGAAAACGGTCACACTGATAATGAGCGGACCGGGGCTGGCCGAAAGATCGCCTCCGATCAGATCGCAGCGGCTTCGATCGATTGCCGCACTGAAGCCCTCGAGCAACCGCTCGATCCAGGCCGGTTCGGTTGCTCGCCCGAAGGCCAGCGCCAGCGTGCACGCCAGGGGCTCACCGCCGCAGGCGGCAATGTCGCTGAGGTTGGCTTCCAGAGCTTTCTCGCCTAGCCACGCGGGACCGTGACGTTCGAGGAGGAAGTCGATTTTTTCAATCAGCAGGTCCGTGGAGGTGAGAACCTGGGAGTTCGAGGGCGGTTCAAACAGCGCCGAGTCGTCACCAATGCCGAAGACGATCTCGCGACGGCGGGCCGGAAAGCGGCGGCGGATTTGTTCGATCCACTCCCGTTCACTTCTTGCGGGCATCAGCCTTGCGCGCCGGCTGGGCCAGGCGCAGACGCGTCGAAATCCCCTTCCTTCGAGGTTCCAGCAAAGCGGGGTGCAGCACTTCGTCGATCTCTTCGACCAGGATGAAGTTTACGTTCTTGCGCAGTTCTTCGGGAATGTCGTCCAGGTCGCGGCGGTTGGGCTTGGGCAAAATGATCGTGGTGATCTTGTTGCGCATGGCCGCCAGGACCTTTTCCTTGACCCCGCCGACGGGCAACACGCGGCCTCGCAGCGTGATCTCGCCGGTCATCGCCAGGGAGCGGCGTATCGGGCGCTGCGTGCACACAGACACCAGCGCCGTGGCCATCGTGACGCCGGCCGAAGGGCCGTCCTTCGGGAGCGCGCCTTCGGGAATGTGGACGTGAAAATCATGCTCTTCGAAGAACTCTTCGGTCAGTCCCAGGTCGCGGGCGTGAGCGCGCAGATAGCTGAGCGCGGCGTGGGCGGATTCCTTCATCACGTCGCCCAACTGCCCGGTCAGCATCAGGTTCCCTTTGCCCTTCATCGCGATCGCCTCGACAAACAAGATATCGCCGCCCGACGGCGTCCAGGCCATTCCAGTGGCCACACCGACTTTGTCCTCCTTCAGCAAGTCTTCGGGAAGAATCTTTTCGGCGCCCAGAGATTCGTGGACCTTGGCGCGTGTGACCGTCACCGGCATGCGCGCGCCTTCGGCTTTGCGCCGGGCGACTTTTCGGCAGATCGTCGCAATTTCGCGCTCCAGATTGCGCAGGCCGGCCTCGCGCGTGTATTGATTGATCACCAGACGCAGGGCATCTTCCGGGATGCGGATGTCTTTTTGTTCGAGGCCGTGCGCTTCGACTTGTTTCGGAATCAGATACTTCCTGGCAATCGACATCTTCTCCGCCTCGGTGTAGCCCGACAGGCGGATGACCTCCATGCGATCGAGAAAGGCCGGCTGGATCGGATCGAGCAGGTTTGCCGTCGTAATAAAGAGAACCCTGGAGAGGTCGAAAGGCACCTGCAGATAATTGTCGCGAAAGGCGAAGTTCTGCTCCGGATCGAGCACCTCCAGCAATGCCGACGAAGGATCGCCGCGGAAATCGGCGCCGATTTTGTCGACTTCGTCGAGCATGAAGACGGGATTGTTGCTCTCGGCCTGATTGATGCCCTGAATGATACGGCCGGGCATCGCGCCGACATAAGTGCGGCGGTGTCCGCGGATTTCTGCTTCGTCGTGAACCCCCCCCAGGGAGATGCGCACGAATCGACGCCCCAGGGCCCGCGCGATCGACTTGCCCAATGAAGTCTTGCCGACACCGGGAGGACCGACAAAGCACAACAGCGGCCCTTTCATCGTCTTCTTCAATTTCAGAACGGCCAGGTACTCGATGATGCGGGTCTTGACCTTCTCCAGATCGTAATGATCTTCGTCGAGGATCGCCTGGGCCTGCTTCAAATCCAGCGTGTCCTCCGTGACCTTGGCCCAGGGCAGTCCGACCATCCAGTCCAGGTAGGTGCGAACCGTAGCGGTTTCGGCTGATTCCGGATGAAGTTTTTCGAGGCGCTGAATCTGGCGGTTGACTTCGGCCTTGGCCTCGTCTGGGAGCCCCGCCTTGTCGGCCTTTTCACGATACTGCTGGACCTCTTCGGAAAAGTCTCCGCCTTCGCCCAGCTCGGTCTGAATCGCCTTCATCTGCTGGCGCAGAAAATATTCGCGCTGGCTCTTCTCGATCTCATCTTTGGCCTGCGTCGAAATGCGCTGCTGCACGTCGAGCAGTTCGAGCTCGCGAAGCAGAAATTCGTGGACGCGCTTGAGCCGTACTACTGGGTCGATGAACTCGATGATCTCTTGAGCTTCCTCGATGCGCAGGTCCAGGTTGGAGGCAGCCAGGTCGGCCAACCGTCCCGGATCGTCGATGTTGGCGATGACGATCATGACTTCAGGCGAAATGTTCTTGCCCATGGCGACGCAGCGCTCCAGGGCCTCCTTGACGTTGCGCATGAGCGCTTCGATTTCCAGCGCCCGTTCAACCTCCGTCTCCTGAAGCGTCGTGATGGCCGCCGCCAGATAGGGCTTGGTCTCGTCCCAGCGATCGACCCTGGCCCGGGCCAGTCCCTGGACCAGAATGCGCAGGCGCTGATCGGGCAGCTTGAGCATGCGCATGATGATGGCTACCGTTCCGGTCTGGTAAATATCGGCTACGGTCGGGTCGTCGATTTTGGAATCCTTTTGCGCGCACAGCAGGATCATGCGGTTTTGCGAGAGGGCCTGGTCGACGGCGCGGATCGATTTTTCGCGCGTGATAAAAAGCGGGACAATCATGAACGGGAACGTCACGATGTCCTTCAGGGGCAGAACCGGTAGGTCGTCGGGGATCTTGACTTGTTCTTCCGGGGGCGCGGGGGCCTGGGCTGTGGGTTCGTCCATTTTTTTTGCGGCTATTCCTCGGAAATCGGAATTTCGATGGCCTGTCCGCGACGGTCCGGGGCCTTGGGAATTTCTATCATCAGAATTCCGTCTTTCAAGGTGGCGCGGGCGCGGCGGGCATCGATTGTCCAGTGCAGGTTGACTTCACGTAAGAAGCGTCCGTAGCTTCTTTCCAGGCATAAATAGCAGACGTAGCGTTGGGCGACCTGGGGCTCGGGCTTGTTGCCGCGGATCTGAAGCACACCCCCGCCGATGGAAACGGCCACATCGCTGGGACGCACTCCCGGCAAATCGACCTTTACCGTGACGGCGTCGGAGGTCTCGCACAGGTCGATGTTGGGCCGCCACAGCCCAAAATCCTTGAGCGCCCCTTCGTCTTCGAAAAAGTAAGTCTTGCGGGTGACCGCTTTTCGTTTCCTCTCAAAGCTAGGCATTTCAAAACTCCAATCGCAACTCCATTGATTCCGGCAAGTATAGCAAAGGGGTCAGGGTTCAGGGGTCAGGGATCAGGGAATTGCGGATTGCGAATTGCGGATTGCGGATTGAAGGGCTTTTAGACTATGGCTGTCGCATGTCAATCTGCGACCCTGACCCTGACCGCTGATCCCTGACCCCTGAAGCCTGACCCCTAGTCTTTCCGATATAACTCGTTGATCTCCGTCATGAACTCCGAGACGTCCTTGAATTCTAGATAGACGGAAGCGAAACGAACGTAGGCAACTTTGTCGAGTTGCTTGAGGCGCTCCATGATGGCCTGGCCGATTTCCTCGGAACTGATCTCACGGTCGGGCCGGTCCTGCAGCCGCTGTTCGACTTCGTCGACGATTGCCTCCAACTGCTTGGTGCTGACCGGGCGCTTCTCGCAGGCGCGAAGCAGGCCGGCCAGCATTTTGTTGCGGTCGAAGCGCTCGCGCCGGCCGTCTTTTTTTACGGCCATGTACGGGATTTCGTCGATGCGCTCATAACTGGTAAAGCGCCGGCCGCATCCCAGGCACTCCCGACGGCGGCGGATCGCATCCCCCTCCTTGCTCTCGCGGGAGTCCACGACCCGGTCATTGAGGTGTTCACAGTAAGGGCATTTCATGGGGAGCAAACCAGAACTGTCGGTTGAGTCGGCACTTACAGAGGAATATTAATCGCAACCCCGGTCATATTTGTACTATTTTTTGTCTAAGTGCCAGTCTGGCCGGTTTTCGGTCTGCAGATCGACCCGAAACGGAAGAAGTTCCCTGTTTGCCGTTGAACTTTCGCGCCCCTTTGCTCGTTAGGCTTAGGTGAACGGGATATGAAGAGGAAAGCAACTTGTTATCGGCGGATGCGAAGCTGGTCGAACGTTGTCGCAGCGGAGAGGGCAGCGCTTGGGAAACCCTGGTGCGGCTGTACTCGCAAAAGCTGTACAACCTCAGTTATCGCTTCACCCGTCGTTTTGATAAGGCCGAAGAGCTGACACAGGAGATTTTCCTAAAAGTGTACCAACAACTGGATGCCTTTGACGCCGGGACCGGGTCGCTGCAGAACTGGATACTGAAGGTCGGCCGCAACCTGATCATCGACAATTATCGGCGCACCAAGTGGGAGAAAAACGTGGCGGGCAGCGAGGCGCTGGAGACGCTGGATTTTCCGATGCCGTCGACCAGGGGACCGGAGGTCAGTCTTTATGACGGCGAGCGCTCCGGGATCATCCTGGAGGGCCTGGAACGGCTGACACCGGAACTCAAGGAGGCCGTGATTCTGCGGGACCTCGAAGAACTGAGCTATCACGAAATCGCCGACATTCTGGAAATCCCGGAAGGCACGGTCAAGTCGCGCATCAATCGCGGACGGATCGAACTGGCGCGATTGCTCGGCTCGCGCCGCAAAGACCTGACGATGGGAGTCTGACGGTTCCAAGGACTAATTATGCAATGCCGTGAATTTGAAAACCTGCTGAGCGAATACCTGGATGGCGCCGCGCCGCCTATCGAGCAAGCCATGGGCGAACATCGGGCTTCGTGTTCGGCCTGCGAGCAACTCTACCGGCAAGTTTCTGAACTGGTCGACGACATGAACCGGCTGCCGCACGCCAACGTTCCCGAAACGCTCGTGCGCTCAATTTTGAGCGAGACCAGCGGCGCCAGAAAACCGCGGGATTGGAGGTCGGCGCTGAGGCTCCGAGCGCCGGCTTTTCTGTCACCGCGCTTTGTGATGGTCACCGGGATGATGTTTGTTCTCTTCTCGCTGACGGTCAATGTTCTGGGCCCGAATTTTGCCGCGCTGGGCGATTCGTCGCTGAGCGCCGCGAGCCTGCGGCGCGGCACCGAGTCTGTCGTGTTCTGGGCGTACAAGCGCTGGCTTCAAATTAATGCCACCCAAAACCAGATGGTGGCCGAAGTCCGCCTGCTGAAAGGCGACCTGACCAGCCGGATCGATCATTCGGTTCTTTCGATTCTCTTTACGCGGTATGACGATGTGGTTCAGGAACCGGAACCCGATAAGGCGCCCGAGAAGCAACCCGAGAGGAAAGAGGAGAAGGCCGACCCGGGTAAGAAGCCTGGCGCGGAGCACCGGATCATCCAGCGCGATCAATTCCAGGCCAATCAGACAATTGGGGATTGGGGGATCCAGCGCGATCAATACCAGGCCAATCAGACAATTGGGGATTGGGGATTGGGGATTGGGGATTCAATTGTGGATTGCGGATTGGGGATTGCGGAATGAATTGCCGATTGAAGGATTGGAGAATTGAGGATTTGAATTGCCGATTGAACGATTGGGGATTGGCCGGAATGGGTCCTCATCCGGGGCCACCCAGCACCGGGCCGCGACCGGCGGTGCCGCGCGCGTCAGCAAGCGGGCATTCAACCGAGCCACCAACAGGGCCGCGACCGTAAGGTCGCGGGCAGGCGACAATCAGCTGAGGCTGAGATGACGGCAAGAATTCAAATAACAAAGATCCTGAGTTAAAGGAGAAACTTCATCATGAAATGCTTTTACCATCCGGCTGTTGATTCCACGCAGGGTTGCCGGACTTGCGGAAGATGGCTTTGTGCGAATTGCGCCCACTCGATCAAAGGCGGCTTTTACTGCCAGGATTGTCTGGTCAAGGGCGCGGAGCTCTCGGCCTTGGCCGGCAGCGCCGCCGTCACCGGCGAGTCGCCGGGGCGGGCCGCGGTGTTTTCTGTCGTCCCCGGAATGGGGGCTGTCTACAACCGCGAGTACGCCAAGGGCTTGATTCATTTTTCTATGTTCGCGGTGCTTTGTCTGATGGCCGACCGGGGTCACGGAGTCTTCGGTTTTGCAATTGTGGCCTTCTGGGTCTATCAGATGTTGGACGCGTACCGTTCGGCTCAAGCCCGACTGCGCCGCCGTCTGGCCCACCCCGATCAGGCCGATGAAGAAGAGCAAATCAACGCGCCGGTCTGGGGGATTGTCCTATTGGGCGTCGGCGTCCTCTTTCTGGTCGACAATCTGGTGCCGATCGATGTGTTTCGGTTTGTCGATCGATTGTGGCCGGTTGCCCTGATCGGATTGGGCATCTACCTGATCTTTGGAATCGGAACCAGAAGCAATACCAGGGCTGAGGCAGTGAGTCGTTCGACCGAGTTCGGCGGTTTTAATCCGCCGCTTTCCCCGTCATCTGTCCGGGATCGGGATAAGGAAGGTCCGCAGAGCTTATGACTACGACAACTGAAGTGACTACGACAAGTGACGTGACGACGACTCGGCAACGAAGCTTCGCGCCGCTGGTATTCGGCCTGGTGTTTGTAGCGCTCGGATCGGTGCTGCTGCTGCGCAGCCTGGGACTGCTCGATCTGCCGGCTTGGCGGATCTGGACGCGGGTGGCGCCGGCACTTCTGTTGTTGTTTGGACTCTGGCGACTGGCGCTGTATTTTTTCTACACGGCCGCGCAGGCAGTCCAACAGGCGCCGCGCCGAGGCTCGCTTGTTTTCGCTTCGCTCCTGGTGTTTCTCTCGGGCAGTTGGCTGTTTTTTGGGGGCCGCGCGGGTGTCCCGTTTATTGGCCGCTACTGGCCCGTGGTGCTCATCTTCATCGGCGTCGTAAAGATGATCGATTACTACCGGCTGGAGGGGCGTTTTTCAGTGCGTGTCCGGGAGGTCTTCGGCGTTGTGTTTCTGATCATTTTCGGAATGTCGGCCTCGCGGGCCGCCGACGCGCACTGGCGCCTGGTGCCGTTTGACGACCTGTTCAACTGGAACGGTGTCTGGTCTTTGAACGATTTTCACGGGCCCTCCTATTCCTACACGGATGAACAGTCGTACCCCTGGAAAGGGCAGAAGCCCGTCATTGTTCACAACGCGTACGGCAGCGTCCGGATCAATCCGGGTGGCAGCGACCGGGTTCAGATATTTTTCAAGCGCCAGATCTATCGAAGCGCCGAGTCGGATGCACGCCTTGTCAACGACAAGATCCGACTGATCTTTGAAGAGACCGAGCGCGGGTTGGAGGTGCGCACTAATCGGGATCAAATCAAAGACGAAGTCACCGAATTCAAGACCGATCTGGAAGTGACTTTGCCGGAAAACTTCCCCATTGAAGTCCACAGCAGTTATGGCGGCGTTCAGGTTCACGGCCGCAAGGCTGCGACACGGGTGATGTCCAGTTTTGGGGCCATCGACCTCAACAGCATCACCGGCGACGTCGATGCCGAAAACAAGGGCGCGCGAATCGATCTCCGCAACGTCGTGGGAAATGTGACGCTCAGGAACCGCAACTCCGAAATCGTTGTGGAAGACGTGCGGGGCCTTTGCATCGTCGAGAATTTCCATGGGCGCATTCGGGCCAGCGCGCTTCGCGGCGACGCGCGGCTCAAAAACAATTATGCCAAGACCGAACTGGATGGGGCCGACGGCAAAGTAGAAATCGACGCTCCTGGCGGCTCCGTCGATGTGCGCAACACGGCGTCCGACGTCACCATCCGAGGCAGCCACCGCCAGGTCGATGTTACCAACCTGCGCGGGACGCTCGATGTCCAGTACGACTACGGTCGCATTGAAGGATCGGAATTGAAGGGGAACACCAGCATCCGCGGCACGTCTCTTTCGGTCCAACTCTCGCTGGTCGATGCTCCGGTGACCGTCAAGACCAGCGGCAGCAGCGTGACGCTGGAAAAGGTTTCCGCGGCCGTGACCGTTGAGACGACGCACAAGAAAATATCCATTAGCGATTTTGAAGGCCCCGTTCAAATCGCCAACGAGTACGGTGACGTCCAAGTGGAAAGCCGTGTGGCTTTGCGCAATCCAGTGACGATCAGCCAAGCGCACGGCGACGTGACGGTCCGGCTGGCCGATCGTTCGGGTTTTCGTGTCGAAGCGCGAACGGATCGCGGCGACGTCAAGACGAATTTCGAAAACTTGACGGAAGGCTCTGACGGCGGTGCGGCCACTCTGACCGGCGCCTATTCGGGAGGCGGTCCCCTCGTAAAAGTCAACTCCCGCTACGGCGATATCCAGTTGGATTCCGTAGACGGGCGTCAGCGTGAACCCAAGGACAGAGACCCCGAACGCGGCAGGAGAGACAGGAAGAACAACAACTAGAATTACGAGTTACTAATTACGAGTTACGAATTCGAATTATGAGAGACACAGGACTAAGGACTAAGGACGGCTATGGCGGTGCCGCGCGCGTAAGCAAGCGGGCCGTTAGACACGGAAGCACCAACAGAGCCGCGACCGGAAGGGAGCGGGCCGTTGGGATCGACCGCAAGGATTATGAGGCTCCGGTCCGCTACCACATTTGTAAGTGTCAAATTGAGGAGAATCTTATGAAACCGATGGCGCACAGTCGTCTTATCTTTGGTGGGATCGCTCTCGTCTTGCTGGCAGGCTGTGTCGATTTCGACGACGACAGAGACTCCAATTCCCGGATGACCAACTTCCGGCAGGAACGGCCAGTCTCCGCCGAGAAGAGCGTGGACTATCGATTGGAGAATCCCGTTGGGACCTTGCAGTTGTCCCTCGGAGGCGCCGGCAAAGTGTTCGACCTGGACGCCGACTACGACGAGCGAAAATTGAAGCCGGAATTCCGATATGACGTTGTGGGAGATCGCGGAGACTTTAGCTTCAAGTTCGAATCGGCGACGGACAGGGCTCGTAACGCTTCGAAGACAAACCTGCGATTGCGCGTATCTCCCGACCTTGCGTCCTCTTTTTGGGTGCGCGCCGGAGTCGGCAAAAGTGAGGTCGATTTGACCAAGGTGCGGCTCAAGAGGCTTCAGGTCGAATCGGGAGTAGGGGAGACGGTCGTTTCCGTCTACGAGCCGAACCCGGAACGTTGCGACCGGATTGAATTGAAGGCGGGCGTCGGGTCCTTTCAGACGGTGGGTCTGGGAAACGCGAATTTTCGAGAATTGAATTTTGAGGGCGGCGTCGGAGAGGCCGATCTGGATTTGACCGGCCAGTGGACAAATCCGGCCGACATCGACATCAAGGTTGGGATTGGATCGGTCGAGGTGACGCTGCCGCGCGAACTGGGTGTCGAGCTGCGCGTCAGCAAGAATTTTATGAGCGGTTTGAGCCTGCAGGATTTCGATCGCCGCGGCGACAATGAATATGTCAGCGAGAACTTCGCCCAGTCGAAAGTTCATGTCCGCATCAACGTGGAAACAGGCATCGGCGGTGTGGTGGTGCGCTGGAAATAGTCGCGAGTCGCCAGTCGATCTTTCGAATGCTAGCAACAGCAGCGAGTGGTACCGGCCGCAAGGCCGGTGGCAAAGTTGATTCACAGGCTGCCTTAGAAACAAAAACCCTCAATCTTTTTCCAATTAATTTGGGCAATCCGAAATTCAATCCCCAATCCCCAATCCTCAATCCCCAATTTTCGATTGGTCCGCCATTTCGACTTCGGATTGCCCTTCACTTCAAGTCCGACGGCTGATAAACGGTGTATCCTGCCGCCCGCTCCAGACCTTTGTCGGCGCTTATGACGTCCCGAATTCCAAGCCTCACAGCAACTGCGATAAAAATTGAGTCGTTTGTGAGCAGGCCGTAGCGCCGGCGAATAGAGAAGCTCTCGATGAGATCAACATGTTGAAAATCTTCGAGGTGCAGGCGCAGCGCCAAAATATCCCGCAGCCGATCCTCGTACCGCCTGAGCGTCTGAACACGCTCAGGCCGTAGTTCCAAAGACCTGACCGGGTTTGGCCCTTCCGCCCAGCCATTTTCTTTTGCCTCGAGCATCATCAGGCGGTGTGCGACTTCCGTGAGTGATAGAACGGAAGCATATCCTTGGACGCTCCTATCCGCACACCGGCGCAAAAAAAGTCCACACTCGATGGAGCGCTGTGTCAGCCAGTAAAGAAATATGTTCGCATCGATGAGCGCTCGGGTACCATCTCTCACGTCGCTGAGGTTCATTGCTCCCACATGTCCAACTCCAAAACGGCTTGAAAATCTTCATCCGTTACGTGAACAGGCGCACCGTTGAGCCGCTGCCAAGCTTCCAGGGCCTCGTTTTTGCCAGGGCTCTGGTGGAGATAACGAACCAAGGCGTCTTGAACGACTTCAGTCAGAGATCGATCTTCTTCGGCGGCGCGCTTCTTCAACTCCTTAATCAGATTCGCTTCCAGGATTGTTCCGAATTTTTGTTTCATTTCCCGCTCAACTCCGCAATGTCACTGACTCCTTATTTACCTATATGTTTACAGGGAATGTCAAGATTTATTCTCGAATTCGAGAAGTAAATTAGAACAACGGCGAAGGCTGTCTCGCTAATATCCTCTCTCTTGCTGGCGTCAGTAGTGTTATGAAACCTGAGTTATGCACAGAATTCGGTCTGTCCGGGGGCAGCCGCATGTCTGGGTTCGTACCCGGGCGGGCCTGATTAGCATTTAGCAGTAGGTTCCGTCGGTTTCTTTTCTGGCTTCATTAACCTCCACAGGGAAATTTCCGTCGTGAACCCTGAGCTCCCAAGAGCCCGTCTGTGTTGCGTTTGCCGCAAGATGCATAAAATTTTATGCACAGCACAACCAAAAGCCTGGGTCCATCGGATCTCAGGTCAGCGCCGGCGCCATCACCGAGGAGAAAGGGGTCTTTCAGCGGCTGATGGACAGGCTACGTCGCATTCGTCTTTCCGGCTCAAGCGCTGCGCCTCATAGTGATTGCTGTAGTGTACCCCGGTGCGGCCCGCATGACGCCAGATCTGGGCGGCGATAAACAGAAACCGCAACCGCGCCGTCGCCAGCGTCGTGTGCCGCAGCGCAGCCACATCGGCCAATTTCACGTTGGCCGCCGACCACACCCGCTCGCGCATGTGGCGCTGCAGCACAAGGATCTGCCGGGCTACATTCAGGTGCAGCGAGGCCAGGAATCGCCCTAACGTGGACTGCGGCGGCAAATGCCTCACCTGGAGGATCCCCGTCCGCATCGGACGCCTGCCATAAAGCGCAACTGGTTGAGGCGTTGAAACCCTACGTACAGGCCCAGCACAATGGCCAGCACAAACTGGTACAAGCTCATCACGCGCGTGATGCGCTTGACTGTGACGGTCTCCTCGACCAGCGCCCGAAACCCGAGTTTCTCCAACATCGTGGCGATGGGCAACAGGGCTCCGTAAGGAGTCAAATTCTTGCCCGAGAAGTTATACGGTGTAGAAGCCCCGATTTTATTGGGCTCTGCGGCGGTCCTCTGTGGCCCTTGTTTGACGGGCTCTTTATCAGTATGCTGTTTGCTGCTCGGAACCATTTGGGTGACCTCCCTGGGGTTAAGCGAACTTTTCGCAAACTTTCTCTTTACCCCATATTCCTGGAGTCCCCAAATGGTTTCTTCGCTTTCAGCCTGTCTCACCGCCTGCCGGCGATGCATAATTCAGGTTCCATAGATCCGCCCGTTGCCTCAGTCACCGATGAAGTTTAATGCGGTAAACAAATACAAAGAATTAAGCTAGATGGATTTAGAAATCGAGAGCCCACCTTCAATATATGATGCGAAACTCACAAAGAGTTAAAATCCGTAATCCACCATTAATCTCAGCAAGGGAAATCTAATCCGTGTTAGGACGACAATTCGGCTCATACAAGATACTTTCCCAGCTCGGCGCTGGCGGAATGGGAGAAGTATATCTGGCCGAGGATACCGAGCTTGACCGCAAAGTAGCCATTAAGTTCCTCCCCACGACAGCAGCGGCCGATGAGGAAGCGCGCAAGCGGCTCATCGGAGAAGCGCGAGCCGCAGCGAAATTGGACCACCCAAATATCTGCGCCGTGTACGAGGTGGGCCGGCAAGATGACTATAGCTTTATTGTGATGCAATACATCGAGGGTGAAACTCTTGCCAGCCGTATCCAAAGAAAGCCTCTCGAACTGGACGAAGCCGTCCGGCTAGCCATCGAGATTGCCGATGCACTGTGCGAAGCTCACGCGCACAGGATTATCCATCGAGACGTCAAACCGCAGAACGTGATGATCAACTCTCGCGGCCAGGTGAAAGTACTCGATTTCGGGCTGGCAAAAGTGATCCAGCAGGATCCGGCACTGGATAGTCAGGCACAAACTGATCTGCTCTTGAGCGCGCCGGGCGCGATCAGGGGCACGGTCCCTTACATGTCACCCGAGCAGGTCCGTGGCGGTACTCTGGATACACGCAGCGACATATTCAGTTTCGGAGCTTTATTCTACGAGATGATCGGCGGGCGAAGTCCCTTTTTTGCGAACAGCCCGGCAGAGACTCTTTCGGCGATCTTAACTCAAGCCCCCCCGCCAATGGCGCGCTTTGCCCCGCGAGTCCCGCGCGAACTTGAGCGAATCACAAGCAAGTGCCTTGAAAAGGAGAGGCAGCGTCGCTACCAGACGATGCGCGAACTGGCGGAGGATCTTCGCGCGCTAACGCCCCGGCGCGATTTCATTACTGCGGGGCCTTCGTTGCTGCGCCTTCTTCGCCGGCCGCCGGTCGCGGTTGGGTTTCTCCTCGTGGTCGCTGCCGTTCTTGTTGCCGGAGTCTGGCTTCTTCATCGCAATGCCAGGATCCGGTGGGCCCGGGAGAAAGCGCTGCCTCAAATCATGCAGCTTGCTGAGAAAGAAGATTTCTTTGCTGCCTTTGCGCTCGCCCGCGAGGCGGAGCGTTACTTGCCCGCTGATTCGTCGCTGTCAAAATTGTGGCCTCAAATATCGGCCGAGGTTTCAATCCGGACGACCCCGCCCGGCGCCGACGTATACATGAGGGACTATGCGGCCACGCAAAGCCAATGGCAGGATCTCGGGCTTTCTCCGATCGAACGCATGCGCCTCCCTATTGGCTACGTTCGCTGGCGAATCACAAAGGAGGGATTTCAGACCGTCGAAGCAGCCGCAGCTACCGCACCTCTCCTCGGTAAATCTGCCCCCGCGCTTCTCGGCTATGCGCGGTCCGGCGTCCAGGCACCATTCAATTTCGTACTCGACAAAGAAAGCAATGTGCCACCCGGAATGGTACGAGTCCCGGGCGGGCAAATGGGGCTGATATTGACAGGCTTCGATGCTTGGGCAAGTCCGGTCTTCCTGGACGATTACTTCATCGACAAATTTGAAGTCACCAACAAGCAGTTCAAGCAGTTTGTCGACAGCGGCGGCTATCAAAAGCGCGAATACTGGAAACACCCTTTCATAAAGGACGGCGGGACGATTACCTGGGAACAAGCCATAGCTGCATTTCGCGATTCAACCGGCCGGCCCGGACCAGCTACCTGGGAGGTAGGTGATTACCCCAAAGGGCAGGAGGACCTGCCGGTGAGCGGCGTCAGTTGGTACGAAGCGGCTGCCTATGCCGAATTCGCCGGGAAAAGTCTGCCCACGATACGCCACTGGGCCAACGCCGCAGGAATCACGTCCGGCGTGTTCATCCTGCCACTCAGTAATTTCTCCTCCAAGGGCCCCGCCCCTGTCGGCGCCTATCAAGGCCTCGGTCCGTATGGAACCTTTGATATGGCCGGCAATGTTAAGGAATGGTGCTGGAACGCGAGCGATAAAGCCGGCGAGAAGCGGTACATCCTGGGTGGCGCCTTCGGCGAACCCACCTATATGTTTTCCGATCCGGAGGCGCAGCCGGCGCTCAGCCGTATGCCAAGCTACGGGGTTCACTGTG
>JBPCNK010000169.1:0-8359 GCA_051001345.1 Acidobacteriota bacterium | reverse complement strand
GCCTTAAATCCTTCGCTTTCGGCGTCGCGCACCAGGTCCAGCAAGTGACGCGCCCAGCGTTCTCCGTCGTGCGGCGAAGCCAGGAGCCGATCGATGACTTTGTCGCAGGCGCCCGGAATGGAGTCGGCCAAAAAGGCGTCGACTTGTTCGGGAGTCGGTGGAAGGCCGATCAGGTCGAAGCTGGCGCGGCGCAGCAGCGTTATTTTATCGGCGCGGGGCGACGGCGCCACACCTTTGGATTCCAGCTGCGCCAGCACAAAAGCATCGATGGGAGTGCGAACCCAACGCGCGCGCGCGACAGCCGGAACTGGAGGGCGAGTGATCTTCTGAAAGGCCCAGTGCCGGCGTTGCAGCTCAGAGAATGGCTGATCAGCGCCGGCTGCCCGTCCGCGCGCCAGCGGCAAGAACAAACCGAGAGCCACGACTGGAGTCAACGCCAGGACGAGCAAGGACCGCTTCATTTGTCCCTCCGGCAGGGGCGGATTTTGGGAGCAATACTACCACGAAATTGCGATGTTGCTGAGCTGTCAGGAGGTGGGATTGCAGACAATTGGGGATGGGGGATTGGGGATTGGGCAATCCACAATCGAAATCGCGGCTCATTCGAAAATTTGGGACTGGGGATTGGGGATTAGATTTCCGATTGTGGATTGCCGATTGCGGAATTGATTGACGATTGCAGATTGGGGAATTGAGGATTGTATTGCCGATTGAATGATTGCGGGGTCGGCTACCAGTCAACGAGCTCGCAATCCGCAATCCGCAATGCAATCCCCAATTCTCCAATCTGCAATCGTCAATCAACTCCGCAATCGGCAATCCACAATCGGAAATTCAATCCCCAATCCCCAATCCCCAATCTCCAATTTTCGAATGAGCCGCAATTTCGGATTGTGGATTGCCCAATCCCCAATTTGTTATTGCCCCGATCCTTGCCCCTTGGCTAATTCCCCAAACGCCGGCAACAAGTCATACTTATTCAACCACGTCGTGTACAGGATGCCGCTGGCGGCGGGCGTCGCGTCTAGTGCCTCAAGCCAGCCCCGGATATTGTCCAGATTGTCGCCGTCGTAGTAGGCCCCCGCCATCGTTCGGAAACCCAGGCTGGAGAAATGACGCAGGCTGGCGGCGCGCTTCTCGAAATACCAGCACAGAATGATCAGATCCTTCGGTACATGATTCCAGGACCCGGCGTAATTGCCTTCGGCTAGGTAGTAATACTTCTTGTCCGGGTTGGCGTTGTGGTTGGGATCGAGCATGTCCGACCAAACGAAAACCTCCGCCTTGGGGTTGGCCTTGCGCAGCATCTCATACTGCTTTGTGAGGCAATCGCCCAGAATCTGTCCCAGCGTCAGGCCGCGCCGGCGGCAGGCCTCGCAGGAGCCGCCCGTGCGGACCTCATCCAGGTTGATCAGGTACTTAGCCGGGGCCAAGGCCTCGTGAACCCGTTGCGCCTGGTCGCGCCAAATCTCATACACTTTTGGCTCGGACATGCAGACGGGTGTCTGGCCGTTGTAGATGGTCGTACCGTGATAGTAGCTGACGCGCAGACGGTCGCCCTCCTGGATGCGGCTGGACGGAAGGATCTCTATGGTGGGTCCTTCATGGTCGTAGCGGAAGTTGAGTTGCGGGTCGGAGACCGGCGCGTAATCGCGGCCCTCGTCGTAGACCGTGCCTTTCGTGTCGCTTCGAACCACCAGCGGAGTTCCGGGCCGCCGCAGCGCGTTGACCAGGCCCACTTCCTCCAGGCGCAAGTCGTCGACCCAGAATTTTCCGCCGGACTTGCTGCGGATGCGCGGCGCAATCTCGACAGTGTTGTAGCCCCAACTGTTAAATCCAACGGCGACGCGCTGCCACTCGCCCGATGGCGCCAAGCGGGGATTTTGGTACTGCAGCGGCCGCTTCTCTTGTCCGCCCAGGACTTCCAACAGAAAACTGCCGGAACCGAACGGATCGGCCTGTCCCATCCCCTCGGCTTTCACCCACGCGCTCAGACGGTAACAACGATAGGGGGCAACGCCGACTTTCTGGCTGATTCGAGCGTTCTCTTGCGGATGCCGGTTGAAGTTTTCAAACCGAAGCGACGCGCCGCCTTCTTTGGCAATCTGCGTGTCTACGGAAACGACGTCGCCGGGGCGGCCGACCAGACTGAATCCAACAATTGCGTCGGCCTCCTGTTTCTCAAAGCTGCCGTTGGAGATTTGCACGAGTGGATCTGCCGTCAACCGCGCGCGTCCTGCCGATACGACAAACGGCGCGTCTTTGACGGGCAAACCTGCGGCCAGATTCTTGTCGTGCGCCAGAATGGCGCCGCCATAGCCGGGTGAAAAGAAAGAAGGAATGATTTCGATATTGTAGCGCGCGCAGAGTTCGCGCACCGCTTTCAAGCGGCGGAAATAATCTTCAGTTTTGAGGTCCAAAGAATCCAGGCCGGCCGACAACGCCACGCCGGTGAGTCCATGGGCAGCGGCTGTCTCAACGATTTTCCGGACGCGCTCGACTTCGGCATCGTCGCGCAGGTTGCTGCTGATGCGCACCCAGCGATTCGAGTACGGTTTTTTCTGACCGGCGCCGGAAAGTCCCCCCAGCGCCACCGCCAGCAATAAAAAACAGGCATAACGTTTCATGACTTGGCTCCTCTGCAACTGAGTATATAGGCAACAAGTCAGAGCCGCGACAGTAAGCACGGATTATTCAGAATTCACCACAGAGGCACAGAGGACACAGAGAAAACACAGAGGGATTAGATGCATGGATCGGAATTCTCGGTACCCAGAAAAGCTTTCTCTGTGCTTTCTCTGTGTCCTCTGTGTCTCTGTGGTGAATATTTTTTGTGAAAAATCCGAGTGAGCGACCGTAAGCAAGCAAGGGGCGGGCAATCGCAGTTAGCAGTTCGCAAATTACGAAATACAAACTTCGTAACTCGTAACTCGTAATTCTGCTACTGATTGCCCGCTGGCTCACACTCTTGGTTGGGGAAGGGCTTCCACAGCATCCCCTGCACGATTCCGGCTTGCTCCAGGTGGCGATGAATTTCGCCGAGCAACTGTGTTTTGGTCTTGTTCCAGCGCGGGGCCACCAGCATGCGCGGTGGCGCTGTTCCGAAGAGCCGCTCCACCACAATATCAGGTCGCAGCCGGGCCAGAAACTCGCCCAGCAATTCGATGTAGGCTTCGCACTCGAGCAACTCGAAAGGAGCAGCACGGTGCTGGCGGGCCAGCGCCGTTCCGCGGACGATATGAAGATGATGGATCTTGAGCAACTGGATCGGGTGGCGCGACAGCTCGTCGGCTGTGGCCAGCATCTGCTCGCGGGTTTCCCAGGGGAAACCGAGGATGATGTGCGCGCCGACGAGAAAGCGCCGGTTGGCCGACCAGTCCAGCGCCCGCAGAAATGCATTGTAGCGGTGGCCCCGATTGATCCGGTCCAGAGTTGTATCGTGGATCGACTGGACTCCGTACTCGACGATGACCGTGCGGTCGCCGGCTAACTCGTCGATCATCGCGAGGATCTCTGGATTGACGCAGTCGGGGCGCGTGGCGATAGACAAAGCGACGACATCGGGATGAGCCAGCGCCTCCCGGTACAGTCCTTGCAATTCCGCGACCGGAGCGTAGGTATTCGTATAGGCCTGAAAATACGCCATAAACTGATCGGCGCCGAAGCGCGACCTGAGGAACCCGGCCCCTCGGGTGATTTGCTCCCCGACTGTGCCGGCCAAGCGGAGTGCAGCCGGCCGGAAGCTGTCGTTGTTGCAGAACGTGCAACCTCCCACGGCCACGCGGCCGTCGATGTTAGGACACGTAAATCCGGCATCGACGCCTACTTTGTAGACACGCCTGTCGAAGCGTTCGCGCAGGAATCGTCGTAGTAGCGCTCGCCAGAAGTCATGGCCATCGGAGCCACACGAAAGTCTCGACATTTCCTGCGGCGCCAGCCAGCGGAGAATCGAACGTACCGGCGATGTGAAAGCCCGCTTCGGCGGCTGTAGCGGAAACTGAGCGGACGGCCTGTTGTCGCCCTTCTTTGGCGGTCACCACTCCGCCTGCCGGCACCTGGCCGGGCGGCAACTCAAACTGTGGCTTCACCAGCGCCAGTGTCTCGGCCCGAAACGCGGCAAGCGCCGGAAGGACCGCGCGCAGAGAAATGAAAGAGACATCGGCAGTGATCCAGTCGACGCGTTCGGGAATCTGGGACGTCTGCAGATGCCGGGCATTAGCGCCGTTTAAGGAAACCACGCGAGGGTCTGTCTGCAGCCGCCAGTCGAGCAATCCGGTGCCGACATCCACGGCGTACACTTTGCGCGCGCCGCGCTGCAGCAGGCAGTCGACGAAGCCCCCGGTTGAGGAACCGATGTCCAGGCAGCAACGGTCCTGGACGGAGATTTGAAAGTGCGTCAGGGCATGTTCGAGTTTGCGGCCGGCACGGCTGGCGTAGGGGTGCTCGTCGGACTTGACTCGAAGATCGCAGGCGGCGTCGACGGCCACACCGGGCTTATCGATACGTTGGCTGCCGATCAGGACCCTGCCGGCCATGACCAAGGCACTCGCTTTGTGGCGATCTTCGACAATTCCCCTTTCGACCAACAGGTCGTCGATTCGCATGCGTCGAGGAGGCATGGTCTAGGCTCTAAGCTTCAGGCTTCAGTGCCCACGGGTCAGTGGCCCGTGGTCAGTGGTCAGTGGTCAGCCGGAATTGCCTATCGAACACTGACCACTGGCCACTGGCCACTGGCCACTGGCGACTAACTCAGCGGATTCTTCTTTAC
This sequence comes from Acidobacteriota bacterium, assembly GCA_051001345.1. Taxonomy (GTDB): domain Bacteria; phylum Acidobacteriota; class UBA6911; order JACQSX01; family JBPCNK01; genus JBPCNK01. Next base: position 3,591 of record JBPCNK010000169.1, on the reverse strand, counting down.
GATCTTCAGCCCAAGGATCGTTTCCTGCGATCCGGCCTGCCAGGGACGCTCCTGCCAGAATGCGCGTACCCGATTGTAAATGCCATCGGCATCCAGCCCGCACCTGGCATAGAGGATCGCCGGCGCGCCGTGCGTGATGACCTGGTCGGGAACGGCGAGGCGCAGCGCCGGAACTCCGTTGACTTGGTGTTGCTGCAGCGTTTCGCAGACAGCTGCCCCGAAGCCCCCTTGGCCGACGTGATCCTCGACGGTGACAATGATCGCGTGCGTACGCGCCGCCGAGACAATTAATTCGGCGTCGATGGGTTTGGCGAAACGGGCGTTGATGACAGAAGCCTGCACGCCTTCGCGCGCCAGTCGTTCGGCTGCGGCCAGCGCCGGGTAGACGCGGCTGCCGTACGCGATGAGGGCGATGTCACTGCCTTGTCGCAGCGTCTCTCCGCGACCGATCTCCAGCTCGCGGATTTCTTCGTCAAGCGCGGCGCCTTCGCCCGTGCCCCGCGGGATCCGCAGCGCGACCGGATGAGGATGATACAGCGCCGTTCGGAGCATGTGCTGCAGCTCGTTTTCATCCTTGGGCGCCATGACGACCATGTTGGGCAGGCAGCGCATGTAAGCAATGTCGAAAACGCCGTGATGTGTCGGCCCGTCGTTGCCGACCAGCCCGGCGCGGTCCATGCAGAAAACGACGGGGATATCCATGAGACAGACGTCGTGGACCACCTGGTCGTAGGCGCGTTGCAGGAAAGTGGAATAGATTGCAACGACCGGCCGCAATCCTTCCAGGGCCATGCCGGCCGCCATCGTCACGGCGTGCTGTTCGGCGATGCCGACGTCAAAACAGCGATCCGGAAAGGCCTTGGCAAACTTATCGAGACCCGTTCCTTCCAGCATGGCGGCCGTGATAGCGACGACGCGTTTGTCCTTCTCGGCCAGGCGCATCAGAGTTTTGGCAAACACCGAGGTGTAAGAGGGCGCCGGTTCGGTCTTTTTAATCATCGTCGCCGTCTGCACGTCGAAGGGCGACGGTCCATGCCAGGCCACCGCGTCCTTCTCAGCGGCGTCGTACCCCTTCCCCTTCTTGGTGACGACGTGCAGCAGCACGGGCCCCTTGCGGTCTCGAATCTCCTGCAGCGTCTTGACGAGCGAAATGACTTCGTGGCCGTTCATCGGTCCGATGTACTGGAATCCCAGTTCCTCGAAAAGCATGCCGGGCACTAGGAACGTTTTCAGCGCGTCGACGGTCAGTTTCGTGGCGTGAAACATTTTGCTGCCGATGCCGGGAATCGACGTCATGACGTGCTCGACCTGCTCTTTGAATCTCTGGTACACCTGGCCGCTGACGATGCGGTGCAGATAGCCTTTCATCGCTCCGACGTTGGGCGAGATGGACATCTCGTTGTCGTTGAGGACGATCAGCATGTCCTTTTTCAGATATCCAACCTGGTTGAGGCCTTCCATGGCCATGCCGGCCGTCAGGCCCCCGTCGCCGATGACCGAGATCACCTTGAAGTTGGCGCCTGCCAGATCGCGCGCGATGACCATGCCCAGGCCGGCCGAGATCGAAGTACCGGCGTGCCCGGCGTTGAAAACGTCGTATTCGCTTTCCTCGCGCCGGCAAAATCCGCCCAGGCCCTCGTATTGCCGAATCGTGTGGAATCTTTCCTTCCGCCCGGTAATGATTTTGTGGGGATACGCCTGGTGCCCGACATCCCATAGAATCTTGTCAAGCGGGGTGTTAAAAACGTAGTGCAGCGCGACGGTCAGTTCGACGACACCGAGGCCGGAGGCGAAGTGGCCGCCTGTCCTCGAGCAGCTTTCAATCAGGAACTGCCGTACTTCCTTGCACACCTGGGGCAGGGATTCGACGGGTAACTTTCTGATGTCGCTGGGATAATGGATTTTGTCGAGCAGCGGTTCGGACTTCATACCTGAGTTGGTCAAACGCACCCCGAATCGAAAGTATAGCAAAAAAAGTGACCAGTGATCAGTGGCCAGTGGCCAGATGAACGACGGCCGGAGGGAATGTTCAGTGCCGCGACCGAAGGGAGCGGGTCCCTGCCGCTCAAGTGGCAAGTGGCCAGTGGCAGGAAGACAAGGCAGCCGGAGGGAATGTTCAGTGCCGCGACCAAAGGGAGCGGGTCCTGCCGCCGTGTGCCGTTAGCGCGGTCTTAATTCGCCGGCCCTATTACCTTCATGGGAGGTGCCATTTGCAAATACGAACGCGAATACGGACCCTGTTGATGCTGTGTGCCGTGGGCGTGGCACAGGGCTCTGCCTTGTGCGTTTTTCTTCGATCCAGCGCAGAGCAGCCACCTGCTGAGCGCCCGCGCGCGATCGCCTTTGGAGTTCGCGTCGGAGTGCTGAATCCGGGTGCACTCGATGCCATTACCGATGTACCGGGAGTTCGAGTCGGACACGTGACCCGCATCGAAGGAGATTCCATTCGAACCGGAGTGACCGCAATCCTTCCCCATGGCGGAAACATTTTTCAGGAGAAAGTTCCCGCGGCCATTTACGTCGCCAATGGATTCGGGAAGCTGGCCGGATCGACGCAGGTCAATGAACTCGGCAATCTCGAATCTCCGATCGTTCTGACCAACACATTGTCGGTTGCGCGCGGCCTCGATGGGGTGCTCGACTATCTGCTGGCCCTGCCGGGTAACGAAACGGTGAGATCGGCCAACGCCGTCGTCGGCGAGACAAACGACAGCTACCTCAACGACATTCGCGCCCGCATAATTGCGCCGGCCGACGTGGCCGCCGCTATCCGAAATGCGCGAACGGGCGCCGTCGAGGAAGGCAACGTGGGAGCGGGAACGGGCACGCGCTGCTTTGATTTCAAAGGCGGCATCGGGACGGCATCGCGGCGCGTGACCGATGGCGGCTATACCATCGGAGTATTGGTGCAGACAAATTACGGGGGAAATCTGCAGATTAACGGTGTAGCCGTCGGAGCAGAGTTGGCTAGGCAAGGAGTGGCCGCGCCACCGAGCACCGCCGATGGTTCCTGCATGATTGTCGTGGCAACCGACGCTCCGCTGGAGCACCGCAATCTGATGCGCTTGGCGCGCCGGGCCATGCTGGGACTGGGGCGCACCGGCTCGACTTCGAGCAACGGCAGCGGCGACTATGTCATAGCGTTTAGCACCGCGCCGACGGCGCGGATCGCCCACCAATCGTCCGGCCGCATTCAGGCGTTCGAATTTCTAAAAAACGACGCCGTGTCGCCGCTGTTTGAAGCCGTCGTCGAGGCGACCGAGGAGGCCGTCTACAACTCGCTGTTCCGGGCCGAATCGATGACCGGATTCCAGGGACACCGGCTGGAGGCGCTACCACTTGAAAAAGTTCGTGCGATCTTGCGGAAGTACGGAAGATGAGGAGAAGGATAGGACGTGATCATGCACGTGGCCGTCATCGATTACCCGTACCCTTCCGGGTACGGCACTGAACATCGGCGGCGCCTTCGAACGCTGCGTCTTTTCATTCGGGTCGGTGAATCCAGCGGGTTCATGAACACTGCAGTAAAAGTACGTTCCTGGGAGCGCGGGCGTCCGCCCGCAGAATCTGGCACTTGGTTAGTGTTAGATG
>JBPCNK010000168.1:0-9116 GCA_051001345.1 Acidobacteriota bacterium | reverse complement strand
TCGTACCTCGTACCTCGTCCTTCGTACCTCGTACCTCGCAAGCACCACCACTGCATTTCTAAAAAACCACCGACTCGCGGTACTCGCCAAAGTGTTTTTTAAGGGCGCTGACGATTTCACCCACACTGGCGTACGCCTTGACAGCGTCGAGAATGATCGGCAACAAATTGTCCTGCCGTTGGGCCGCTTCCCCCAGCCGGCACAGCGCTTCGTCGACCTTTGCGGCATCGCGCAGCCGGCGTCGTTTCTGCAGACGTTCGATCTGATCCTGCTCCAACTGCGGGTCCAGGCGCAGCAACTCGGGCTTGATCTTCTGGTCCATGACGAACCGATTGACACCGACGACAATTTCCTCGCCGGATTCCAGTTTTTTCTGAAATTCAAATGCGGCCTTCTGAATTTCGCGCTGCACGTATCCGGCTTCGATAGCCCGCAGCATTCCGCCCAGCTGATCGATCCGCTGCAGCGTATCGCGGGCGCGCTCGGCGATGTCGCGCGTAAGCGTCTCTACTAGATACGAACCGCCCAGAGGATCGGTCACGTCGGCAACCCCGCTTTCGTATCCGATGATCTGTTGCGTGCGCAAAGCCAGCAGGGCCGCCTCTTCGGTCGGCAACGCCAGCGCTTCGTCGCGGGAATTGGTGTGCAGCGACTGGGCGCCGCCCAACACGGCGGCCAGCGCCTGCAGCGCTACGCGCACGACGTTGTTGTCGGGCTGCTGCGCCGTCAGCGTCGAGCCGGCCGTCTGAGCGTGGAAGCGCAACATTTGGCAATGCGCGTCGCCGCTGCCAAAGCGATCGCGGACCAATTCGGCCCAGAGCAGCCGGGCCGCGCGGAACTTAGCGACCTCTTCGAAGAGCTGATTGTGGGCGTTGAAGAAAAAAGTGAAGCGTGGCGCAAACGATTCCAGCGCCAGTCCCGCCTCCAGCGCCGCCTGGACGTAGCAGATGGCGTTGGCCAACGTGAAGGCGACTTCCTGGGCGGCCGTACAGCCGGCTTCGCGGATGTGGTATCCGGAAATAGAAATCGGATTCCAGTGCTCCAGATGCTCGGCGCAGAATGCGAACGTGTCGGTGATAAGGCGCAGCGACGGCTGCGGCGGAAAAATATAAGTTCCTCGGGCGACATATTCCTTCAAAATGTCATTCTGAACGGTACCGCGCAGCAAACCCAGCGCCACACCCTGCTTTTCGGCCGCGGCAACGTACATGCAGAGCAAAATCGCAGCCGGAGCATTGATCGTCATTGACGTGGAAACCCGATCAAGCGGGATTCCCTCAAACAGGATCTCCATATCCTCCAGGGTGTCGATAGCGACCCCCGCTTTGCCGACCTCACCACGGGCCTGCTCATCGTCGGAGTCGAGCCCTAGTTGCGTCGGCAGATCAAAGGCGACGCTCAGGCCCATCTGTCCTTGCGAAAGCAGGTAGCGAAAGCGGCGATTGGACTCGCGCGCCGAGGCGTAACCGGCGTATTGGCGCATCGTCCAGAAGCGCGGTCGGTACATCTCCGCGCGGATCCCGCGCGTAAACGGAAATTGTCCCGGATCTTCAGAGGAATTGGGCGGAGGAACATCCGAAGCGGTGTAGAAAGTGCGAAGCTCGGCGCCGGAGGTGGTCCGATAGTTTTTCTTTCGCGCGCTGGGTTTTTCACGTTCCGACATGACGACTCAGCTTCAAACTTTCGCTTTGCCCAGTGGATTGTTGCGTGCTATCATGCCGCCTGAAAACGTGCGCTAGATGGGCCTTTTCGAAGGATGGCGCGCGTTGGAAGAATAGCAAAGTGCGCACCAAAGAAAAAGGGTTTTTCTGTGCCGGACGACAACCTGAAGGATTTGCGCAAGCGACTGGAAACGGCCATCAACGAAACGTTGACCGATTCTCCCCGGATCAATCTCACCATTCAGGATCTGCGCGAACGCGGGTACGATACCTTCCTGATTATCGAGGCCACCATCGGTTTTAACCGAATCGAAGAGCGCGGCTCTAAATCCGAAGAAGAGGGCGCCTCGGAGAAGGTCGCGCCCGCAGCCGGCAAGAACAGCGGCACCGTCAAACTCCGGTTGTCGTCCCAAGACGCAAAATTCCTCAAGTCCCTGAAAATCTCTCCTGAGTAGTCGGCCGTGGGCAGCAGGCAGCGGGCAGTTGACCAGAGTGCCGATCGCAGTGTTGCTGATCATGTCGTTGAACGGCTGAACTGCCGGCTGCCCACTGCCGGCTTCCCACTGCCATGGCTTTTCCTGTAGGACACGCAGCCGCCGGACTGGCCGCGGCACGCGCCTTGGGGGCTCCCGTGGGAGAGCGCGCCGTCTGGACTCTGGGGATCGCCCTGCTTGCGGTCGTTCCCGACTTCGACTACATCCTGGTGTGGCCGCTCGGCTACAGCCGGGCACAATATCACCGCACTTGGACGCATTCGCTGCTTGTCGCCGCCGCCGTTGCCCTGGTGGTGGCGCTGGCTCACGCGCGCCTGACGCGAAAGCCGTTTTCCTGGCGACCGCTTCTGATTTACTTCGCCGTCGTTGCGTCTCACGGAATCGTCGACGTGCTGATGGTCGATAACCGCTCCGAGCATGGCGTCCCGCTTTTTTGGCCGTTTCTTCCCGAACGCCTGGGCTGGCGCAGCCCTTTTGTCCCGTTCTATGAGTTGTTTCATCCCAACGCGCGCAACGTTCTGCGCGCGGCGGTTCCGTATACACTCGTGGAGTTGCTGTTGGGGATTCCGGTGTGGATCTGGCTTTGGCGCAAGCGCAAGTAGTACGAAGGACTAAAGACGAAGTACAAAGTACAAAGGACGAAGTACGAGGGACGAGGGACGAGGGACGAGGGACGAGGGACCAAGGACGAGGGACGAGGGACGAGGGACGAAGGACGAGGGACGAGGGACGAGGGACGAGGGACGAAGGACGAGGGACGAGGGACGAGGGACGAAGGACGAGGGACGAGGGACGAAGGACGAGGGACGAAGGACGAGGGACGAGGGACGAAGGACGAAGGACGAGGGACGAGGGACGAGGGACGAGGGGGAGGGGGAGGAGGGGAGGAGGAGGGACGAGTTACGAGTTACGAGGAGCGCTCCTTCGTACCTCGTACCTCGTACCTCGTACCTCATACCTCGTACTTGCTTTTGCAGTTACTTCTTGTCGAATACCTGCTTGGACTTGAACTCGCCCATCTCGGTCCGACGGACATAGTCGATCGTCAGCGTCTTTCCGTCCTGTGACAGGCTCAGTGTCTCGTTGACATCGATCTTGATGGATCCCTGCTGTGTTTCCATCGTTCGCGAGTACATCGAGACCACTTTGTCTCCAGCCGCCTTGCTGTTGACCTTGAAGGCTGCGCCCTGGCCGGCCGTGTTCTCCACCTCGCCGTCAATCTTGTAGTTTAAGACCGAGTCGCGCGTCTGGCCATCGCGGCCTTCGGTCGTACGGGTGATCTTGATCGTATCGCCCGTCTGCTCGATGACGAGACTCCGCGGCGCGGCGCCTCCTCGGCCACCACCACCGCCGCCACCACCGCCACTGGGGGGCGCCGGGAGTTCACTTTTCTCCTTGTTCAGGGTCCAGGTCCCGCTGAAATTCGGACCGGCCAGAACAATCGCTGTGCAGGCCAATACTAAAAGCATTGCCAAACTGATTCGTTTTCTCATCTAAAGACTCTCCAAAGTGGAAGGATTGGTTCGTGCACAGTGTATTACGGCCCGGGACCCTATCCGTTTCAGGAAATTACGACAACAGAGTCGCGAACAACGTGGGCGGTGAGATTTCCCGACTGTTCGTCGGTCAAACAGTTACAAGGAGTTCCGTCGCGTACATGATTATGATGCCAAGAAACAGGCCCACCGAGTTCCGCAGCGAAAATATGGAGTCCGTGCCGATGGACTGTCGCACCAGCACCCAGACGATCTGGAAGATCGCGCCAGCGCCAAAGGCCAGGAAAAAGGTCGACCAGATGGGGGAGTAGGTGAAACCGCCTATCCAGGCGCCCAGAATAGTAGGGGCCCCGGCCAGCAGCCCCAGCCACACAAAGTGCCAGCGTGAAATCTGCGGCTGGCGCGCCACCGGAGCGATGATGGCCAAGCCTTCGGTGGTGTTGTGAAGCAGGAATCCCACCACGAAAAACGTTCCCAACGCAATGGCGCCCAGAGCATAGGCCGACCCGATGGCCAAGCCTTCTCCCAGATTGTGCAGACCGATTCCGGTGGCAATCAGATAGGCGGTCGTCAGTCCCGAGGTTTCCTTAGCGGATTTGCGCAGCCATTGGCCGACGGCTATCAACCCGAGGAAGGCGGCGGCAATGCCGACGAAAACCAGCAGCAGCCCCTGATAGGCGCCCGGCAACATCCCAGCCGTTTCCACGGCCTCGTTGACGGCTTCGATTCCGATAAAGAGCAACAGCCCCACGGTCAGACTCAGAAAGAACTCGACCCACACTGGCGCGAGCCGCCGCAAAAATGGAAACCACAGCAGTCCCAGAAACACAGGAATCAAGCCGGCGTAAATCCCCAGAAGCGCAAACGTGCTGAGGTACCTGGCGTCGGGCCGTGGCGTTGTCACGGCGACTTCCGCTCGTCCGATAAATACCAGCCCCGTCGATGTCACAACCTTCACTTCATGGGGTTCGCCATACACCCAGGGGTAATTCAATCGCAGCCTGGTGCGGCCCAGCCGGGGGATCTCTTTGTCCGCGTCGAGCGTGTACGCCCACATGGCGTCGTCGACGGCGACCTGAGCGATCGTAACCGGTTCGGGTCCGCCATTGACCACGTCGACGTACACCACTCCCGCCTCGGGAAAGCTGACCCGCTCGACGGTCAACTCTTCGACGGGAGGAAAGGCCTCGCGAAAGATGCCGATCGGACCTTTCGTGAAAAACAACACCAGCAACAGTCCAACCAGCACAACCGGAATGACGCCGGTGACCCACAGCGGGACTTTCCATCCCCCAGGGAGCGCAACGGGGGCTTTTTTCTTTTCATTTTTCGTTGTCATAAAGTTTTCATTCGGCTTGTATTACCAATGGGTGGAATCTTGTAATTCCACGAAACACTTCGATCGTTCTTTCAGTCGACCGGACCGCGACCTTCCGGTCGCGGCACTGTTGGCGCTCCGTATCTGACCACTGGCCACTGGCCACTGGCCACTTCGTTACCCGCGCGGCTCTGACACCTCAAACAATCCCATCCAGCCCAGCTCGGCAAACTCGCTTTGGTGCGCGTGAAACATGAACTGGCCCGGAAAGTCGTACTGAAACTCCAGGATGTGACGTTCGCCCTGGCAGAACATGACCGTGTCGGCCAACTCGCTGGATGTAAGCGACGTTCCGGTCCGATAGAGCTGGAAGAAATTGGCGTGCAGATGAATCGAGTTGACCAGGTCAAATTCCAGAGCATTGACTACATAGGCGCGCACTTTCTCGCCTTTGACCAACTGAATGGGATGCTTCTGATAGTGAAAGGCCACGGTGTTGACCGCGTAAAACTCATTTTCCGAGTTGAAGTCCGTGTCAAAGCCATTCATGACCATGACCAGCTCCTGCGCAGGGGGCCGGCCCTGCTTGGGATCGATGATAAACGCGCCGTAAAGGCCCTTGTGGATGTGGCGTTTGAGCGGAATGGTGTGGCAGTGATACAGGTGCAGCCCAAACGGCTCGGCGGTGAAGTCGTAGACGAAATTATCTCCGGGCTGGACGATCTCGAAGACGCCGTCCATGTTGGCCGGATGAAACCCGTGAAAGTGAATCGTGTGCGGATGCGAACCGGCATTGTGGAAGTGCACCCGCAGACGATCTCCCTGCACGCATCGAATCGTCGGGCCCGGTACCTGGCCGTTGTAGGTCCAGGCCGGGAAGAACACGCCGGGCGCCACCTCGATTTCCTTGTCCATGGCCGCCATGTGGTATTCGCGCACCGTCTGGCCGTCGGCGGTCTTGCTGACCGTGCCGTAATCAAAATGGGTCAGGAAAGCGGTCGGGTCAAACCCTCCCGGACGGATGTCGCCTACGACGCTCATCTGCGAGTGGTCGTGCATGGCGCTGTGACTGGCGGCCGCCGTGGGCTCGCCCAGCGCGCTCTGGCGCAGTGAAGCCAGCGCTGCGCTGCCGGCGGCGACCGTGGCGGTCCCAAGCGCTCCGCGGCGCAGCCATTCGCGCCGTGACAGTGGTTTCTCGGTCTGGTTCTTCATAGTCGTCACTCCGCCGGGGTACGAACCCCGACCCTCGTTACAAAAATATTTTGAGCGGCTTGCGAGCTCACATCCTGTTGCTGGCGGCCCACCTTCAGACGGATCGATCCATCCGGGGCGCCGCGCGTCACGACGTGCACGCGCGAATTGGGGAGCAGTTTGCGTTCCGCGATGTAGCGCAGCAACTCCGGGTCCCGATCGTTGACACGCCGCACCACAACGCGCTCTCCTTGAGCGATGGAGGCCAGCGGAACGGCGCCGTCCTGGCGGACAAACCCTTCCTTGGTTGGAATCGGATCGCCGTGGGGATCTACCATCGGATTGCCGAGCGCGCGGGACATGCGGTCTTCCATTTCTTCACTGAGGACATGCTCGAGCTTTTCGGCTTCCTGGTGAACTTCATCCCAGCGATAGCCGAGAGCCTCGACCAGGTAAAGCTCCAGCAGCCGGTGATGTCGGATGACCTCGAGGGCGATCTTTTGTCCTGCATCGGTCAGGCGGACGCCGCGGTACGGCTCATATTCGATCAGGCGCATTTCGGCCAACCGCTTGAGCATGGCGGTCACCGACGCGCCCGATACGCCGAGGCGCTCGGAGATGGCTGCCATGGTGACCCTATCGGTTCCACCGCTCAGCTTGTAAATGGCCTTAACGTAATCTTGAACCGACTCCGTCAGGACTGAATTGGTCGAGTCGTTCATAAATTTAGCCTACCCTAAAATCAATTTAGATGAGACTAAATTCTCGAGGAAATGTCAAGGGGCGCATCGGCCTGGCCGCGGCTTTTCTGGCCCAGCCCAGCCGATTAAGTGGAAAACCGTCAAGGATTTCCGGTATAAAAGGACAAACAATTCTCAACGGGGGTTGCAATGAAAAGAGGAAGTGGGATATTGCTTGCAGTGATGATTTCAGCGTTTGTGGTGGTGGCATTTTCGCAGTCGCAGCCGTCCACGCCGCCGGCTCAAAGCATGGTCATGTTCGCTCCTGACGCGGTCCAGTGGACTTCGCCGCCCACACTTCCGGCCGGCGCACAGATGGCCGTACTCAGCGGCGATCCTTCCAAAAATGAACCGTACACGATCCAAATCAAGGCGCCCGACGGCCTGCGCATTCCGCCGCATTGGCATCCCAAGCCTGAGAACCTGATCGTCCTGAAGGGAACCTTCTTCCTCGGCATGGGCGAGAAGGAAAACAAGGCCGCCGCCCATGCCATGGCTGCCGGCACTTACATGACGATGCCTGCCGAGGTTCGCCATTTCGGCTGGACCAAAGGGGAAACGATCCTGCACATCTACGGAGTAGGGCCGTTTGTCATTAACTATGTCAACCCGGCCGACGACCCGACGAAAAAAACAGGGGTCAGGCTTCAGGGGTCAGGGGTCAGGGGTTCCAAAGAAATAGCGGGTCGCCAATAGCAGTGCCGCGCGGGCGGTGCCGCGCCGGCGGTGCCGCGCGCGTAAGCAAGCGGTCCCGCCAGGGAATTGCGAATTGCGAGCGACCCTACAGATAAGTCGCTAAACCAATCCGCAATTCCCTGACCCCTGAAGCCTGACCCCTGACCCCTGCTTTTGGTGTAAACTTCCGCCATGAAACTCCCGCAAACCCATCGTCGTGATTTCCTCAAACAGGCAGCCGCCTTGGGGCTAGCCTTCGGCACACCGTTGCGCTCGACATTGGCGGCAACGCCCGCCCCGGCCGCCGTCGAGTGGCGCAACCGGCAGTCCGAGATGACTTACCGGCGGCTTGGCCGTACCGGGATGATGATTTCCGAAGTTGTCTGCGGAGGCGACCCCGTCCGCAGCGACAATTACGACCATCTGCGCCTGGCGCTGGACATGGGCCTGAATTACCTCGACATGGCGCCGGCCTACGGGCGCGGCGACTGCGAGACATCGTATGGAAAGCTGCTGGCCGGAAAATCCTCGCTGCGCGAAAAAGTTTATCTGACTACCAAGATCAGCGGCTACTCGGCGATTCGAAACTCGCTTTACAAGGAGATCTACGACGGGTTGCCAGCCGATAAACAGCGTCCGATCCAGGAACGCGGGCGCGAAATGCTGGCCGAGCGCGGTGTCGCCAAGCCCGGTTACTTCATTGAGTATTTCCCGGGACAGCAGCGCAGCCTTCAGCCGGCCTATCTCAGCAACGCGATGGCGCCCGACTATGCCCACAAGGTCGACGGCAATCCGCGCTTCCGGCAGTTCATTCGCGATTCGGTCGAGGCCAGCCTGAAGCGGGTCGGCACCGACTACTTCGATCTGGTGATGTGCCCGCATGGCGCCACGACGCCAGAAGAACTCGATATTCCCGAGATCCGCCAGACGTTCCTCGAACTCAAGAAGGAGGGAAAGGTTCGTTTTCTCGGCCTGACATCGCACGACGACCCGGCCGGAATCCTGCGCAAGGCGGCCGAAGTCGGTTACTACGACGCGGCGATGGTCGCCTATAACGTGATCAACGGCGGCTACGTCGAGGACGCGATCCGCGAGGCCCGCAAAAAGGACATCGGAGTGATCGCCATGAAGGTCGCCATGTCGGTGGCCACGCACCACAAGCCGCTGCAACCGGTGCCGCAATGGCGCATCGCCAAAGTCGACCGGATTGTGCCCGGTGACATGAAGCCGCCCGTCAAGGCCTATCTCTGGGCGCTGCAGAATCCGAACATTTCGGCCGTCATCTCCAATCTGTGGGACGAGACATTCATCCGCGAAAACCTTGCAGTGGCCGGCAAAAAAGTGGAGTTGCAGCCCGCCTAGCCCGGATTATTCATTCATGGCGAACGTCGTTCCAATAATATTTGTTGGCGATATCGTACTTGCGCCTTAGCGCGGATTAATCGGATTAACACGGATTAATTGCAATGCGTTGGGGTTGATAAGCGCAACTCAAGTGCTATGCGCCTAATCCGCTTAATCCGTGTCAATCCGCGCTACAT
>JBPCNK010000167.1:0-4718 GCA_051001345.1 Acidobacteriota bacterium | reverse complement strand
ACAGCGAGGTGGCCGCGGACGCGAACTTGGAAAGCTTTGAAGGGCAGATCCATCTTTTCCTGCTGCATGACAAACCTCTTCTGAAGAACCTCTTCGGCTGGGTTGGTTATCATCTCGGTGGCGGTCTGGGCCACGCTCAGGGCGCTGAATAGCCCGGAACGGGAGCTGATCTCCACCGAGTGCGCGCCTGGGACACCCAGCTCATCGATGTAGCGTGCGCGTTGCTCAAGCCGCGCGAGTGTCCAGACAACTTTTCCGACGGATTGGCCAGTTTTGGAAAAAAGCTCCAAGTCCAGGGTCAAATCCAAATTGTTCGGGTTGCAGACGGCAAAGCCCGTGCGGCGCGCTAGGTCGTTATCGCCCGAGATGCGCGCTACGGCAAACGGTCTGAGGTTGTCGAACGACGTCATCGAGGAAGTGGCAGGCCCAGCGAGATAGGAAATCTGCAGGAGTCCCGAGACTGCTGCGGAGCTTTGCGCCCGAACCCAGCCGGATTTATTCTGGGAGCCGCGCTTCAGTTTCACCACGGCCGTCGCTTGGGGCGGTATCGAAATGAAGCTCGCGCCATCCGGTGAAAAGTCGGCGAGCCGCCCTTCTGGAGTGAAATACACCAAAGACACACCCGCGCTCGCCAAGTCGTGATTGGTGATTTTGAGCTCGGTCACGTAGTGCGGGCCGGTCGCCACATGGGGGAAAGTGATGTCGCCCGCGAAGCTCACCGCTGGCGCCAAAAGAAGCAGCGCAGACAACGCTAGGCTAAGTTTCCTCATGACGCCCTCCTATGGGCAACTAGGGCAGATTCTGCGCAATCACCTTGTCAACCTCGATGCGAGCGCCGCAGTTGCTGACATAGCCGAATCCGACTGAAGGGTTAGTGATCCAGTCGATTTTTAAGCCGTCAACAAGCACCACTTTATCCGTGATGGCACCGGTGCTGTGGTTTTGTACGGCCGCCCTCACGAGATAATTCCAACCAAACGCGTAAGGCTGGATGCTCACTCCCAGGGTATACATCACGCTGTTTGCAAAATTGCCGCCAGGGGGCGCAAACTTATGTTCGCTGGGATCTTCTGGATTGACCGGATTGGTCAGCTGCAGGAAGCACTGGTTACCGTCGGCGAGGTTATTGTTCGGTCTTATGCAGCAGCCGAATCGAGCGGAATCCAGATATGTTCCCGACGGCTGACCCGTGTAAGGCCGGCGTTTTACCAAAATGAAAACACCAAGGTGGTCCCACTCGCGGCCGGCTTCATCTGTGTCTTTGTATTGCAGGGAACCGATCGAGTCGAATTTAACGTCGATGTAGGCCTGGTAGCTGAACCGATCAGTGGGATGGATGCCGTCTATGGTCTTGCCGGCTGGCGTGCAGGTGAACAAATCGCAACTGTTAGAATAATCCCGGTGATCGCGCTGACTGCACTGGATTGCCGTGGTTTGGCCATTGCAGAGGTGAGAGGTGCTGCAGCTCGGATCCATGCGGGCAGAACGCGCGAAATCTTCAAATGAACTGACTACTGGGGCCGCCGAGTGACAAGTTCCACCCAAGCCGCTCGAACAGGGATGTACCCCGCCGACGAAATCCGATTCGTCAAACCACAGCTCCCAGTTGGTGGTCCCGCCGCCGCTCGGATTATTGGTGATTAGCTGGCCGATGCTGTAAGGGGAAAAGTGCTCGTCGAGAAAGGTTGTGCCGCCGAATACTCGCTGCTCAAAAAGGGCGCCGACCGCAAGGGTACTGCCTGCGCAGATGCCGAGTTTTGTAAATTGCCTCCGTGTGAAGCCCCGCGACCTTCGTTTCATAAAACCACCGGCCAATGTCTGACACTTGAAGTATAACACCAAAACCATCGGTGGGTACTGGGCGTTCAGTCACAGGGCATGCAGATTCAAAGTGGCGGAACGGGCCCGCTCGCTTGTTACGCTCGAGGCGCCGCTATTTGGCGGCACGAACTTGGCTCGGCTCATTTTCATCCGGGGGTTATGAATCCGCAAAAGGCAGCCGCTGATTGGCCGCGCGCTTACGCTCGTGGCTCTGGCAGACAATTTCTGCGGTATACTGGAACTCGAAGCCCATTACGACGTGTACCTCTAAGAGGAATCGCTCTCATGAAAAATAAGCTGGGTCTTTTTCTTCTGGCAACGGTGCTGCTGGCGGCGGTCTTCGGCGGTATCGCCGGCGACAAGGTCAGCGCGGTCTCCACCCTGGACGACCCGCCCGAGCAGCTTCTCAAGACGTTCAACGAAGCGCTTGTTGTGATCCAGAGCAACTATGCACGCAACGTCGAGAGCGAAGAGATGGTCCACAGCGCCATTCGCGGAATGCTGCGGACTCTCGATCCGCACAGTTCCTTCTTTGACAACCGCGACTATGGGCGGCTCCAGGAAGATCAGCAGGGAAAGTACTTTGGTCTCGGCATCACGATCAGACAGGAGGCCCCCGGGAGCGGCCGCGTCGTCATTGTTGAGCCGCCTGCGCCGGGAACGCCCGCCTACAAGGCCGGCTTGCGCGCCGGCGACACCATCGTCAAGGTCCGCAACGAGAAGATCGACGACTGGGAGATGGAAGAGGTCATCCGTAACCTGAAGGGACCCAAGGGAACGAAAGTCAACATCACCATTGAGCGCCCCGGCGCGCTCAAACCGCAGGAGTTGGATGTGGAGCGGGACGAGATTTCGTTGCACACGATCCAGTCCGCGTTCCGGATCCGGCCCGATATCGGCTATATCAGGCTGAACCGGTTCTCCGAGACCAGCTACGATGAACTCGATCGGGCCCTTGAACAAATCGATGAGAAGACACTGAGCGGATTGGTTCTGGACCTGCGCGACAACCCGGGCGGGTCGCTCAACCAGGCTCTGCGGATTTCCGAGCGCTTCCTGAAAAAAGGCCAACTGATTGTCAGCACGCGCGGGCGCAACGGCGAAGGTGAACGCTTCACGGCCAAGCGCGGGGCCCGTCATGAGTACCCAGTCATTGCACTGATTAACCGCAACAGCGCCAGCGCTTCCGAAATTGTTGCGGGCGCCATTCAGGACCACGATCGCGGGCTGATCGTCGGCGAGACCAGCTTCGGCAAAGCCCTCGTGCAAACGATCTACCCCATGGAGAACAACCTTGGCCTGGCCTTGACCACGGGCCGATATTACACGCCGAGCAACCGGCTGATCCAGCGCGACTACTCCGAGGGTTTTTACGATTATTACTTTGTGCGCAACAACGACAAGCCGCAGGAAGTCCGGCAGACCGACAGCGGACGAAAAGTCTTTGGCGGCGGCGGAATCAAGCCGGACCACGAGATTAGCAATCGCGAACTGAATCGGATCGAAGGGCTGATGCTGGGTCAGGACGCCTTCTTTGATTATGCCCGCAAACTGGTCAATGGAGAGGTCCGGGCGGCCGCCGCCTTTCAGCTCAAGGCGCGACTGCTGGAGGCGCGCGAGGAATCCGACCGGCTGAAGCTGATGGCGACGGTCGTCATCGACGATGCCATCGTGGAAGATTTCCGGCTGTACCTGAAGGGCAAAGACCTCAGTTTCACCGACAAGGAAATGGCCGACAACGCCGAATTCATCAAGCGGCGAATCAAAGAACAGTTCTTTATTTCAACGTTTGGCGCCCGCGAGGCCTACAAGATCGCCATCGAGGGGGATGAAACCGTCCAGAAGGCCATCCACCTGATGCCGGAAGCAAAGGCGCTGCTGGAGAACTCGCAAAAAAATAGCGTTGCTTCCCAAGGCAGTAACCGCTAGACTCGACCACAGTTTAGCCCGCTGCGGCTTTCAGCGGGCTGGTGTGGTCCACCCCCAAAGCTCGTTTGGGATCGGATCAAAACCCGGGTTATCGAGATCGGACCAGTCTGTCCGCGGACGGGCTAGCCGTCACCGTCCAGATTTTGCGGCAATGCCGCGACCGGAAGGTCGCGGGCCAGTGGACACGAAGCGCCAACAGAGCCGCGACCGTAAGGGAGCGGGCCGGTAGATTAGGAAGCGCGATCGAAAATCTCGCTCCATTAACAAGATTTCACCAATTGCGAATCCAAAGGATCCCGACCAATGAAGAAAGTATTGCTACTCGTTCTTCTTTGCGCCGTCTTTTCGGCTTCTTCCTGCAACACGACCCGAAAGTCAGTTCAGACTAGGACTCCCATCGGCGCAGCGCCGCTCAGCGAACCTGTCCTGACGTCGCCCGTTTCGTCTCCACCGCGCACGGTCCCAGCTCCCGGCCTGGAGATCCCTGGCAGAGCTCGGCCAGCCAGCGAACGGATTCGAGTGACTTTGAAGCTGGCCAGCGACATTTTCAGCGAAGGAGAAGCCTTGTTTAGGCGAGGCGACCGCCAGGAGGCGCGTGCGCGCTTCGATGTTGCCCTCGAAACAATTCGGGGGGCCAGCGTCTCGGTGCTGGATGCCCCGCAGCTGGACCGTTTCCTCAACCACATGCTTCTCGACATCCGGTTGCTCGAACAATCTGCTCTGGAGGAAGCCCAGGACGAAGAAGAAGCGGATGCCGGCGTGGTGCAGAAACTCGAGCCGGCGGCGGTTGACGCCCTGGAAAATGTCAATTTGTTTCAGATCGAGATTGATCCGCATCTGCGTGAAGTCGTCAATTTGGACATTCTGGGAACACGCTACGACGTCCCGATGGTTATCAACGACCGCGTGTTGAGATCGCTGGAGTATTTTCAGAAACGCGGCCGGTCGTCGATGGAAAACGGCTTGAA
>JBPCNK010000166.1:0-7902 GCA_051001345.1 Acidobacteriota bacterium | reverse complement strand
GAGAATCTGCCACTGCTCAGTCGAAGTCTTGACGTGTCGTTGTGCAATCGCCGTCAGTCGGGTCGGCAGTGGTACGGCGAGTTGGTGTCGATCGATGAGCGCGGCATAACCGGCAAGTCGTCCTGGCTCGGGCAACGCACGACCTTGAAATTCATTCACTGATCGCGAATTAAATTCACTTTTTGGCTTTGGCATGAATTTCTATCACTCGGGTTGTCCACTCAGAAACCTACTTCCGTGAATTTCGTTCACCATACGTGAAATTGTATCACCAAACGTATATTGTGTGAAATCGATTCACCTGGTTAGAGAGCCCTTGGAAGGGCCAAATTTGCCGCGCGAGCTGAGGAAGCTGGCACAAAACAGGCACACAAACAAATGAAAGGGAGTTGTCGAAAGTGGAAAAGCGGATGCAAGTCTCTGAAACTAAGGTGGTACGCCTGGTAGGATTCGAACCTACGACCTTCGGTTCCGGAGACAGCATTAACCTCTTTTACACTTTCGTCAATTCTCGGAAATCTGTGGTGAACCGAGTGTTGGCGGATCCTTCTGAATTTCTGGCCTAACCCGTTTCACCCCAAGTCGATAGGTTTACAGGCACAAAACAGGCACAGGCCTGCGAGGGGTGATCGTTGCCAATTCTGAAAACCTCAACCGAGATCCGAGCCGAGCGCGACCGCAGCGGTACTTGCGCCGAATCAAGTTCGATCAGCAGGCACTCTAGAGCGCGACCCGCGCCCAGCATACCTCCAGCACGTCGGCTGTACCTCGATAGTACAGCACCAGCACGTCGCCATCGGGCAGCGCTTCGGCGAACGGCAAGCCGAAGTTCCATAGTCCCATCTCGGCGAGCAAGTCACCGGTATCGCCGCCGCCGGTTGCCGATGCGACCGGCGCCGCTGATTCGTACAGCACGGCCTCGGTGTCGGACGTAAACGGGGCGTCAATGGCCGCCGCGCTGCGGGCTCGGATCGACCGCGACTGAAAACGGTCAACCCAGGCAACGACGATTCGGCCATCGGACAGGATGGCCGGATGGGAGGGTTGGTCGGTAAAGCCGAGATCTTCCGGCTCGCTCCACGTGTGGCCCTCGTCGCGGCTGACGCGGCGGTGCACGTTGAGATACCGATTGGTCTGGCGATCATACGTCCACGAAAACGAGACCAGGCGCCAGTCTGGCGCTACGCCAGCCCGTTGATCCCAGTTGAAAATACGGGCGGTCGGGTCCTGGGAAACGGTCGACGGCGGGCCCCATGTCCTCCCCAAGTCGTTCGACCAGGCATAGACCACACGCTGGTACCATGTCGAATCGTCAAGGTAGCTCTTGTTTGTCTCGATACTCACGGCGAGATCGCCGCTCGGCAGCCGCAGGATGGGATTGGTAAGGCTCGGTGGACCAAGCTCGTATGGCAGCGGCAGCTCGCGCCAATCTGACCACGTCCGGCCCAAATCGAACGAGTCGGACAGCAAGATTTGCATCGGCAGGCAACCCTCGGTCCGGCTGTTGAACAGCGGGCATCCCGGATACGCCTCGCGGTCGACCCACATGCCGGCGGCCAGCAGGTGCTGGCCCGACAGCGGCGTGACGTACACGAGTTTGAGCGAACCGCGCCGCCCTTCCACCGAGGAAGAAAACGGCGCCACCGGCTCGCTCCATGTCCGGCCGCCGTCGGCTGAGCGACGCAGCTCGATGGCTTCGTCGTCGGAGTCCTTGGTCGAACCCACGCGATACGACGCTAGCAAGCTTTTGTCGGGCAGGATAGCAATGCTCGGAAAGGTTGAATTCGCGCGGCGGGTACCCGGCTGGCCGCGATTCAACACGCCGGTCGCTGTGAGTCTCATGCTGGTTTGGACCTCATCTCGCATTACCTGACCAAATTAGCGCAACGGACCCGCTCGCGTCGCTCGCGGCACTGTTAATTGTGACGCCGACCAAGCGCGGGGTTTGGACTAGTTCACAGTTCCAGCCGGTACTGCCGTGCCCTTCGGTAATACGCTCGCGTCGCTCGCAGCATTGTCAATTGTGACGCCGACCACAGCGCGGGGTTTGGACTATAGTTCACAGTTCCTGCCGGTACTGCCGTGCCCATTCGGTATGCGCGCTGCGTCTCTCGCGGCACTGTCAATTGTGGCGCCGACCACAGCGCGGGGTTTGGACTAGTTCAGAGTTCCTGCCGGTACTGCTGTGCCCATTCCGCATACGCGCGCGACCTCGCCGCGTCGGGTGTAAAGCGCTGCTCAATGGCAATCCAGGAACGGCCGGCGTCGGCAAGCGACTGGAACCAGCCGGCCGCCATAGCGGCTAACATGCCCGCGCCCAGGCAGGCGGGTTCCCGGCATAAGGCCGTGACGACCTCGACGCCCAGCACGTCGGCTTTGATCTGCAGCCATACGCTGCTGCGGGCTCCGCCGCCTGTCGCCGCAATTCGCGCCGGCAGATCATCGCCGCGCAAGTGTCCGACCAGCCGTGACAGACTGAAGGCCGTTGACTCCATGAGTGCGCGTATGAAATGTCCGTGCCCGTGCCGGACCGTGACGTGCCTGAACCCACCGAGCCCGTCTTCCTTGAAGGCTTCCGGCAGGGCGATCAATCCGTCGCAGCCGGGCGCGACGGATTCGGCCAGGCTGTCCAGTTCCGGCAAGGAGTGGTCGGGCGCAAAGCGCCTCTGGTACCATTCCATGCCGACTGCGCCGTTGTCGTTAAACGCGAGCTCATAGTATTCGCCGGAGCCGAAGCCGGGTCCCAGGCAGCAGTCGGGGCGCGGACGATATTCTCGCGTGGAGTGCAGGCAAGCCAGGACAGTGCCCGTGGATTCGCTCATCTGGGCGATGTGGCCGACGCCGGTTGACGCCACGTGATGGTCGAGGCTGCCGACAGCAAACGGAATCCCGGGCCGAAGACCCATCGATTGGGCGACGTCGCCCTGCACAACGCCGGCGACTGTGCCAGGCACGAGCACATCGGACAGCAGACTCCGAGAGAGCTTCAGCGCGCCGAGCGCTTCCTCCCACCAGCGATGGCCCTTTAGGTCCAGCACGGCCATCAGGGCCGCAGTCCCCATGTCGCCCACGGTCCGGCCCGTCAGAGCGAAGCTCAAGTAGTCGGAGATGGTCATGACCCGTCGCGTCCGCGACCAGATGTTGGGCTGATGCTTACGAAACCAGGCGAGCTTGGACACGCAGAGGCCCGGCCCAGCGTCGATCCCAAGGCCGGTCGTCAGTAGGAAATCGTCCCTCTGGAAAAGCTCGCGGATGGAGGGCGCAACCGGTGTGTCGCGGTGGTCCGGCCAGAGAACGAGTGGCGTGAGTGGCTCGTCGCTCGCATCGAGCAACAAGAAGCTGTTGGCCTGTGAAGAATAGGCGACTGCGCAGATGTCGGAGGGCTGAACTCCCCCTTCGCGGCAGGCCTGCGACAGACCTTCCCTTAGCAGATTCCAAAAGCGCTCTACCGGCAGCTCACAGCGCGTACCGTCGCCTTCGTCCTTCGGGACGAACACCCGGCCCAGACCGCGCAGCGTTCCGGCACGGTCGACGAGGGCGAGCTTGAAGTAGCTCGTGCCGAGATCGATGCCCAGAACCACTTCCACTCCGCAGACTCCCTTTCCAAGGCAGTGGTTCTTACGCGAGCATTTCCAGCGTGCGGTCAACCAGCATCTGACCGGACTCGGGTCCGAACAACGCGTTGGACGCCTCGTATCCGCCCTCAGCCGCCGCCTCGGGAGTCACGATGTACCCCTGCAGTTCGCCGTTGGCTAACGAGATGATGTTGGTGTCTGGCACACGCCGCTTCACCTGCAGCGCATACTCGACGAAAATCTCGCCCTGCCAGGCGACGTACCGCCAAGGACCGATCCTGACGACCTGGATCTCGGCGGGCAGGCATTCCTCATACGTTCGCTGCAGGCGGCCGTCGCGCGCCGCACAAGCCAAGGCCACATTTTTCTCAGCCCCGAACCAGTCGCATTCCGCCGTGCGAACTTCCTGACGGGACGCGCCGCTCCTCTGCAAGTGCTTGAATCTCTCTACGACCCGCGACAGCTTCGCTTCGGCCTCGGCGACCGTCGGGAATTGTCTTGGGGGCAGGTCGAGGCAACTCTGCCGATTCTCGATGGAGAGTTGCGACGTATAGCGTATCTCAGGGATCACGTCGGCCACGGCCCGCCCCAGCACATGACCGAGGCGCGTGGCTTCCTCGAAGGTGTTGCCGCGCGTGATATGCCGTGGGCTCTGATTCCCCGACGCTCCGCTGTGGTGAAGCACGGGACAATCCGGCTCAAGAACATTCTTCTGCAGATACTGCCGAGCCAAGGCCGGGAAATCGCCACTCACAAGCTTCGAATCCTCGTGAAGGACCGTGGGGTGCATGCAGCAGACCAGCATGCAGGCGATGTTCCGGCGGCCGTCTGCGGTGCGAAGCATGAGCACCGGTACTTGCAGGTCCGCCGGGCCGGCCGGGTCGCGACGGTTGGTGCCGATCCCCGCGGCATCGGCCACAGCCAGCCCCGCCTGCGCCGATGTCGCCGCTCCGAAGGCGCGGACTCCTGCCGAGACCATGCCGTCTTCCATGAGCCGGGTATAAGCCGGGTCGGCCTTGGGTACCACCGAGTCGGCCTCGTTGTTGATGTAGTCCACCGTGATGGGGCCCGAGTGCGTGTGTGTCGCTGTGACCATGATGTTGGCTGGGGGGATGCCGGTCACTCGGGCGATGCTTTGACGAACGCGGCGGGTACTAGCCTTGGTAACAAAGATGATGTCATTGGTCACCACCAACACCGACGCGTGACCGTCGTCGAGGTAGAGCGCCGAACTCAGGAGCGGGTCATGTACGCCCGTGCTGTAGCGCTCCACGTGGGGATACCCGAACAAGAACTGCACATCCTTTGGCGTGATGTCGGCTGTCGCCGCGCCGGCGATGATGGTACTGATCATCAGAGCTTTTTCCGGTAAGTCGGAATTTGCTTTTCCAAGGTTTCCCGCAGGAGTTCCAGCTTTTCCCGCAGCGAATAGGGTGTGTAGACGTAGTCCTGTTCAAATTGGAAACCCAACCGTGAGTCACGGCTGGCGGCGATCAGGGAGAGTTCGGTGCGGTCGATCTCGGCGCGAAGGATCGTCTCCATCCGGTTGAGGAGACCTTTAGCTTTTTCTGAAGCGGATTCCTTGACCAGTTGCAGACGCAAGTCTTCGAATTCGAGGATAGCGTGGTTGCTGAGCAGCATCCGCCGGATCTGTTCGGCCACAACGACTTCCCTGACAGCGCGCTGGCGTTTGGCTGCGGGGCTCATCAAGGCCGCCTTCCGGTATAGCTTCAGCCCTTCCTCCAACTGGTCTGCCGCCAGCAAGAGGTACTTCAAGAACACGGGCAGCACCTTCAGTTCCTTCCCCTCTTGCCCTTTCAGATGCCCGATTCCTGAGACGTTGCTGGCGTAAGCTTCGGATTCGTTGGTTTGGTTGCTGAAGTCCGGGTAGAAGACCATGCGGGAAACTGTGAAGGGCCAGTAAGGGTTGATCTCTCCGCCAAAATAGCCCATCCACTTGACCTGATCCTGCCAGGAATAATTGAGCGTCATGGTCCGGGCCGGCGGCGGCTGAAAGAAAAGAGGATTGCCGACGGCATTGTTGGTCCCCATATAAGGACCCGTGTCGGGCACAAGCCGAATGGCGCGGCTGAAGTGATCCCAGGCCTTCAAGACAAGCTCCTCAGCGTCGGTACCAAAATCGCGGCGGGCAATTGCGCTGAGCAGATCCTCCAGGGGCGGCGCGTCGCTCCAGCAGTACCAGGCCCGCATCTCGGCAATAAAGTTCGGCTTGTAGCCGCTGCTCCAGCTTTCGAGGGTTCCGTTGACCCCATACTTCTCCAGGGCCTGATATCGCGCGTGCCACTGGTAGGGAAAGGGAAGATAGGGAATGGTGCCGAACTGCCAGCTGGCAAATGTGTCGACCTTGGAATAGACCTTCATCCCCCGAGTGCGGGCCTCCTCGATTTGAGCCTCGGTGACCTCGGCCGGACCGATCTGGTTCAAAGAGTAATCGCGCAAGTAGCCGCGCAGGCCGTCGATCTCGAAACTCTTTCCGTTTTCCCAAGTCAGCAGGGGTGTTGTGTCTGCGGGGAGCTGCCGGATGAAGTAGCGCTTCACGTTCGCCTTCTCCGGGCGGAAGTCGATGTTGTACTCCCACGGGAGAATCTCGATGGCAGGATCGACGCGGTGACACTCTTCGGCCACAATCGCGACAGCCCGAGTCCAGTTCCTGGCCCACTCCTGCATCTTTTCTTCGTTGTTGGAGTGGCCCGATCCCCACTCCTTGTAATAGAAGCCCTCGGTAAGCAGGACGTAGCCCCGAATGTCTGGAAAGTCTCTTAAGATATCGCGCATCAGCTTGCGCAGCCCCGCTTCACTTTCGGGAGTCCCGAGGTACTGATAGATGATGGGTGTATAAACCTTGATGCCGAATCGGCTGGCCCGTTCGATCAGATCCCGCATGCGAGCCGGGTCCTGTTTGCGAATCCGAAAAAGGAGCCGCGCATAAAACTCCGTGGAGGTATCGGCTTGGGCGCGGTCTCCATTGGGGTTGGCGTAGACGGATGTAAAAACGGCGTCGAAACCGTCGTGGGCGAGGTGGGAGAGGAGATTGTCGGGCCATTCCATCCATCCCATCCAGGAGAGAACCATGCGGGTGTTGAAGAGGCTGTGTCGCACCGTTTTCAACTCACCAGGCAGGAAGGGCGCTCCACGAAGATTCATCCGCGCTTCCAAGTTGTAAAGCCCATACATGGCGCCGCGTTCGTCGTATCCGCAGACCGTCAACCGGTCGGGCGAGACAATGATCCGGTAATCCTTCGGACCTTTGAGTTCGTTGCCGCATCCCGGAAGTTGGTCCCGCGTTCCCACCACGATTGCCTGCTTCAAGCTCTCCCAGGACTGCAAAGAGTCGCGGGCCTCCGCCGTCACCTGGACCTGCATGGACTTCTGAAGGTATTCCTGAAAGTCCCGGGCGGCGTTTTGTAGCACCGGTGAGCTTTGCTTGTTCCAGACCAGCGTCCATTCCCGCTCCGGCAAAGCCATCTCCCCGACTCCTGGCTTCGCGGCAGGATCACGACGGGACAAATGCAGCGGACCTTCGGACAACAGCTTGTGGTGATCGTAGAGCTCTTCGAGAGGGAGCGAACGCTCTACCTCTCGGGCAAAATCAACGGTCGTCACCTGGGCCTGAACAAAACCGAAGAGGAGGAGCGCCAAACCAGCCGAGAGGACGAGTCGGTGACCATTGCGGCGATTTCCGGCCGCTGCGGGAGCCCAAATGTGCTGCCGAGACTTCTTGGCTTTCAGGCCTCGGAGTAGAGTTGAAACCAATCCATTCCCATGACACCGATGCCTCATAAGGATCTCCTCGTCGCGTTGCTCGGTTTCCACCTTGCCCGACCCACCTTGACATTTCTCGACGATGCTCAATTACGCCTTCGACCTGCCGGCCTACGAGTTACGAGTTGCGAGTTACAAGACAGGAGATTGTCGTACCTTGTGATTCGTAACTCGCCAGTTGCCCCTTAGTGAAACGACAACATGAAATTCCGGTAGAACTCGAAAGCCTGGTCCACCTGGTTGCATTCGACGTACTCGACGGGCGCGTGGGCGCGATCGATACTGCCGGGGCCAAGTACGATCCTCGCAACGTGTTGCGGAAATAAATTCACATCGACCCTGAAACGGACGCAGCGCCGTGGACGGATTGGAGGCCATGACGCACAAGAGAGGTCGTGGACTCGTTGACCGGTCACATTAGCGGAATCGGAACGAGTACAAGTCTCCGTCCTTGATCGAGAAGCGTAAGCGGATCTCCCGGCCGGCCAGCCCGCTCACATCGGCTCCTCCCTTCCATCTCACCTCGCGCGCAATTTCGTCCCCG
>JBPCNK010000165.1:0-8638 GCA_051001345.1 Acidobacteriota bacterium | reverse complement strand
GCGAAGGGCTCTGCAGTCCGGTTGAAGTGGCCTTCAGGACCCCCTCCGCATCTTTAAGCCGGATCGTGACGTTGGCGGTCCCCGCTCCCGGATGGATCAGCGCCACACCCGTCGAGATTCCTAAAGAGGGATTGTACTGCACGGGCGTAATAAAGCCGGTTCCGAGGTTACTTTGCCCCACGCCGGCGACGCCGAAGTTGGCCACAAACAGGCCGGTACCACCCAAGTCGATATTGCTTTCGACCAGAACCCAGCCGATAGAAAAGGCCGCGTCGCCGTTGTTGATGGCCCGCAGATTGAATACACCTCGCGGCTGGATCGTGAAGTCAAATGTGCTTGCTGTACCCGCTGTTGTGGCCAATGTCATTGGGTTGCCGCGAAAGGGCGCGGTCGAACTGGCCGTGATCGTGTCAAAAAAGGAGATCCGGCCCTGAGCCAGCTGGGTTGCCGAAGGATTTGTGATCGACGCAAGGGAGTCCAGGCCGGGTCCTTCGCCGAACTGCGCAAAGTACATTTTTTTGTCGAGCGTCACAGCCTGTTGACCCGACGCCGTGAAAATCTTCTTAACAATGACGTCTCCGGTTCGATCCCCGTTGCCGTTGGCGCAGTTTCCGAAGACGATCAGGCGGACATCTTGCGTGGAATTGGGTGCTGTCCACTGGATGCGAAAAGTACCTGTCGTGGAAGGTGCGTTGTCGTGGTTGATGTAGGTTACACCTAACCGAGTTTGGGTTGCGATTCCTGACGCTTGCGGGTGCTTTGCCAGCGCGCCGGCCTGGGAGTCATTGGCGAAGACGGTCACTGCCTGGAAACCGTATATTAGGGCCTGCGATAACTGGATTGTGACGTCGTAGACCGTACCGGGAGAATACGTCGCAGGAAAGCCTGTCACTGTCATGCGCGTGGAACTTGAATTGGTGTCAAGTGAGCTGCCGGTCGCGAGATGGCAACCCGACTTGAAACACCCGGTGCCGCTGGCATCCAGCGCGACCGGTTCCGGTCCGGACGCATTTGCCCAGAGAAAATAGGTAAACCCCCAGACGAGCGTCAGGGCGATCCAAGTGGACTTCTTCTTCATAAGAATCCTCAGTGCAGGCGACGGTAGATGTTGAACCCGATTTTGAACCCGAGTGTCCCGCTGGGCGAGTTGACGGCATAACCGGTGGGAGTGATGTCTGCTGATTTGGAAAGGGTCAGGACGAAAGCGTGACGAAAAGTGGATTTCTTGATTCCGAAGGAAACGGTGGAACGATCTTCAAAGATTCCCCGCCATCCGGCCACCCGCGGAACCCACTCGCCCAGCAAAGAGACCGTCGGCCGGATCGCGAGGTCGCCGCCAACACCGAGCGCCACCGTGTGGTTTTCATTCGGGCCGACGCCGAAGCGCCGCAGGAACTCCGGTTGGCTGTCGCGCGCATTGAAAACGAAGGTCGGAGTGAAATAGACCTGGAAGCGGTCGTCGAAATTCCTGGCCGTGATGATCTGCAGCGAGCCGCTATATCGGTCGTGGAAGTTTTCACGTCCTTCCAGACCTGCTCGGAACCCGAGGCTGATCGGGAACTTCTCATTCTGACGAAAGGCCAGAGCGTGCGCGTCCAGCTCGATATCCTTGCCGAACCGCGTCCGGGAAATCCCGACCCGAATAGAATCCGTAACGGCGACATCGACGCCAAAACTGATGTTGGCAAAACCATCCAGGCCGAATAGGTCACTGGCCGTGCCCTTGAAAGCCGGATCCGCAAAGCGGTGCGCGATGTTGACCTCGACGTATCCGCGGGGGAGCGGATTGAGAGCCGGCAGATTGATCACGCGGTTGGCAAGCTCCAGGTGGCGCGCGCGGCGCGGTCCACTCTCCATAGCTGCGACAATTACCGGTGACGAGGCGACAGGGAGTCCCGGCGAAGTTATTGCCGGGGGATCGCCTGGCGCGACGACGATATATTGAGAAGCTTGCTGCAGAATGACCGTCTTGCGGTCTGGATCGCTATGGTGGATTCGCGTGTCGGCAGCAACGACGATCTGCGGGTAGAGAAACCGATCGGAGAATTGAGCGCGCAACATGGGCGTAATCGTCTTACCCGCTTTGTCGAATGCCTGGCCAAAAGAATTTCGCGGACCGGCTCCGGCGGGATCGAGGTGGCAAGTCGCACACTTGGTGCGCCACGTGGGATTGGAGAGAGGGTCCGCATCGAAAGCCTCCAGGAAAGGCGGCATGGCGTCGGCCTGCCCCTGGGACATTCCGGCTAGAACAAGGAGAACCACGAAAATACGGTAAATCATAGGAGGAGATCCAATTTGTTGGACGCTGTTGGCGTTGTTATGGTTCACAAGGCAACCCGTAAATAATTGTCATCCCACGGCACTGTGGGAATGCGCCCTCGCAGCTATGGGTACTCGAGGGCAGGATGCTAACCGGTAAGGCAAGATCGCAGCCATTGTTTCACACTACCCTGGAGAAGTGCTCCTGCGCGGCCAGATATCCGGATGGAATTCCCACATCGAAAACAGGACCCGGCAGCAACAAGCCAAGCAATCGCCGCTGCTCCGCGATCTTTTGGTAGGCCGGGACCTCGCTGAACTCGACGCCGTCGGGGCGCATCGTTCGGAGAGTATCGAACAGGTGTGGTTTGCAAACATAACGACCGCAGGCACGCAAAATCTTGGGATGGGATGCTGTCAAGCGGATGGTCCCGGTCCCTTTGTCGTGGAGTTTACGAATGTGCAGCAAATCGGGTCCGATCCCTTCGTAATCGATCTGGCCGCAGTTTCCCCAACGGGCCGCATCGCCGGCATCCAACTGGACGACGCCGACAATGTCACAGTCCTCTTGCCGGTAAGTGTCCAAGAATCGACCAAATGAATACTCGGGGTTCACAAATAGGTTGTCGGGGATGATCAGAGCAAACGCTTCCCCTCCAATCTCGGACTCAACGAGCAGGAGGGCTTCTCCGAGGCCGCGCGGCTGTTCCTGGTTGACAAAGACAAACTGCGCTTCGGAATCCTTAAATTGCCGGCGGAGATGCTCCGCGATCAGCTGTTTTCTGGAATTGAGGATGACAACGATGCGGTGCAAACCGGCCGCGAGGGCTTCCCGAATGGAATAGTCGATGGCGGGACGTGCGCCAATCGGCAGGAGTTCCTTGGGAACGCCGCCAGATACAGCTGCCATCCGTGTTCCCAAACCTGCAGCCGGAATCACGGCGGTCGTCACGCTGCGGCCGAAAGTCATCGCCCGTATTATTTCACTAATGCATCGCCGATGTCAGTGTCGTGCCCGTGACTCGGGCCATCCGGCAGACAATCCGACCACGACCACGAGCACGTCGACGACTACGGTCACGTTCTGCCTACCCCTGAATCCTGACCCCTGACCCTGCTATAGTTTGGAGTGGACGGAGGAAGAAGATGCAGCCATTCAAGGGATGCGACTTCATGTCGATTGACGAGCACTACAGCGACGAAGAACGGTTGGTGCGCCAGACCGTCCGCAGTTTCGTCGAGCGCCAGGTTTTGCCCGTCATCGAAGAGCACAACCGCAACGGCACGTTCCCGCTGGATCTTGTCCCGCAGATGGCCGAAATGAGCTTGTTTGGCGCCAATCTTCAAGGATACGGCTGCGCCGGCCTGAACAACGTTGCCTATGGCTTGATCATGCAGGAGCTCGAGCGAGGAGACAGCGGTCTGCGCAGCTTTGTCTCCGTACAGGGCGCTCTGGTGATGTATCCGATCCATGCGTTTGGGTCGGAAGCCCAAAAAGAGA
The DNA here is from genome assembly GCA_051001345.1 of Acidobacteriota bacterium. GTDB lineage: Bacteria > Acidobacteriota > UBA6911 > JACQSX01 > JBPCNK01 > JBPCNK01. The sequence continues at coordinate 4,878 of JBPCNK010000165.1, read as the reverse complement.
AGTGGCTGCCCCGGCTGGCCTCAGGCCAGGCAGTCGGGTGCTTCGGGCTGACCGAACCGAATTTCGGCTCCAATCCCGGCGGCATGCTGACGCGTGCCGAGCAGCGCGACGGCAGTTGGGTGCTCAACGGTTCGAAAGCGTGGATCACTAACGGCAGCATTGCCGACGTCGCCGTCGTCTGGGCCAAAGTCGGCGACACGATTCGCGGGTTCCTGGTCGAGAAGGGCACGCCCGGATTTACGACGAGCGACATCCACGGGAAGTTCTCCCTTCGTGCTTCGATCACATCCGAGCTGGGATTCAACGATTGCAGCATTCCAGGGGAGAATCTGTTGCCCGGCAGCGAAGGCCTCAAATCGCCGTTGGCCTGTTTGTCGCAGGCGCGCTACGGGATAGCCTGGGGCGCCATCGGAGCCGCCATGGCCTGCTATCATGCGGCGCTCGAGTATTCGATCGAACGCAAGCAATTCTCCGACCGCCCGATTGCATCGCACCAACTGGTTCAGGAGAAACTTGTCTGGATGATCAGTGAAATCACCAAAGCGCAATTGCTTGCGCTGCAACTCGGACGCCTCAAGGACAAGGGCAAGCACCACTTCTCGCAGATATCCATGGCCAAGCGCAACAATGTCCATATGGCGCTCGAAACAGCGCGGCTGGCCCGCGATTTGCTCGGCGCAAATGGCATCATCGACGATTATCCGGTGATTCGACACATGATGAATCTGGAGTCGGTCAAGACATACGAGGGAACCCACGACATCCACACGCTGATCATCGGGCACCACATCACAGGCATCGCGGCTTACGAATGACGACGCAGAAAAGGAACAGCGCGCTGGAGGAGTTCGGGGTCAAGACCTCGAAAGGAATCGAGTTGGTCGAAATCACCGGGGAGGTCCAGCAGGCCCTTTCCCGCTCGAAAGCGCAGTCGGGACTATGCGTCGTCTATTGCCCGCATACGACGGCAGGCATCACGATCAACGAAAATGCCGATCCGGATGTCCGCCACGATTTGGAACGGGCATTTGCCGAATCCGTTCCGAAGATTTCCTTCCGGCACTCGGAGGGTAATTCGCACTCGCACTATTTGTCGGCGATGGTGGGCCAGTCCGCGACGTTGCTGGTCGACAACGGGGAGCTGGTGCTGGGCCGCTGGCAAGGAATCTACTTTTGTGAGTTCGACGGCCCCCGCAGCCGGCGCGTCCACGTCGCGATCCTCCGGTCGGACTTCTGATTTGGTGATTGCCTCTTGATCGGCAATCACCGGCCTAGCGGCCGGTGCCTCGGCAATCCTATGACATACCGACCACGCCCACGAACACGTCCTGACCCCTGACCCCTGAAGCCTGACCCCCATACTGGCGACTGGCGACCGGCGACCGAATCAGCGCTCCCCCCACCTCATCTTCTCCCTCAAAACCTCGAAAAAGTTCTTGGGCCAGGGGCGCAGTAGCTCGACCTGGTACTTCGAACGTGTCACGGTGACTTCGTCACCGACTTGCAGACGCATTCCGATTTGACCGTCGATTGTCAGCATCACATTGCGACCCGTCTTCAGACCGACCCGCACGACGCTGTCGGGCGGAACGACAATCGGGCGGTTGGTCAGCGTGTGCGGGCAAATCGGGGTGATGACGATCGCCTGCAGCGTAGGATGAACGATCGGGCCTCCGGCTGACAGTGAGTAAGCCGTTGACCCGGTTGGACTGGCGACTATCAGTCCATCGGCCAGGAAATCTGACACCAGCTCGTCGTCGGAAAACACTTCCAGAGAAATAATCCGGGCCAACGCACCCTTGTTGACCACGACGTCGTTGAGAGCGAGGTATTGTTCGACGCGGTGCGATTTTCGTTGGATAGATGCATGCAGTAACGACCGGCGGTCGACATTGCAGCCCTGGGTCAGCAGCTTTTCCAGGGCGGGAAACAACTCTTCGATTCGAATGCTGGTCAGAAACCCAAGACCGCCGATGTTGACGGCCATGATCGGAGTACCGCTGCCGCGCACTTGACGCGCCACGCTCAAGAGCGTTCCGTCGCCGCCAAACACCAGCAGCGCGTCGCAAAGTTCCGGAAGCTTTTCGCGCGGGCGGACGCGCTGCGTGCGGCGCAACAACCCCGCTGTCTCTCGGTCGACAAAAATCTCGATATCTCGTTTTTCCAGCCACTCAATCGCCCGGGCGATTTCTTCGACAGCCGGGCCTCTTCTGGGTTTGGAGGCGACGCCGATGCGGCGTATGGTCAGTTTTTTCAAAGGATGCTTTGGGTGGTCGGTCTTCTACCCGGCCATCTGAGTAAATTTCTGCCTACAGTCCTCGGAGCAGAAATAGTGCGAAGTGCCCCTGCTGCGGTCCACCAGCGCCAGTCGGGTGTCGACGAATGCTCCGCACTGCGGGTCGCGAACCATCTGACCCGTGATGGTTCGGCGCGGTTGGCCCGCAGAGCGAAGGGACCCGAACAGGGCCGCTAGCACGCGCCTGATCAGAAACAGCAGGATCAGAAAACCCAGCAGTCGAAGAACCCAACCTGTCATGAGGACTTCCGGCCCTTTGCTGCGTCTGCGGCGAGCTGCTGTTTCAGTTTGTCGATCTGTTCCTGCACCTTCGGGGTGGCGGGACTCTTCGGGTTGAGGCGGACAAAGTGTTCCCAGGCTTCCACTGCCCCTTTCGGATCCTTCAGTCCGTGCAGTCGGACGACGCCGAGATTGAACAGGCTGGGCGGATGCGTCGGATCGATTTCAAGGGATCGCTTCAAGTCGGCCATCGCCGGCTCGGTCTGGCCGAGATAGTGGTAGGCGGTAGCCCGATCGGTCCGATAGTTGATGTTGTTGGGATCGAGAGCCAAAGCCTGCGTGTAGAAGTCGATGGAGTCGGCGTAGCGTCCGATGTCAAAGTACATGTTGGCCAGTTGAGCCCGCACTTCGACGTTATTGGGTTCGCGCTCGGCCGTCTTTTTCATCTCGCGAACCTGGTTGATCACCTCCTGTGGTGGGTGACCCTCGGGCATCGCGCCGGCGGGTGAAGGCGCGCCGGCGTTGGATGGTTGTCCGACCTGCGGCGCCGCTGCGGTCGCCGCGTTTTCGGGCTGCCGGGCATTGGCGGCAAAGAAACCCACAACAAACCCGATGAGGATTCCAATAACTCCAGTAATAATTTCCCTTTTCATGGGGATCCCATTTTACCATTGATCGGGCGTTGAGATTCTTCGACGGCGACATTATAGGTGAGGAGATACAGCTTACTGCCCACCGCCTACTTTCACTCGTGACCCCTGCCCTTGTCTTTTCCAACGAGCTACGCTATAAGTTGAATTCGGTCATCGTGAAATCGCGCTGCGCTCTGAACTGACAGGTACTACGCATTTATGAAGTTCCAGTCGGCGGAATTCAAGGAAGAACTGGTTGCGCAGTGCTTGGACACGTTCAAACACGGGACGACCAAAAGCCTCTACAATATCCTTCCCCAGATCAGCATCCTGCATGACCCGCGCTTGATCCCGCCGTTGGTCGGCTTGCTCAGAAAAGCCGAGCGCCCGAACCGGGAATTCGCGGCTCTGGCGCTCGGCACGATGCAAAGCGACCTGGCGCTCAAGCCCCTCTACGTCGCTTTCATCAACCGGGAGAACCTGGTGGGGACCGGGTCGCAGGCGCTTCAGACGGCACTTCTTGTAGCCATCGGGGGCATCGGTGGAGACAAAGCTGTCGACTACCTGGCCAAGCTCTACGACTACACCTTCAAAGGTGACCGCTTTTTTCGAAAGCGCCGGCAGCTGGTGCTTTCATCCCTGGGCGAAATTGCACAGCAGGGCAACCGCAGAGCCGAAGCGATTCTGGTGGGATTCTTAGGCGACAAGGATGCGGTAGTTCGAGCTCAGGCGGTCGTTGAACTGTCGACGGCTTATTGGCAGCGCCCCAATGAACTGAGCGCCGAAGTAATCCAGCGGCTGCTGCGTCTGACGCGCGACCCTAAGAGTCTGGTGAAAGAGGCAGCAGTGTCCTCCCTGATGAACCTGGCGGACCTGGGCTCCAAGCCCTGCGAAGAACTGTTCCGGCCGTCGGCCTGATTACTTCAAGGCGACCAGCAGATCCTTGGCCACCTTGGCGTTTTCCGTGTCGGGCGTCAGCTTGATGTAAGCCTCAAACGCCTTCTTCGCATCCGCGATCTTGTTGAGACCGACGTAGCAGATGCCCATCTGGTAGTAGGATTCGGCATAGTTCGGGTCGGCCTTGATCGAATTCTCGAACGATTCCGCGGCTTCCTTGGTCTTTCCGGAATTGACGAAGGTCACACCCAGGTTGTAATAGGAAATCGCCGCCGACTGCGGGTTGAGATCCGCGGCTTTCCTGAAGTATTCCTGCGCCTTTTCGGTGCTCCCCTTTTCGGCATAGACGTTGCCAAGGTTCTGCAACAGAGCGGGATCGTCGGCTTTTAGCGCAATCGCTTTCTCGAAAGCCGCAATCGCGTCGTCGTGTTTCTTCTGCTTGTGGTAAGCCGTTGCGAGATTGGCCCAGATATAGGGCTGTTCGGCATCCTTCTCGATGGCTTTTTTGAAAGCGGATACAGCCGTGTCGTAATCGTTGTTTTTCAGGGCGTTCAGTCCGGCGTCGAACTCGGTCTTGACGGCCTCCATCATCGCCTTTTGCTTGGTGGCTTCCTGGGCCTGGGCCTCGCGATTTTTCTTATCCTCTTCGGTCAAATCGGAAGCGAGGACCCCCGAACCGGGCTTCAGCGTGAAATTCTCTTCATGGGTGCCGCCGGCAGGCGGTTTGATTCCCTTGATCTGGTCGGGCTGGAAGCCCTCCTTTTTGACGGTGACGTCAAAGCGCCCCAAGGGCAATCCACCGTGGTAGTACTCGCCCTTCTTATTGGTCTTGAC
>JBPCNK010000164.1:0-9588 GCA_051001345.1 Acidobacteriota bacterium | reverse complement strand
GCCCTACTACGTGGCGAAGATGAGCGTCCTGGGATTGACCGAAGCCCTGGCTCTGGAGCTGGCGCCCGAGATCCTCGTCAACGCCATCGCCCCCGGACCGATTCTGCCGCCGCCGGATTTGTCCAAGGAGGAGTATGACGAAGTCGCTCGTGCCACGCCCCTTGGCCGCTGGGGCGGTCCCGAAGAAATCGCGCGCACGGCGGTCTTTCTACTCGAGACCGACTTCGTTACTGGCGAATGCATTAGAGTTGATGGCGGGAGACACTTGAAATAATTAGGGAAATTTCGGCGCAATCAAAAATTGGGGATTGGGGATTGGGGATTGGGGATTAAATTTCCGATTGCCGATGGGGGATTGCCGAGTTGATTGGCGATTGCAGATTGGGGAATTGGGGATTGTATTGCGGATTTCGTAATTAGTATTAGTCGACGCTCTTCTTAGGCCTGCGACCTTCCGGTCGCGGCACTGCCATCTGCGCAATCATCCAATCTGCAATACAATCCTCAATTCCCCAATCCGCAATCGTCAATCAACTCTGCAATCCGCAATCCACAATCGGAAATTCAATCCCCAATCCCCAATCCCCAATCCCCAATTTTGGAATGCGCCGTTATTTCGACTTTCAGATTATCTCGTTCCCAACTGCAGTTTATAAACATAGCTATCCAGCAGCGCCTGCAAACTGGCATCAATAATGTTGTGGGACACCCCCACGGTGTTCCAATGGTGGTCGCCGTCGCTGGACTCGATCAGGACGCGGACTTGCGCGGCGGTGGCGGCTCCCGTATCCAGAACGCGCACCTTATAGTCGACCAGGCGCATTTCTTTCAACTGCGGGTAGAAGCGTTCCAGCGATTTTCGCAGCGCGTTGTCGAGCGCATTGACCGGGCCGGCGCCCTCGGCCGCAGTGTGTTCGACGTGACCATCGAAAACCAGCTTCACCGACGCTTCGCTGATGGTGGTCGGATCGGTGGATCGTTTTTCGGTCAGGACACGAACCGTTTCCAGCTGGAAGTATTCCGGCAACCGATTCAGCAATCGATCAACCATCAGCTTGAACGAAGCTTCCGCCCCCTCGAACTGGTAACCGGCAAACTCCAGCTCCTTCAACTTGTCGACCAGTTTCTTGGAAAGTTCGGCGTCGCCATCTTCCAGTCCGAAGTAGTGCGCTTTGTACACGAGGTGGGCCCTGCCGGCCAGATCGGAGAGCAACACACGCCGCTCGTTGCCGACCTGTTCGGGTTCAACGTGTTCGTAAGTGGCCGGATCGCGCCCGACGGCGCTGACGTGGACGCCGCCCTTGTGGGCAAACGCGCTGGCGCCGACATACGGAGCGCCGTCTGCCAAAGCGACGTTGGCGATCTCGCTGATGGTTCTCGCCAGCGCCGTCAGCCGCATCAGGTTCTCAGTCGGGATCGATGTGCGGCCCATTTTCAACTGCAGCGTCGGAAGAATTGAGGTCAGGTTGGCGTTGCCGCAGCGTTCTCCGTAGCCGTTGAAAGTCCCCTGGATGTGGACGGCGCCGTTTTCGACCGCGGCCAGAGCATTGGCAACTCCCAACCCCGAGTCGTTGTGGGTGTGGATTCCAAGCGGCACGCCGACAACGCCGGCGGCTGCCCGGACGCCGTCGATGATTTGCCCGACCAGGCTGCCGCCGTTGGTGTCGCACAAGACAATCGTCTGCGCGCCGGCCTGTTCGGCCGCCCGCAAAGTCTCCAGCGCATAATCGGGATCGCCGCGGTATCCATCGAAAAAGTGCTCGGCATCATAGAGGACCTCCCGGCCAAGCGAGCGCAGAAAGGAGACGGTATCGGCGATCATCCGCAGGTTCTCGTCGCGCGTGGTGCGCAATGCGCGCTCGACGTGCAGGTCCCAGCTCTTTCCGAAGATCGTAACTACGGGCGTGGCGGCTTCCGCCAGCGCCAGGGCGTTTGGATCCTCGGCGGCGCGGGCGCCGGCCCGGCGTGTGCTCCCGAAAGCGGCGATCCTTGCCGTCTTCCAGGAAACCTCGGCGGCGCGTTTGAAGAAAGCGACGTCCTTTGGGTTGCTGCCCGGCCATCCTCCTTCGATGTAATGAACGCCGAAGTCGTCAAGCAGCGACGCAATCCGGAGCTTATCTTCGAGCGAAAAGGAGATGTTTTCGCCCTGGCTCCCGTCGCGAAGCGTCGTGTCATAGATCTGAATTGTCGTCATGCAGTTCAACCCTGTGACACAACTGTCCCGGTTGCCGCCTTGCACGCTTCATCGCCGCAGAAGCAAACCTCCGACGCCACATTCGAAGCGCTGACGCAGTATTCACTGCAAAAGCGGCGGCCCCATTTGAAGATCCCTTCTTCGCTGGTAGTCCTGCACACGCAGGCAGTGTTTCCACACGGCAGTTTGTCAGAAACGTCTCGCAGATCCAGCATCTTTTCACCTCTGATTACCAATGGAAGAAACCTTGTTACTTCAGGAAGATTCTAGATCCCGGCTCCTGTCGACCGGCCCGCTCCCTTACGGTCGCGGCACTGCCAGCGCGGCCCGCGCCACATTATCGCACCATTTCAACGGCGACTTGCGGCCGGCGACTGGCGACTGCCGTCTCTGGCATAAAAAATGCTTTACATAAAGTACCTCTCGAAGACAAGTGAATGCCCCGGAGACCAACGTTCCGGTTCCAGAGGTCAGGCGGAAAGCGAAATAAAGCACTTAGGGTCTTTATCAGCTAGCCGCCGAGACTGGAACGGGATCGTTGGAACCTCCGGGGCATTCGCTTTTTTGTATTCAGTAATTTGATCATTCGGATTTTTGAACCCCCCGTGACAAACCGCCGACTATCCGCTCTCTTCGAAAATTGGGGATTGGGGATTGGGGACTGGGGATTGAATTTCGGATTGGGGATTGGGGATTGCGGAGTTGATTGTCGATTGCGGATTGGAGAATTGAGGATTGCATTGCCGATTGGGTGATTGCCGATTGGCTGTCTCTTTTGACTGCACTTCGTACTAAACGAAATCCGCAATACAATCCACAATTCCCCAATCCACAATCGTCAATCAACTCCGCAATCCCAAATCCACAATCGCAAATTTAATCCCCAATCCCCAATCCCCAATTTTCGAATGAGCCGCAATTTCGGATTGTGGATTGCCCCAATCCCCAATTTTCGAATGAGCCTCAATTTCGGATTGTGGATTGCACACTGTTATAATTCACAGATGCGTTGCGGAGCCTGTCTGGCGGCATTGCTGCTGCTTTCCACGCTACTAGCCACTGGCCAGCCGGCCAGCCCGCCGCAGCCCGATTGGGTTGCTGATATCGCGGACGTTCGCCGCCATTACATCAAGGGGGAAAATGCGCTCCTGAACGGCAACTTGCCTGAAGCGGAAAAAGCATTCGCTCAAGCTTTCGAAGACGCTTCAAAAATCCACCGCAAACATCCCGACGTGCCCGAACTTGATGAGTTTCTGCAAGGGCTGCAAGGGACCTTTGAACAGCTCCAGCGCCTTCACCAGATGGCGATCCTGGTCCCACGGCCCGAAAAAAAAGCAGTGCCGGCTGTGGCTGAAGTGCTGCCGCGCGTGGACCTTTACGCTCACGCCATTGAGATCTCTCCGGAACTGAGAGGGAAGATCGAGCGGAATTTGCAGCATGCGCGCTACGACCTGCCGATCGCCCTCAACGAAGATGTAGTGCGTGCCATCGATTTCTATTTGAAGAATCCGAACGGACGAAAGCTGATCAAGATCGGACTGGAGCGGATCGGCCTCTATGAAGACGAGCTGCGCCGGATTCTGCGTGAAGAAGGTGTCCCGACTGATTTGGTGTACCTGGCGCAACTGGAAAGCAATTTTTTCCCCGGCGCCGTCTCGAGTGCCGCGGCCGTAGGGCCCTGGCAATTTGTCGCCGACACCGGGATGCGTTACGGCCTGAGAATCGACTGGTGGGTGGATGAACGGCAGGACCCTTTCAAGTCAACACGCGCCGCGGCCCGCTATCTGAAGTTTCTGCACGAGAAAGTGGGTGACTGGTATCTGGTGATGGCTTCTTACAACACGGGCGAAGGCCGGATCATCCCGCTGGCCAACAAAGGCCGCGACTATTGGGAAATTTCCGACCGAAGAATGATTGCGGCCGAGACGCGCAAGTTTGTGCCGCTCGTCCTGGCCATCGCCATCATTTCCAAGAACCCCGCGGAATTCGGATTAGAAGTACGCCGGGCCGAGCCGCTCGAGTTCGACACGATCGAAATCAAGCGCGCCGTCTCGCTCAAGGTGTTGTCTCGCCGATTCGGAATCGATCTGGATGACCTGCGCGATCTCAATCCGGAACTCCAACAGGATCTCACGCCGCAATATAGCCGTAGTTATTGGTTGCGCCTGCCTGCGGGAACCTCGCGAAAAGTAGCCGCCCGTTTGCCGACCATGTCGGCGCGGGAACGCATGGGCAATTGAGAATTCGAAATGTCGGCTCATTCGAAAATTGGGGATTGGGGATTGGGGATTGGGGATTGGGGATTGAATTTGTGATTGTGGATTTCGGATTGCGGAGTTGATTGACGATTGTGGATTGGGGAATTGTGGATTGTATTGTGGATTTCGTTTGGTACGAAGGGCAGTCGATAAGGGCAGTGCGATCCTGGCTCTAACCCAATCGCCAATCACCCAATCTGCAATGCAATCCTCAATTCTCCAATCCGCAATCGACAATCAACTCCGCAATCCCCAATCCCCAATCCGAAATTCAATCCCCAATCCCCAATCCCCAATCCCCAATTTTCGATTGGGATGTATTAATTTTGGACTGCAAGAATCTCTAATGGTCTCATTCCACCGGTCTCACAAACACCGCCCTCTTTGGCGCCGGCATCGGCGACTCCGCGCCCCGGATCGATTTCCAGAGAATCTCGTTGAGCTCGAACTCCGGCGCCGCATCGATTTCGTCCAGATTCATCGCCAATGATTGGCGCGCACCGTAGGCTTGCGGGGAATTGACTTCGTCCAGGGGATGACGATTCGGTAGCGCCGAGTAGGAATCGAGGTTGGGCTGGTTCTGAAAGCAGCGAAACATCGGTGTGGCGGCCGCATCGTACTGGCTCATCGGCGGCAGTCCCAGGATCAGCTCAATGGTCCGCAGCATCGACGACGTCGAATAGAGCGTGCTGTCGACGCTGCCCCGGCGGACATGCGGACTGACGACAAACGCGACGGTGCGATGGGCATCGACATGATCCGGGCCGTTTTGCGCGTCGTCCTCCACGACGAATATTGCTGTTTCTTTCCAAAACCGGCTCCTGGAAATTGCCTCGACGATCCGGCCTAGAGCCAGATCGTTGTCGGCCACGGCGGCCCGCGGTGTGGGCATCCCGGGCCGTGTGCCGCTGGTGTGGTCGTTGGGCAGCCGCAGAACCTGCAAGCGCGGCAGGTCACCACTTTTCTCAAACTGGCGGAACTCGACGAGCCACCGGTCGACGCGTTTTTGATCCCGGTAGGCGCCGTCAAACCCCCGGTAATAAGGATCGAAATGTCCGATCAGGCTCGCCATCGTCGCGCGCCCGGGCTTTCCGGGTCGCTTGCCGTTCTCGATGAATTCCCCATAGCTGCGATAACTGATGCCGGCGCGCCGGCAATAGTCCCACAGGAAACCGCGCGTCGGGTAACTGGCGGGATTGGTCCCTTCATAGTCGTACGGCCGGCCGCGGCCGCTGTAGGTGGTCGGCCATAACTTCTCGACGTAGTCGGTGGCGTAGGCCGCCATCGACCAGTTGTGGCCGTCGGCGCTGACCTCCGCGTCGGCGTAAAAGTTGTCGAGCAGCACGAACTGGCGCGCCAGCGCGTGATGGTTCGGGGTCACCTGTTCGCCAAACAGGCAAAGCGAGGGGTCGCCGTTCCCCTGCGGCATGTCGCCGAAGACCTGGTCGTAGGTGCGGTTCTCTTTGATGATGTAGACGACGTACTTGATGGCAGTCGAAGGCTGCCCAACTTCGGACGGAACCACCGACTGATCCGAAGGACCAGCGGCCTTCAGCAGCGGATCTCGATAGGGTATGTTTTCGAACGCCTGCGCCGTGTATTGCTGCAGCGCCTGCGTATCGGGTATGTCGATGAAGGCAGCCGCGCCCTTGAACAGTTCTCCGATGTACTGTGTCCGAGGCGTCGTTCGGTTGTAGGGATTGGGCCCGAGGCGGTTGGGCGCCGAGGCCAGTCCCTTGCCGCTGCAGACAATCAGCGTTTTGTTGTCGGCAGTGAGCGCCACGACGGTTGGATACCACCCCACCGGGATCAGTCCCAGCATGCGGGACTCGCGGTCGGGCGCCAGCGCGAAGACGGCGACGTTGTTGTTGTCGGCGTTTGCAACATACAGCCGGTCGCCCGACGGGCTGACGGCCAGTCCATTGGGTGTGCTGCCGGTTGGCGCCGCGGCCGAAATCGACGTCACCAGGGTTTCGATCGTCTTGCCTTTTTGAAGATCGATGACGCTGACGGTATTGTCATTGGCGTTGGCTACATAAAGGAAGCGTCCAGCCGGATCAAATGCCAGGTCGTTGGGGTGATTGCCCGCCGGGTAAACCCGCAGCACGCGCAACGGCTCGATGGACAGCTCGGTGACGCTGGCGCCGGCCCAGTTGCTTACAAACACGCGACGGCCGTCGGGATGCACCCGGCATTGATAAGGATGGCTGCCCACGCGCGCCCGCGAAAGGATTTTTCCACTGAATGCGTCCAGCAGCGCAACCTCGTGGACGTAGTTGTTTGCGACCACCAGGCGTTTTCCGTCGGGCGTGACCGCTAGCCCGCCCGGAAAGAGCCGGGCGCTGGCGTCGGCCAGTTTGAACTGCGCCAGCTTTGTCAGCTTGCCGTCTTCGAATTTGAAAACGTAAATGCAGTTGCCGCCGCCGCCCGAGACATAGAGCCGGCGGGTCTCTTCGTGCCAGGCGATGCCCAGCCAGGCTCGTTCGACTGGCGCCTCGGCGAGAATGCGGCGCTCGGCCGTGTCGAGGGCCAGCACCGATTGCCTGCCTCGGCCGTTTTGCGTCAGAAAGATGGTCCGCCCGTCACGTGTCATCGCCTGCCCAAGCGGAAGCTCGCCGATCTGAATACTGACGCCTGCCGGAGTCAGCTTCCAGCCGTTGGGCAGTTGGACGGCGTGTCCATCCGATTGGGCCACGACCGCCGCGGGCCGACTGATTAACCACACGGAGCCGGCCAACAGTCCGAACAACACCAAAACCGGCGCGAGTCTCTTGGGCATAGTCGGGCGATTATACAGGCTCCAGGCTCCAGGCTCCAGGCGTCAGGCTTCAGCGTTCGAAGTACGAAGGACGAATTGAAGGACGAGTTACGAGTTACGAATTTAGTCCTTTGTCCTTCGTCCTTTGTACTTCCCCTGAAGCCGGAAGCCTGGAGCCGGAAGCCTGGAGCCTGCGTGTTATAATCCGCCCTTCATGTCCACCAAGTTCCTTCCTCACGAAGCGGATGCGCCGCGAAAGCGTGTGTGGAGAACGTGGAAATGGGCGGGGTTGATCGCGTTTGTCGCGGCAATTGCGCTGCAGCAATGGTTACCCAGCTCAGTCTCGTTTCTCGGATTCGTGTTCGGCTTGGTCGCCATCGCCAATCTCACCTTTCACCTGTTTGGCTATCTGCGCAACCGGCTGTTCTGGCGTGTTCGCAACCGTATCCTGGTTTCGTTTGTCGTCGTCGGCCTGATTCCGCTTCTGGTGATTCTAGGCGTCGCGTATGTAGCCAGCCGGATGGTCCTCGGACAATTGGGCGCCAACTACGTCGAAACGTCGCTGCGCGACATGGAGCGCGAATTGTCCTGGATCAATGCCGAGATCCGCGAACAGTTGCCTCACACGCCGCAGCCCGCCAGCCTGCAGCCGATCGTGGCGGCCGTCGCATCGCGGCACGCCGCGCACTTTCCACGCCTGTCGGCCCGGCTGGTCCGCCAGCCCATCAACGCCGCGTTTGAGACTGTCTGGAAATACGATCCGCAGGCGGTCGAACACGATTTGCCGGATTATCCGGCCGACAAGTGGCTCGGGTCTCGGGCCTTCTTCGAAGGTGTGCTCAAGAGCAATGATCAAGTGCTGATCAAGACGCTGCGCCCGATACCAAACTGGCCCGGCTATTACCTCGATGTGTCGGCGCCGCTTGACACGCACATCGAACAGCGCCTGGCGCAGGAACGCTCCATCTACGCGGCCTTTTCCGGCGCCAGTACCATTGTCGTGACGCCCAATTCGATCCAGGTTCCCGAGAGCGACGCCCAGGGTCAAAAGGTCGAACAGGGCCTGCAACGCCTGCAGCGGCGCAGTCGCGGCGATTCCCGCTGGCAGATCTGGTGGCTGACAGGTGTCAACTCGCGCAGTTACTCTTCGGGACGCACCGAGCGCGCCACCGCCGTGTTTTTCTCGGTTCCGGTCGAAGTGCTATACCGGGTGTATCTCAAGGGCGCACACCTTTCGGGGCTGTGGACCAATGTTCTTTGGATCCTGCTCGGATTCTTCGTCGTCGTCGAGGTCCTTGCCGTGGTCATCGGCGTCACCATCAGCCGGCGCATCACCCGGTCAGTCCACGATATGTACCAGGGGACGCTGGCGCTGCAAAGCGGCGATCTGCAGCACCGCATCCCCGTTCGACGCAAGGATCAGCTCGGAGCGCTGTCCCATTCCTTCAACCAGATGAGTGCGTCGATCGTCAAGCTGCTCGAGGAAGTCACCGAGAAAAAGCGCCTCGAGCAGGAGCTGGAGATCGCCCGTGAAGTCCAGGCGACGCTGTTTCCCAAGCAGCTGCCGCACCCGCGCGGTCTGTCCATCTTCGGAGGCTGCGAGCCGGCCCGTGTGGTCAGCGGCGACTACTATGATTTCATCGTGGAGGATGAAGACCGGCTGCACATCATCGTCGGCGACATCAGCGGCAAAGGCATCTCGGCGGCGCTGCTGATGGCCAACCTGCAGGCGGCCGTGCGGACCCAGTTGCTGTCGATCAACCAGGGCGACGCCAGCGAAATAGAGCGGAACCTGGCCAGGGTCATTACCCAGCTCAACGCGCAGATCTACGGCAACAGTCCCCAGGAAAAATACGCAACGCTCTTTTCGGGCCGCTATGATGTTGCGACCCGCCAGTTTTGCTACTGCAACGCGGGCCACCTGCCGCCGATTCTCATGCACAATGGCGGGATGGAGCGCCTGGAGGTGGGCGGCACGGTTCTGGGGCTTTTCGCGGACGCGCGCTATGAGGCCGCCTGTGTCGAGCTTCTGCCCGGCACCGTCGTGGTGATTTTCACCGACGGCATCACTGAAGCCGTCAACCTTGAAGGAGAAGAGTTCGGCGAGCCCCAGCTGATCGCCACGCTGAAAGAAGCGCTCCTGTTGTCGCCCGAGGCGATGTACCGCCATGTCGTCGAACGGGTGCGGCAATGGCAGGGAACCTTGCAGCAGCACGACGACATCACTCTCATTGTAGGGAAGGTAGACTAAGGACTAATTACGAGGTACGAGGTACGAGGTACGAGGTACGAAGTACGAGGTACGAAGTACGAAGTACGAAGTACGAAGTACGAAGTACGATGACCGAAATTGCTTCTTCGTACCTCGTACCTCGTAC
>JBPCNK010000163.1:0-9266 GCA_051001345.1 Acidobacteriota bacterium | reverse complement strand
AAAACGTTACCACCGAGAGGAAGTGCGCGTCCGGCGCGCATCGAACCGGTGTCAGATTCTGCGGGAGGGACGCCCGCGCTCCGATGGAGGAACGTTCGAGTACTGCCGGCTGCCTACTGCCGGATGCCTACCGAAAACTGTGCCGGAGCCCGCGGGAGCGTACCAGAGCCCCGGCAACCGTCAAGGATCCGAATGGAATCCTTGAAGCGTTAATGGACGATCAGGCCGCGATCGTCCTCATAGACCTCGCGCAGCACGTTGCGTTTGCCGACTTCTCCGATCAGCGTGTCGACGTAGACCAGAAAGCGGTGAGCGATTTGCAAGGACTCTGCGGGCGACGCTGCCGAGTTCAGGGCGGTGCTGAATTTACGAAACTCCATCCAGTCCTTGATCATCAGGTGCCGCAGCGACGACGTCTCAAATCCCTCGAGCATTTTTCGGAGTTCGTCCATGTGCGGCTTGCAAGCCTCTATCGTCTCGCAACCAGAGAGTTCTTCCCGCAGACGCTTTAGTTGCGCCAGCAGATCGACGCTCTGCTCGTAGCGGGTGTACAGATCGGCAAAGACTTCGTGTTTGTTGAAGCGCGGGTTAAGCCCCTGAGCCAGCGCGATGAACGAGTTCTCCAGGCTATTTCGCAGCAGGCCGCAGCTGTCCTCGATCTTGACGAAAACGTTCTTCCGGTCCAGTTCCTTGGACAGAGCCGTCAGTTCTCGACGGAATACCTTGCGGGATTCCAGCTTCAGGCCGAATAGGGCCATCTGAAACACCCGTTGCTGGTCGGCGCTTTCTTCGGCCAGGACCTGGCCCGTCAATCGCAATTGACGCTGGAGCAACCCGCACTCTCGCTGCAGCAGTGAAAGAACAAAGACGCAGGATTTGAAGGATTGACCGCGTTTGAGCCGCTCACCGCAATAATCCAGATAACAGAGCAAGCGGAACAAATGGAGAAAAATGTCGTGGACCTCGAAGCGCAGCTTCGGATCGATAATTTCGGGCAGGATCTTGCTTTCGATGACCGGCTGGAAAATCCGGTTGAAGTGGTGGTGCTGTAAAACCTTAAATGTTTCACTGGATCGGAAGCGCCCCATCTCGCGCTGGAGCAACCGTCCGAAGCTTTGCAGGGTTTCATACGGTACTTCGCGGCGCGCCTTGAGAACGTCCCCGATCAGAACGCGGAAGCTGCGCATGGCTTCCTGAAACACGCCGAGTTGCGCCAGAACCTGATGTTGCTTGACGATGTCCTCTTCTTCGCCGCCGCTCTGGCCACTGAGCGTGCCCCGGCGAGTTTCCAGGTCAATGAGGCGCCCGCACAGATACTCCATACGCTGGAGCATCTCGTCGGTTTCCTCCAGCGTCTCAGTGTGGTCCTTGCGTTCCGATCCGACGCGTTCTCGGGCTGGCCGGGTGGCAACGTGAAACCGGAAGAAATGCGTCGTACAGAACATCCACATTTCCAATTCGGTGAATAGATTCAAACGCGTGCTGGTTCCTGCCATTAGTTCTCCGCTCCGAATTACCGTAGCTCTGCTTCCTCCGATATTCTTGAAGGCTGCACCGAGCAGGAAATCATCTTGGGTTGGGAGACACTCTATCAAAAATGGCCACGGAAACAGTGATCAACGTCACTTGGATGTCAGGCGCCAACCACCCGTCCTAGCTCGCGACCCGCGGCACTCAACTACCGAACTGTAGTATCAATACAGTTTCAACTGGCGGTCGTCTTTGCGGCCACTCGATCCCTTCTTTAGAACACGCTGAAGCGCCTGGCGAATCGGGCCACCCAGTGAGTCGAGCGACACATGCTCGAGCACCCACAGGTTTTGCTCGATCTGGGCCTGCCATTGGCGTTGGGGCTCGCCTTGGCGAAGGGTTTGGAGGATCTGGGCGGCCACTACATCCCCTTTTCGCTTCCCGCGCAGCAAGTGTTTCTCAAGATTCGGAGCGCGTCGCTCAAAACCCTCCAGGCTCAGGGCGCCAGTCAACAGCGCGAGGAAGGCTCGACTAATCTGTCGCGGCGACGGTTGGGTCAGTCGGGAAAACGATCCCGGGGCATTGCGCCGGAGACTAACCATGGAGTGGGCGGCTTCACGAACGGTGAGACTCTCGATGGCATCGACCGTCTCGGCACGCAGCCGAGCATCTTCGATTGAGGCGACCATCCTGGCGCGCGAATATCCAAGCCGCGCGCAAGTAACCGCATCCAGACACTGCGCCACACGCATCATGTAATTGGCTGTTCGCCATCCGAACGGGCAACCGGCGCGCACGTAATCGCCGAAGCTCAGGTAGTCGGACTGAAATAACTTCCGCGATTTGACGGCATTGAGACAGGCGCCCAGCTCGAAGAAGTTCTGATCGGGATGCTCGGCCAGCGTGCGGATCTGGTCTCCGATCTGTTGCAATGACATCTGGTCGAAAGGATCGTCCGACGCCGTCGATTGCGTCCGTACGGGCGGGCCCGCCCCTGGTGGTTTTTTCACAGCAGTACAAACAAGAATGGGGAGCAGCGCCGCTCCCCAAGCACCCTTCCACCGCCGTTCCGCCGGCTGGGCCCGGTTGCAGTAGCCCGTTCGCTAAGAAGGGAACTGTATGGAAGATCCTTCAGTTAAGTTGTCGGAACACCCATTCGTGTCTCATTGTAACGCTGCACGGGCGGGACGCAACAGGGATCTTGTGGTGGCCCACAACGCTCGTTGTGTGGTCATAGTCCAGGGCTTCCTTCGTCGTCGCGGGCGTGACCGGGAAAGAAAGGCACACAGGGCGAGCCCTGTGCCACTCCTGCTTGGGATGTTTTGTGGATTTGTCGAGCAGTGTCTTCAATTTCCTGACCCCTGACCCCTGAAGCCTGACCCCTGTTCCTGGTTTGACAACCGGACAGTTGCTCTGATACAAGTCGATCTTTTCGTTTGGAGTACGCAATGATTCAAGTAGAAGCCCTGTCAAAGCGCTACGGCGACGTGACGGCGGTAGACAGCGTCAGCTTCGAAGTTAAAGAGGGTGAAATCCTGGGCTTTCTCGGCCCGAACGGAGCGGGTAAGACCACGACGATGCGCATGCTGACTGGATTCATTCCGGCCAGCAGCGGCAAGGCCAGCGTGGCGGGCTTCGACGTGTTCAAGTCTCCGCTGGAAGTCAAGCGGCGCGTCGGATACCTGCCGGAGAACCCTCCGCTCTATCCCGAAATGACCGTCGATTCTTATCTGGATTTTGTGGCCGCGATCAAGGGTGTTCCGTCCCGTCAACGCGGCGACCGTCGTCAGCACGTCAAGGGGCAGTGCAGCATCCAGGATGTTGGATCGACCATCATCCGAAAACTCTCGAAGGGCTACAAACAGCGTGTTGGCCTGGCCCAGGCGCTCATTCACGATCCGGAGGTGCTGATCCTCGACGAGCCCACCGTCGGTTTGGATCCCAAGCAGATCATCGAAGTTCGCGAGCTGATCCGAGGTCTCGGCGGCAAACACACCATCATCTTGTCGACGCATATTCTGCCGGAAGCGTCCATGACCTGCCAGCGCGTCATTATTATTAACGATGGCAAGATAGTCGCTGTCGATACGCCAGCCAACTTGACCCATCAACTGCAGGGCGGAGAGCGCGTTCGGATCGAAGTCAAGGGGACCTACGATGAGTTCCAGCGCGCGCTGCGCGGACTGGAAGGGCTGCGGCGCTTCGAGCTGGTCCTGCAGAAAGACAGCGGTCGTACCACTGTCGATATCGAAACCGACTCGCGCGAAGACATCCGGGCGCAGATTGCCCGCCGGTTGGTGGAAGCCCGTCTGGAGTTGTACGAGCTGCACGCCGAAACCATGAGCCTTGAAGAAATCTTCCTGAAGCTCACCACCCAGGAGGCGGCGCCGCAGGTCGAAGGGAAGGAGCCGGGGGCCTGACGATGGGAAACATTGTTGCAATTCTAAAGAAGGAACTGAAGGCCTACTTCGTCTCGCCGGTCGCCTACGTTGTTTTGGCAGTGTTCTACTTTGTGGTGGGATTCTTTTTCTACCAGGTGCTCGCCTTCTACATGAGCCAGATGCCGCAGATGATGCAGTCGGGCCAGGCGGGCGAAATCGACATGAACGCTATGGTGATGCGCAATCTGTTCAGCTTTCTGAGCACCTTGATGCTGTTCTTTTTGCCCATGATTACAATGCCGCTGCTAAGCGAGGAAAAGAAGCGCGGGACTTTCGAGCTGCTGCTGACCTCGCCGTTGACCCGCTGGCAGATCGTTCTCGGGAAGTTTTTTTCGGCCCTTGCGTTTTTTGCGATCATGTTGCTGCCGACTTTCATTTATTCGGTCATCCTGTACTTCGCCAGCGATCCGCACCCGGCGCTGAAGCCTATCGCCGTGGGCTACCTCGGCTTGTTTCTTTTGGGCGGCGCGGTTCTGGCGCTGGGGCTGTTTTTGTCGAGTCTGACCGAAAACCAGATTGTATCGGCGGTGCTGACGTTTGGGTTGGTGCTGATGCTGTGGGTGCTGCAGATTGCCGTGGATCGCGCCGAAGGTGCGACGGCCGATATCTTGCAGTATCTTTCGATCCTGTCTCATTTTGAGGACTTCGCCAAAGGTGTCCTGGACACAAAGAGCCTGGTGTTTTTGGGAAGCCTGATTGCCACGGGGCTGGCTCTGACGGCCAGCTCGATCGAATCGTTGCGCTGGAGGGAATAGCGTGTATTTGCTCAAGACGATCTCCGGATATCTGGGACCGGCGCTGCTATTCGGAGCGTTTGCCTACCGTCGGTTGGTCGCGGGCGAGTGGAACCGGACCGCTCAAATCCTGCTGATCGTTGGCGCCGTCGTAACGCTGTTCTATCTGGCCACGCAGCTGGGCGACATCCGCCGAACTTTGCAGCGGCGTTCGACCCGCTATAGCTCTGCGCTTGGACTGACACTCGTTTTTTTCTTCGGCATCCTTATTCTGGTCAATTTCCTCGGCTACAGGCACAACAAACGCTGGGATTTGACCGAAAACAAGCAGTTCAGCCTTTCTGCTCAGACCGTCCAACTGGTTAAGGGTCTACAGCAGGATGTGGAGATCGTCCGGTTTTCCAAGCTGCGCAACGCGACCTTTGGGGATCTCGTCAGCGAGTACCAGGAGCTCTCTCCAAAGGTGAGCGTTCGAGTCATTGATCCGGAAGAACAGCCGGGGTTGGCACGACAGTTCGAGGTGCGGCAGCCCGATGAAATGTTTGTCCGTATCGGAGAGAAGAAGGAAAAGATGTCCGATATCTCCGAGCAGGCGCTGACCAACGCGTTGCTGAAGCTGACACGCACGAAGTCCCGGCGGATCTGTTTTTCGCGCGGCCATCAGGAGAAATCGCCCGACGAGCGCGATCCACGGCAGGGCATGGGCCGCGCAAAGGAGCGCCTCCAAGCGCTCAACTATTCGGTCGATGCGATGAACCTGGCGGAAGAACCGGATAGTCCGATCAACTGTGACCTTCTGGTTATTGCCGGACCGAAAAACGCCCTGTTGCCAACCGAGATCGAGCGAATCGGCAGGTACCTGGACGGGGGAGGCAACCTGCTGGCTTTGATTGATCCGGAGGCTGACGGCGGTTTGTCGGAACTGTTGAAAAGCCGAGGTATCGAGCTCCAAAATGTCACCGTCGTTGATGCCAGCGGCCTGGGAAGAATTTTTGGCGCCGGCCCTGCGATTCCACTGGTGACCGAAGTTCAACCGCACGCGATGACGCGGGAACTGAGCGGCACAATGAGTTTCTATCCGCTGGCCCGCTCTCTAAAGAAGGTCGACGCTACCGGGTTTACCGTCACCGAGCTTTTCAAGACCGGTCCCAGAAGCTGGGGTGAGACGGAGTTGAAGGCCGAGGTGAAGTTCGACGAAGGCAAAGACGAGAAGGGACCCCTCACGCTGGCGATTGCATCGGCCAAGCCTGTGGCGGAGGCCCCTGCCGTGCCTCCTGGGGAGGGCAAGGCGCCGCCGGCGCCGCGCGAGTCTCGAGTCATCGTGATCGGAGATTCAGATTTTGCCACCGACGGAACCTACGCGCAACAGGCCAACGGAGACGTGTTCATTAACGCCGTGGCCTGGGTTGCCGGCGACGAGGAAGTCGTATCGATCGCACCGAAGAGCCCGCGCCAGCGGCTCATTCAGCTGACCGAAGCCCAGGGACAGATGGTGCGCTGGTTGACGATGATCGTCATGCCGCTGTTTGTGCTGGTCGCCGGTGTCTGGGTCTGGTCGAAACGACGATGAACTGGAAGACGCTGGTGGGGCTGGGCATCGTTTTTTTTTCCTTGGCGGGCTTTGTCTATTATTACGAATTCAAGGGCGCGGACAAGCGCCAGGCCGCGGAGCAGGGCAAAGGGAAGCTCTACAAATTCGAAGCGTCCGACGTTCAGGAAATCTGGATTGAAGGCGCGCGTCGCGTCCACCTGCGCAAACAGGGCGATCAGTGGAAGCTGGTCGAACCCGTCGCCGGACCAGCCGACCCGGCCAGCGCCGATGCGATTGCCACAGCGCTGGCTGACGCCCGCTCGACTCGGGAATTTGCAGCCGATTCTTCCCACCTGAAAGAATTCGCGCTGCAGGAGCCCGCCTGGAAGGTTCGCTTTTCCCTCAAGGACAAGAGCCAGCACGAAATCTGGTTGGGCGCCAAGGACTTTTCCGGCAGTAATCTTTATGCGCGCCAGAAATCCGGTTCCGACATTCATCTCATCTCCGACGCCGTTCTGACTGCGGTCGACAAGGATGTCGCTCAATTTCGAAATCGCCAACTGGTGGTTTTTGATTCCTCGAAGGTCGAGAGAATTGCGATTACGGAAGCGACCAAAACAGTGGAAGTCTCGCGCTCCGGGGCCGACCAGTGGACGATCGAAAAACCTGCTCCATTGCCGGCCGACAGTGGGGAGATCTCCTCTTTGCTTTCGGGCCTCTCAGCGGCCCAAATCAAGGAATTCATTTCGGAAAAACCTGAGGACTTGAAGTCTTTTGGGCTGGATGCGCCTGCCCGCAGGATCGAACTGTTTCTAGGCAAAGAGGGAATACGCATGCTGGAGGTCGGTTTGGCCGTTGCCGACAACTTTTACGTGCGCGTGTCGGGTTCCCCGCAGATCCTGACCGTCGCGAAGGATTCGCTGAGCAAGGTCGTCGCCGATCCAACGGTCTTCCGCGACAAATCTGTCGCGCACTGGAAAAGCGAAGAGGCCGAGTCTTTCAGATTCAAGAACGCTCAGGGAAGCCTGTGGTTGGAAAAAAGTGGCGGGTTCGCCTGGAAGTTTAAGGAACCTGCTGCGCTGAAGGGCAAGGAAGCCCAGTACTACCGGGTCATTACCCCCTTTGAGACGCTCCGCGCAGCGGAAATCGTCGAAGCGCCTGGTCCGCTGAAGGGCTATGGTCTGGAGCCGGCGTCTATCGAGGTAGAAGTCCTGCTCAAGGGAAAGCCGCCTGTGAAAATCTGGATCGGGAAGGATGCCAAGGAAAAAATCTGGGCTCGGACTTCTCAATCGGCCGCAATTTACCGGCTGGATTCCGATCTGGTGGCGCAGTTGACCTTCAAACCCGAGGAAGTCGTTCAAAAGTAAAAAGCATGGGTCAGGCGTCAGGGGTCGGTGTGGGATCGTGGACGTCGTCGGTTTGTCCATGGGTTGATCCCGGTTGTGAAAAAAAACGATCACGGTCCGTACGCTTCCGGGTACGGTGCTGCCTCGACGACGGCTCCGAGCAAGCCAAACTAGTGGACTGTAACATCTAAATTGGTATCAACAACATTGATCCGCTTCCGCGGGTGGCTATAGGAAAACTGAGGCCGGTTTTTGACCGGCTTCACCACAGAGACACAGAGGACACAGAGGAACACAGAGAAAAGCGACTTTACGAGTCTTATGAACTTCGATCGCTGCACGGAGGGACTGTCTCATTGAGTTGACATGCATGCTTAGAATTTCTGACAGCTGGTCGTTGGTACGAAGTTTTCTCTGTGTTTTCTCTGTGTCCTCTGTGTCTCTGTGGTGAAGCCGCTTTTCACTGCACCGCAGAGCGTCACTAGGATCAATGTTGTTAGTATCAATTCAGATGCTACAGGCCACTAGTCATCATACGGAGACACGCTTGAAGATCGGCATCACCTGCTATCCCACCTATGGCGGCAGCGGAGTTGTCGCCACGGAACTGGGCAAACAACTGGCGCAGCGCGACAACATCATCCACTTTATCGCCTCAGCTCTGCCTTACCGGCTCGATCGCCTGGACAATCAGATCCACTTTCACGAAGTCGAGGCGATGAACTATCCGTTGTTTGAATATGTGCCGTATTCTTTGGCGCTAGCCACCAAAATGGTTGAAGTCGCCCAATCGGCGGGGCTGGATCTGCTGCACGTTCACTACGCCATTCCGCATTCGATCAGCGCATTTCTGGCGCGGGAGATGATGGCTCCCGACCGCCTGCCGATCATTACCACGCTGCACGGGACCGACATTACTCTGGTCGGAAAGGACCATTCGTATCTGCCGATTACACGGTTTGGAATTCAGCGCAGCGATGGAGTCACGGCCGTCTCCAACTATCTGCGCGAGGCGACCTATCGTGAGTTTAATATCGACACGGACATCCGGGTGATTCCCAATTTCGTCGACACCGTGGCCTTTTCCCGCAAGCCTAGCGGCCTTTTCCGCGAGAAGTTCGCCCCGCGCGGAGAGAAAATTCTCGTGCATCTGTCAAATTTCCGCCCTCTCAAACGGATTACCGACGCCGTAGAGGTGGTGGCCAGAATGGCGCCGGAGATGCCGGTTGTGCTGTTGATGGTCGGAGACGGAGTAGAGCGGTCACGGGCAGAGCACTTGGCGCGCGAGCGCAAGATTCACGACCGTGTGTTTTTTGTCGGCAAATCCGATGAGGTCGCCGAGATTCTGTCCGACAGTGATTTGATGCTACTGCCGAGCGAGCTGGAGAGTTTCGGGCTGGCGGCGCTTGAGGCGATGGCTTGCGAGGTTCCCGTTGTGGCGACCGACGCTGGTGGGATCCCCGAACTGGTCGTCGATGGAGAGTGCGGAGCGCTTTGTTCAATCGGCGACGTTGGAGCGATGGCGCGACGGGCGCTGGAGATCCTGGGGGATCCGGCGCGCCACCAGGCCATGGGAAAAAACGCCCGTCGCCGCGCCGTGACGTATTCATCGGACCTGGTCATTCCACAATACGAGCAGTACTACCGTGAAGTGCTTGGATAGTCGCGAGTCGCGGGTCGCGAGAAACCTAGTAGAGCCCTCTACCGGCTGGCCGCCTCAGCACGTGTGGGCACAGGGCTCTGG